>NZ_QQSV01000001.1:0-300000 GCF_003351145.1 Meiothermus sp. QL-1 | reverse complement strand
CCGAGCGGTACACCGGAGGCAGTGGGCGGAAGTAGTTCTGCCACAGGGTGTAGCCCAGCAGGATCAGGGCAAAAACAAGCCAGCCCAGCGAAACCGGCCGGTTTCGCCTGCGGCGGGGTCTGCGCAGCGGTCTCATGCCAGGTGTCTACTTTACAACGCTCCCGCCTAAAAACGTCTGATATGCTTTCAGGCGGCTATGGAGCGACCTTTGATGGTATTTAGTGGACAGTCCAATCCCGCGCTGGCCCGGGAGATTGCCGAGAACCTGGGGATTCCCCTGGGCAAAAGCACCACCGAGCGCTTTGCCAACGACTGCCTCTTCGTGCGCTATGAGCAGAGCCTGCGCGAGGGCGACATCTTCATCATCCAGTCCCTCACCCCCCCTGTGCAGGACCACCTGGTCGAGCTTCTGATGATGATCGACGCGGCCAAGAGCAGCAGCGCGGCCCGGGTCACCGCGGTGATCCCCTACTACGCCTACGCCCGCAGCGACAAAAAGGACGCCCCCCGCATCTCAATCGCCGCCCGGCTGGTGGCCGACCTCATCCAGACCGCTGGGGCCGACCGGGTACTGACCATGACGCTGCACTCGGCCCAGGTGCACGGCTTCTTCAAGGTGCCGGTCGATCACCTTTCGGCCGAGCCGGTCATCGCCAACTACTTCGCCACCCGGGTGGAGCGCCTGGAGAATGCGGTGGTGGTGGCCCCTGATGCCGGCGACCTCAAGCGGGCCAGCTCGCTGGCCCGCCGGCTGGCCCTGCCCATCGCCTTCATCGACAAGCAACGGCTTTCGGATACCGAGGTAACCTCGAGGGGCCTGGTGGGGGACGTGCGGGGCAAGACCGCCTTGATCGTGGACGACGAGGTCTCCACCGCCGGTACCCTGGCCCAGGCTGCGGAGATGCTGATGCAAAACGGGGCCGAGGCGGTCTACGCGGCCTTCACCCACGGGGTTTATGTGGGGCCGGCCATCGAGCGTATCGAGAAAGCCCCCATCGTGGAGGTGGCCGCCACCAACACCTGCACCTACCGGGCCCAGCCCAGCCAGAAAATCAAGCAGCTAAGCGTGGGGCCTCTCTTTGCCGAGGCCATCTGGCGCATCCACCGGGGGGAGTCGGTCTCCGCCCTCTTCACCTAGTTCCAGCCGGGGCGGCCTCCAAGCCCTCTGCTCGGGCCGGTTCAGGGGCCGGCTGGATGGCCTCCAGCACGAAGGCCCACAGCACCCCCAAAGTCAGCCCCAAAAAGGCCGCGATCAGGGTGAAGAGGGCGGGGCGGGGAAAGCTGGGGCGCAGGGGCTCGGCCGGGGGCACCAGCACCTGGACCAAAAGGGCCTGGCTGATGAGCCGGTTGATGGAATCGGGCTGCTGTAAAAGGCCGCTCAGGGTGGCGATGCGGGCCTCGAGCTGGGCGATCTGCGAGCGCAGGCGCGACTCGTCCAGGCTCAGGCTGGTGTAGGCTGGGTTGGAGGCCCGGGCCGCCTGGGGGTCGCTGCCCCGGGCCTCGAGGGCCGCTGCCAGCACGGGGTCCAGGCTGATCCGGTCCGGGGCCTCCTTGAGCTGGACCTGGATGCCCGCAAGCCCGTCGCGGGCCACCTGCAGGTCGAGCTGGGCCTGGGTCAAAGCGGCCCGCAGGTTGGCCTGGGCCCCTTCCAGCAGGTTGCGCTCCAGATAGCTGCGGGCCACCTGGAGAATCTGCTCGGCCCGCTGGTGGGCCTCCTCGGGGGTGCGCCCCTGGGCGGTGAGGGAGAGGAGGCCCCGCTTCTCGTCGAAGCGGGCCCGGTAGTAGCGGGTGGGGTCGTCCACCCCAAGCTGGTCGGCCAGCAGCCGGGTCTGCTGCAGGTCCACGAAGCCCTGGGCCAGGCCCGGAAGGGAGGGTAGGTTGTTGAGCAACCCCTGGTTCGACTGGTTGGAGAGCGAGAGGCTTACGACCACCTGGCTGGTGTAGGTCTTGGGCCAAAGGAGGCTCGCCGCCAGAGTGGCCAGGGCTAGGCCCAAGGTCAGGCCCAGAATCAGGCGGCTGCGGCGCTTGAGCACCAGGTAGATATCCCGGAGTGAGACCTCGTCCGTGGCCTGCGCTGCGTTCGACATCACCTAGACACTCTACTACAGTTTAAAGTGAGAGGGGTCGAAGAGCGTGGTAGACTCGAGCCCGAGCATGTCCCCCTTTGAGCTGTTCGAGCGGCACATCAACCCTGGCTTAGCCGGCCTCCTGCGCTTCACCGGGCTCGACCGGGTGGAGTCCCACGCCGAAGGGGTCTACGTGTGGGACACCGAAGGCAAGCGCTATCTGGACTTCCTGGGCCTCTACGGCACCCTCTCGCTGGGCCACCGGCACCCTAGGGTGGTGGAAGCGGTCAGACGGCAGCTCGAGCGCATGCCCATGTCGGTGCGGGTGCTGGTCTCCGAGCCCACCGCCCGGCTGGCCGCCCGGCTGGCGGAGCTGGCCCCGGGGCCGCTCTCCATGGTCTATTTCGGCAACTCAGGGGCCGAGGGGGTGGAGGCTGCGCTCAAGTTTGCCCGCTTCTACACCGGCCGGCCGGGCTTCGTCACCACCCAGGGGGGCTACCACGGCAAGACCCTTGGGGCCCTATCCGTCACCCCACGCGAAAACTACCAGGCCCCGGCCCGGCCCCTTCTGCCCGGGGTGACGGTGGTGCCCTTCGGCGACACAGAGGCCCTCGAGGCGGCCGTCGGCCCCGAGACCGCAGCGGTCATCATAGAGCCCATCCAGGGGGAAGGGGGAATCCGGGTCCCCCCTGAAGGCTACCTGCGCGAGGCGCGGCGCATCACCCAGGAGCGAGGGGCGCTTTTGATCGCTGATGAGGTGCAGACCGGCCTGGGCCGCACCGGGAGGCTCTGGGCGGTGAACTGGGAGGCCGTAGAGCCCGACATCCTGGTGAGCGCCAAGGCCTTAGGGGGCGGGGTGATGCCCATCTCGGCCACCCTGGCCCGGCCGGAGATCCTCGCCATCTACAAAACTGAACCCCTGGTCCACTCCTCCACCTTCGGCGGCAACCCCTTGGCCGCGGCGGCGGCCCTGGCGGCCCTGGAGGTGATTGTGGACGAGGACCTGCCGGGGCGGGCCCTGGAGATGGGGGCCTACCTCATGCGGGGCCTGCAGGAGCTGCAAAGGGCCTTCCCCGAGCTCATCGCGGAGGTGCGGGGCCGGGGGCTTATGCTGGGGCTGGAGTTCACCGACGCCGACATCGGGGCGGTGGCGGTGGCCGAGCTGGCCGCCCGAGGGGTCATCACCGCTTTCGGCCTCAACAACCCCAAGGTGGTGCGGCTGGAGCCCCCTCTGATCGTGGAAAAAGCCCACCTCGAGGAGGCCCTGGAGGCCCTCCAGGGCGCCCTGGAGGCTACCCGAGAGGCCTTTGAGGGGGTACTCTGAGGCAGGGCCGCCCCTATGCTCGAGCAGCGGATCTACGAGTTCCTGAAAAAACAGCCCAAGAAACGCTTCAGCCTGCGCGAGGTGGTGCGGGGGCTTCGGCTGGACAAGGACGAGGCCAAGGAAGCCCTGGCCATGCTGGTGGCCGAGGGCAAGGTGCTGGAGCCCCGCCGCAAGCTCTACGAGCTGCCCGAGGCCCAGACCGAAAAGGGCTTTGTGGGCCACCTGCAGGCCCATCCCGCTGGCTTTGCCTTCGTCGTCCCCACAAACCCGGCCCTGCCCGACCTCTACATCCCCAAAGGGCACCTGGGGGGGTCCTGGCACGGCGACCGGGTGCGGGCCGAGACCCGCCCCCCCGGGAAGGACGGCCGGCCCTGGGGGGTGGTGGTGGAGGTGCTGGAGCGGGCACTCCACCAGGTGGTGGGGCGGCTTTACTTCAAGAAGGGCTACGCCTGGCTCAAGCCCGACGACCCCCGCCTGCCCGCCCTCAAGCTCAAACCAGAGGGGCTGGAGGGCCTAGAGGCCGGGGCCCGGCTGCTGGCCCGGGTGGTCTTTCCCCCCAAAGGGGAGCCCTACGGCGAGGTGCAGGCCTACCTGGGCCAGGGGGAGGGCCCAGAGGTGGAGACCGAGGCCATCATCGCCAAGTACGGCCTGCAAAGCAGCTTCTCCCCTGAGGCTTTGGCCGAGGCCGAACGGGTGGCCCACCTGGACCCAGCCGAGGTGGCCCGGCGGGAGGACTTCCGCAGCCTGCGGGTCTTTACCATCGATGGGGCCGATGCCAAAGACTTCGACGACGCCATCCACATTGAGGTCCTGCCCAACGGAAACTACCGCGTGGGTATCCACATCGCCGACGTCTCTCACTACGTGCGCGAGGGCAGCCCCCTCGACCAGGAGGCCTATGCGCGGGCCACCAGCGTCTACCTGCCGGGGCGGGTGCTCCCCATGCTGCCCGAAGCCCTCTCCAACGGAATCTGCTCGCTCAAACCAGGGGAGGACCGGCTGGTGCTTTCGGTGCTGGTCGAGCTGTCGCCTGAGGGCAAGGTCCGGGGCTACCGCTTTGCCGAAGGGGTAATCCGCAGCGTGGCCCGGCTCACCTACGAGGCGGTGGAGGCCTTTGCCGAGGCAAAAGAGAAGGGTACTCCCCTACCCGAGGAAGCCATACCCCCCCTTTTGCACCCCGACCTATCCCTCCTTCTGGAATTGACCCAAACCCTGAAGGCCCGGCGCCTCGAGCAGGGCGCGCTCGACTTCAACTTCAGCGAGGTGCGCGTAGAGGTGGACCCTGAAGGCAACCTGCACCTCATCCCCCTGCGCGAGCCCCGGGCCCGCAGCCTCATAGAAGAGCTAATGCTTCTGGCCAACCGCATCGTGGCCAAGCACCTGGCCGAGCGCAACATCCCGGCCCTCTTCCGGGTGCACGAGGACCCCAGCCAGGAGGCCTACACCAAGCTGGTTAACGCCCTGGAGAAGCTCGGCTACCGCCTGCCCGGTGGCGAACCCAGCCCCAAGGCCTTGCAGGCCGTGCTGAAACAGGCCGAGGGCAGGCCCGAGGCCCCGGTGGTCTCCACCCTGCTTTTGCGCTCGCTGCGGCTGGCCCGCTATGCTGCCGAAAACCTGGGCCACTTTGGCCTGGCAGCGGAGCACTACCTGCACTTCACCAGCCCCATACGGCGCTACCCCGACCTGGTGGTACACCGGGTGCTGCGAACCCTGCTGCGGCGCCGCGCCACCAAGGCTCGCAAGGAGGCCTGGGCCCAGCGCTTTCCCCTGATGGCCCAGCACGTCTCCGAGCGGGAGCGGGCCGCCGAGAGCGCTGAGCGGGAGCTAAGCCGCTACTACCAGTGCCTCTGGGCTTTGCGCCACAGGGGGGAGGTCTACACCGGCACGGTCTCGGGGGTCACCAACTTTGGGGTCTTCGTTACCCTGCCCAACGGCGTGGAAGGCCTGGTGCGGCTTGCGGCCCTGCGCGACGATCTGTACCACTATCATGAAGAGCTGCTGGCCCTAGAGGGCCTGAAGACCAAACGCCGGATTCGCATAGGAGACGAGATGGAAGTGAAGATTGAGGGCGCCAACCCTTCCGCCCGGCAGATTGACCTCGAGCCTGCCGAAGCCAAGCCAAAAGACAAAAAGCCCAAGCGTAAAGTGGGGGCCAGCGAACCCAAGAGCCCCCCACCCCACGCCCGGGCCCGTCCCAAGCGGGTGGTCGGCCCCCCAGAGGAGCGGCGGGGCTTTGTCAAACCGGTCAAGGTGCGGCTGCAAAAGGTCTATTTCGGTGCCTGGGGCGAGAACAACCCGGTGGGAGACGCCAAAACCCCAAGCGGCAAGAAGCGCCGCAAGCGGCGGAAGAAGGCCCAGGTCGCCCCTGCCTGAGTCACAGGCCAAACCAGGTGAAGGGGTAGTAGGCCTCGAGCTCCTGGCGGTAGGCCTCGACCAAGCGCACATTGGCCGGAGGGGCCTCTGGCTTTTCCAGCGCCACCCGCGGGTTGAAGTCCCGGGCAGCTATCTGGCGGAGGACCTCGTTGGGGTCAAGCTGGGGTAGGCCCAGCCCCAAAGCCGCATAGACCTGCCGCCTGACCCAGGCGTACTCCTCACGAGAAAACCCCTCCTGGTTCAGCGCCTCCACCTGAAGGCGCTTGGCCTCCACCATAAGGGCGCTGGAGTCGCGGAAAAGGTCCAGGACAGCGCGGTAGTCCAGGTTGGGCAGCCCTGCTTGCTGGCGAGCGAGCTGGTTCAAGCGGGCCTCAACCTGGCGGTAGCGCTCCCCCAACCCCTCCCGCACCCGCTGCTGCACCCGCAGCAGACGCTCCACCTGGAGCTGGCTGAGCTGCTGATCAGCAGGCGGCCGGTAGGGGGTTTGGTTCTGGATACCCTCGTCCAAAACGATGATCTGGCGCAACTCCCCTACCAGATTCTGGGCTGGGCGGATCAGGAAGATATAAGCCCCCCAACCCGCAAACCCCAGAAAAAGGAGGAGCCCCAAAAGCCCGTAGACAAGCCACCGTGCCATAAAAAGAAGCATGGCACAAGGCCGGCCCCTGCGCAATCGGGGCTACTCCTCAGCATCGAGCCGCTTCAAAAGTTCCCTAAGCCGCTGCTTCTCTGCGCCTTCCTCCAAGCCATCGGCCAGCTTCTCAATGGCCAGGCGGACCACCTCCGACTTGGAGACCAGCTGCTCAGGGCTGGAGAGCTCGTAGGCCAGGCGGGTCAGCAACGCATCCTGCTCGTCGCTGATTACTACCTGGAGGCGTTTTTTCTCTTTCTTGGGCATATCCGCTGCGGCTGGGCTGCCGTTTGCGCTTCACCTCCAACTTTAGCACGGTATGCCTTTACTTGACAACACTTCTCTGACTAACTATCCTCATATTGAGTATTGTGTGTAAAGCGCGCAAGGCTGTAGAAAGCCGGAGGCAGACCCAGGTATGGACCGAACCCTCGTGATTCGCGGTGGCAAGCCCCTCCAGGGGGAGCTGCGCGTGCTCCCCGCCAAGAACTCTGCCCTCAAGCTGATGACCGCCAGCCTCCTTACCCCAGAGCCGGTCACGCTTCTGGAGGTACCGCGCCTGCGAGATATCGATGTTTTGCTCGAGCTTTTGGGCCACCTGGGGACCCGCCACGCCTGGGAAGGGCGTACCCTGCACCTGCATACCCCGGAGATCACCTCCACCCAAGCCCCCTTCGAGCTGGTCAGCCGGATGCGGGCCAGCTTCAACGTGCTGGGGGCCCTGGCGGCCCGTGCGGGCGAGGCCACCGTACCCCTACCGGGGGGGTGCACCTTTGCCGAACGACCGGTGGACCAGCACATCAAGGCCCTGCGGGCTTTGGGCTTCGAGGTGAGCCACCAAATTACCGAGCAGGGGGTGGCCTACACCGCCCGCCGCCTAAGGCCCGCCTCTGGCCGGGTGTTCTACGACCTGCCCACCCTGGGCGGCACTGAGCAGGCCCTGATGGCCGCGGCTTTGGGGGGCGAGGCGGTGTTGGTCAACACCCCGCAGGAGCCCGAAATCGTCGACCTGTGCAATTTTCTCGTGCAGATGGGGGCCGAGATCCAAGGCATTGGCAGCAGCACCCTGCACATCAAGGGAAAGCCCTACCTGCAGGGGGTACGCTACCGGCCGATTCCCGACCGCATAGAGGCCGGCACCTACCTGCTGGCCGCCGCTGCCACCCGGGGCAGCATCACCCTCACCCAGGTGGAGCCCTTTCACATGGATGCTCTCCTGGACAAGCTGGCCTATTCGGGCCACCGCATCACCACCGGCAAGGACTGGATTCACCTGGACTCCACCCCCCAGCCCCAGCCCTTCAACCTCGAGGCCCGCGAGTACCCCGGCTTCGTCACCGACCTGCAGCCCCCGGCCAGCGCCTACCTCTGCACCGTGCCCGGCACCTCTTTGGTCTCCGACCGCATCTACCCCGACCGCTTCACCCATGCCAGCGAGCTGGCCCGGATGGGGGCCGATATCACCCTCAAAGACCGCACCCTCATCATCCAGGGCCGCCCGCTCAGCGGGGCTGCGGTGGAGGCCCGCGACATCCGGGCTGGCGGCGGCCTGATCATCGCAGCCCTCGCCGCTGAGGGGGAAAGCCACATCAGCGGCCTGGAGCACATCGAGCGGGGCTACGAGGACATCGAGAACCGCCTGAGAAGCCTGGGCGCCCAGGTGGGCCTGCAAAGACCCGATCTAGCCCTGGCGGCCGACTAGATGGGAAAAGAGGCGGGCCCCCGCCCTACAGGGGCAGGGGCTTCGCAGGAGAGAGCCTAGCGCTTGCTGTACTGCGGCGACCGGCGGGCTTTGTGCTTGCCGTACTTCTTCCGCTCTACTTCGCGGGGGTCGCGGGAAAGCAGACCAGCGGGTTTCAGCTTGGCCCTGAGGTCGCTGTCGTAGTTCACCAGCGCCCGGGCAAGGCCGAGCTTGATGGCATCGATCTGCCCCGACTTGCCCCCGCCCCTTACCGTAATGTAGGCGTCGAAGCGGTGGGCGACGTCCACCCGGCGCAAGGGCTCGAGGGCCGAGACCGCCTTCACCAGGCCGCCGAAATAATCGGAAAAGGGCATGCGGTTGACCTCAATCTTGCCGCTTCCCGGGCGAAGGAACACCCGGGCCACGCTGGTCTTCCTGCGGCCCGTGCCGTAGTACTGCTCCATTACCCGACCTCCATCTTGACCGGTTTCTGGGCTGCATGGGGGTGCTGGGGCCCGGCGTACACCTTGAGCCGGCGGAACATCACCCGCCCCAATGGTCCCTTGGGCAGCATGCCCTTGACCGCGTGCTCCACCACCCTGACCGGCTTTTCGGCCAGCATCACGGCGGCCGGAATGCGCTTCAGGCCGCCCGGGTAGCCGGAGTAGCGGGTGTAGACCTTGGTGCGGGGCTTGGAGCCCTTGAGCACCACCTTATCAGCGTTGATGACCACCACGCAGTCCCCCACGGCCATGTTGGGGGTGAAGTGGGGCTTGTGCTTACCGCGCAGGATAGCGGCGATCCTCGAGGCCAACCGCCCGACGGGCTGGCCCGCCGCATCAATCAGAACCCAACCGGGCTCCTGGGGTTCGGGAACATAGGTCTTGAACACAGCCGTCTCCATTGGGCGAAGGCGCCTACCACCGCCTTCGCAGGGCACTTTCTGCTTTTATTGGGCCGGCTCGGGGCCACCGGTCCAAAAAAGCGCCAACGCGGAGTATAGCACGGCCCTTCCCCCCCTTGCAACATCAGCGGCAACGGTAGTCCGAGGCCCGGCCCTCGGGCACCTGAACCCACACCAGCCGATGGGTAGGCACCTCCGGGCCTGCTAAACATCCAGTAGCCCGGTCCAGCGCCAGGCTTTGGTACACAGCGGCATCGGCCACCGTTGGACCGAGCCGGCCCACATAGGTGGGCGGCGGGGCCTCGCGCAGCACCGCCGCTGGGCTCTGGGCCTGAACCCGCTCTGCCTGGCCGGCCGGGAAAAGAGCCACCACCCCGCTGGAACTCGGATTCCCGGTAAGCAGGTCGAAGCTGGCGGCCACTAACCCCGGCGGCTGGGGGAAGTCGCCCGCCGGACGGCCCCGCAAAGCCTCCTCCACGAAGTCGCGCCAAATGGGCGGATTGACCACCGAACTGCTGGGCTCTACCCCCCCCATACGCTGGGGCTTGTGGTCGTCGCGTCCCACCCAGACGGTGGCCACTAGACCCCGGGTGGCCCCAGCAAACCACAGGTCAATGGCCTCATCGCTGGTACCAGTCTTGCCCCCCACCACCCGTCCTGGAATCTGGGCCTGCCAAGCCAGGCTGCTGCGGAAACCTGGGGGTATGTCGTAGACGTAGCCCTTGAGCATGTCCCAGATCTGGTAGGCCACCTGGGGCGTCCAAAGCTGCACCTTTCGGGTTTCAGGCTGGTAGATAACACGGCCCTCGGCATCCTCAACCCTGAGCACCAAGCGCGGCTCTACCCAGTAGCCGCCGTTTACAAAGCTGGCGTAGGCAGCGGCCAAGCCCATGGGTGTAATTTCGGCGCCCCCGCCGATAGCGTTGGCCAGCACAGCCATGTTGCCCGTAAGACGAAAGCCGGCCGCCCGCAGCTTATCGCCCAGGCGCTGGATGCCAATGGCCTCCGCCGTGCGGATGGCCGGCAGGTTGAGCGAGCGATCGAAGGCATAGCGGATGCTCACAGGGCGATCCAGGTACTTGCCGTCGAAGTTCTTGGGCCGCCAGACCCCCCGAGGGGTGCGGTACTCGACGGGGGCATCCAGCACGGTGGTGGCCTGGGTCCAGCCCGCCTCCAGGGCCACCCCGTAGGTAAAGGGCTTGATGGCCGAACCAGGGCTGCGCCAGGCCTGGGTGGCCCGGTTGAACTCCCCTTCCGTGCCTGGCCGGGCCCCTACCATGGCCAGCACCTCCCCTGAGTTGGGCTCGAGGGCCACCAGGGCAAGCTGGGCCTGGTCGGGCAGCCGGCGCCCAGCAACAGCCTTCTCGGCGGCCGCCTGCATCCTCAGGTCGAGGGTGGTCACGATGCGCAGCCCCCCCTGGTTCCTGAGCTTGTCGACGCCGATCTTTTCCCTGAGGTAGCGTTGAACCTCGTAGACGAAGTAGGGAGCCAGCCGCACGTTGCGCTCAGGAATGACCCGCACGCTGGGGTCCACCAGCCTGGCCTCCTTCAGATTGCCCTCATCATCGTAGCTCACCTCCCACCCCCGCGGCACCAGCCTGTACCGCCAGGCTGCCTCGGCCTCGGCCGGACTCACCCAACCCTCGGCCACCATGTTGTTGAGCAAGACGCGCATGCGGCGGCGGGTGGCAGGGTAGTCGAGATAGCGGGTATTGGGCGCCGGTATTAGGGTTGCCAGGTAGGCCCCCTCGGCCAAATTGAGCTCGGAGGGGTCCTTGCCAAAGTAGGCCTGGGCCGCAGCCCATATCCCCTGGGCATTCCCCCCCCAGGGCACCACGTTCAGGTACAGCTCCAAGATTTCTTCCTTGGAGTAGCGCCGCTCGATCTGGATGGCCAGCGGGAATTCCTTGAGTTTGCGCTCGAGGCCGCTGATGCCCCGGCGCTCCAAAGCCAGCTCGCGCAGCAGGGTGTTCTTGACCACCTGGGTGGTAATGGTGGAACCACCCTGAAGATCGCCCCGCAAGGTGTAGTAAAGCCCCCCCAAAAGGCGGACCGGGTCAACGCCGTAGTGGCGGAAGAAGCGCTGGTCTTCCGAAACCACCACCGCTGCGATTGCTGCCGGCGAGACATCGCTCAAGCGCACCAACTGCCGGGCAATGGCCCGCCCATCCTCCACCGAGGCCAGGTCGGCGATGGGAACACCGTCGCGGGTGTAAAAGGTGGAGGTAGCGGTAAAGCGCAGGTTGTCCAGGGCCTCCAGGCTGGGTAGGTCCCGCAGCAAAAGCCAGACCACGTAGCCCCCCCCTGCCGCAGCGCCCACGAAAGCGGCGAGCAGCGCCACCCGCAGAATTCTGAATAGCCCTCGCACAAAGCCAGTCTAGCAGGCCAGGATTAGAGGGGCGCAGCAGATTCTCACCTCTGGATCGGCTGCTGCTGGGGCAAACTGCGAAGAATCTGTGCAAAGGCCTTTCGATCCAGAGGTTTGGAAAGCACGTGCTCTACCCGGGTAAACTCGGCGGTCAGCTTGGTGCGGTCATCGTTGTCGCTCAAAAGGAGCACCACCGGCACCTCCCGCAGGCGGCGGCTCATCTTGAGCCGGGTGGCGATGGAGAAGGGATCGATTTCTACAACGTCGTCCAGCACAATGGCCCGCGGCGTGTGGTTTTTCAAAAACTCCAACCCCTGCTGGGCCTTCTCATAAAAGACACCCTCCAGACCCTCCTCCTCCAAGGAAAGCTCCAGAAGGGCCCGCAGGGCTGGGCTGGGGGTAATCACCAGGATTTTTTCGCTTCTGAGCGCATCTGCCATATTGGCCCTGATATTACCAAACCCACCCCCCAGCCCCCCCGTAAAAAGTCACAGAAATCCCCCGGGCTAAACCGGGGGAGTTGGCTGGGGCACGTGGACTCGAACCACGACCGGCGGTTCCAAAGACCGCTGTCCTGCCATTAGACGATGCCCCAGCAGCAGGCAGCAAGGGTATTTTAGGGGGCCTGCTCTGCCCTGTCAAACTACAGGTCGTACCAGGGCGGAACCCCCCGGTAAAGCTCCAAAGGCTCTCCGAAGACCTCCTCCCGGCTGGCCTCGGTCAGGGTAATTACCTGAGGCGGGCAGCTCTCCACGCAGGCCCCGCAGCCCGTGCAGGCCGAGACCTCGAGCCTCAGCACGTACTCCTCCCCTCCCGGCGCGCGCTCGCGTTCCACCGCCTTGGTAGGGCACACATTGGTGCAGACCGGACAGAGCGTGCAGCCCTCCCCTACAGCAATCCTAGGCCAGCGCACCGCTTGTGCCCGGTAGGCCGCCACCCGGCGCAGGCGCAGTTCCGCAGGCCGTTCGGCGCGCTTCTCCTGGTAGGGCTCATCCGGCAACAACGGGAGGTTAGGCACCAGCTCCGCAGCCGAGCGCTTAGCTCCTCCCAAAAGGGCTCCAAAGAACTCTCGCCGGCCCACCTCAGCCCCCCGCAGAGGGGCTTGCTGGAGGTGCACCTCGAGCCCAGGGAAGTAGCGCCGCCCCTCCTCCACGGCCCACTGGACCCGCTCGAGCACACTGCTCCCCCCAATCCGGCAAGTAGCGCAGTCGCCGTGGGCCAGGGTAAGGGGGCCGAAGCGGGCCCCTGCCTCGGCCAGAAGCCCAGGGGTGAGCTGGCCTAGGCAGTGCACCTCGTCCCCCGCCCCCGGGGCCCGGGAACAGCGGAGCTGCCCCTTGCCCCGGTGTAGCTTCTCCTGGATGGAGCCCAAAGGGAACTCCAGGGCGAGGCCAGGGCAGGCCGCGGTACACAGACCGCAGCTTGTGCAGCGTACCTCGTCTATCTCAACGGTGAAGTTCTGCAGGGTGATGGCCTGATGGGGGCAGACCTGCTGGCACTTGTCGCATCCCCCCACGCTGTTGCGCTCTAGAAGACAGCGCGGCCCGGTGTAGTCGGGCGTGGGGTCGGTGAGCTTGAGAAAAGCCCCTACCAGGTTATCGAAGAGTCCCACGTTTAAGAGCCTACAGGGGCTGGGGCCGCCTGAACAATCAGACCCTCGCCACCCGGGGCATCAGGTCCTCGATGGCCCGCAGGAACTGCTCGAACTGGGCGAAGTCGAGCTGCTGCTCGTTATCGGAAAGGGCCACCTTGGGGTTGGGGTGCACCTCCACGTGCACCCCATCCAGCCCGGCCGCCAAAGCAGCCCGGGCCAGCGGGGCCAGCAGATCGCGCCGTCCGGCTGCGTGGGTCACGTCCACAATCACCGGCAGATGGGTGAGCTGCTTGGCCAGCACCGCGGCCGAGAGGTCCAGGGTGTTGCGGGTCCACTTCTCGTAGGTTCGGATACCCCGCTCGCACAGAATTACCTCCGCGTTCCCCTGCGAGAGGATGTACTCGGCGCTGTAGAACCACTCCTCAATGGTCTGGGCAAAGCCTCGCTTGAGCAAAACAGGCTTGCCAGCCCGCCCTACCTCGCGCAGAAGGGCGAAGTTCTGGGCATTGCGCGTACCTACCTGGAGGATGTCGGCGTACTGGGCCACCAGCTCCACATCCCGGGTGTCCATCACCTCGGTCACAAAAGCCATGCCGTAGGCGTCCGCGGCCTGGCGCCCCAGCTTGAGGCCCGGCTCACCCAGGCCCTGGAAGCCGTAGGGGGAGGTCCGGGGCTTGTAGGCCCCTCCGCGCAGCACCTTCACCCCATGCCCGGCCAGAAAACGCGCGGTGGAAAATACCTGCTCCTCCGACTCAATGGCGCAGGGCCCCGCCACCAGCACCTTGCCCTCGCCAAAGACCACCTCCTTGACCCGCACCTTGGTGTCCTCGGGTTTGACCTGGCGCGAGTAGAGGAACTTCTGCTTATCCTGGCGTTCTTCCAGGTCGAGGGAGGCCTTGAAAATCTCCTTGAAAAGCCGTCGGATGGTCTCGCTTGGGAAAGGCCCTGGGTTTTCCTGGGTCAGGTAGGCCAGCATCTCCTCCTCCCGCTTGGGGTCGTAGTGGGGCAGGCCGAGCTCGGTCTGCACCCGCCCAATCTCGCTGACCAACCGGCCCCGCTCGGAAAGGAGGCGGAGAATCTCGCGGTTGACGCGGTCTACTTCTTTGCGCAGCTCCAGAATGCGTTGGTCCATGACCATGGTATACCAAGCCGGCCGCCCCAAGGCAAGCCCGCGGCCTCAGGCCGGGCTGGCCTCCGCCTCTTTGGGTCGGCCGCGCTCAGCCCACTTGACCAGCAGAATGGAGATGCCGTAGAGCACCATCAAGGGCACCGAGACCAGGCTGAGGTTGACCACGTCAACCGTGGGGGTAATGATGGCCGCCAGGGTAACCAGCAGCACCACGGCTATGCGCCAGTTATCGGCCAGGAAGCGGCTGGTAAGAAGGCCCAGCCTGGCCAGCAGGTAGCTCACCACCGGCATCTCGAAGAGGATGCCCATCAGGGCCATAAAGGTGACCACCTGGCCCATGTACATCCCTATGGAGATCTGCGGGGTGATTACGTCGCCCAGGAATCCAAGCAGGAAAGGGACCGCGAAGGGCAGCAGCACGAAGTAGGCGAAGGTTACGCCCACCGCAAAGCTGAAGCCGGCCCCCAGGATGAAGGGCACCGCCAGGCGCCGCTCGTGGTCGTAGAGGCCCGGGGCGATAAAGGCCCAGATCTGGTAAACGATAAAGGGCAAGGCCAAGACCAGCCCGCCAAAGGCCGCCACCTTGAGGGCGGTGAGGAAGGGCTCGGTGATGTTCAAAACGATGAGCTCAGCCTTGACGGAGGCATCCTGGTTGTAGACGTCCAAAGGCCGCTTCAGGGCCTCCAGAATCTGCACGCGAAAGGAAAAGGCTACAGCGGTCATCACCGCCCAGGCCACGATGGACCAAATCAGGCGGTTGCGTAGCTCCTCGAGGTGTTCCATCAACGGGGCTTCCCGCATGGTGCACCCCTCCTAGGATTTGGCCTCGGGCTTCTTCTCCTCCAGCGGCTTGCTCAGCTCCTCTTTGATCTCCTTGAACTCCTTCACGTCCGCGGCCTTTTCAAACTCCTCGCGCACGTTCCGCACTCCCCGCTGAAATTCCCGGATGCTCTGGCCTAGGCTGCGGCCCAGCTCCGGCAGCTTGCGCGGACCGAAGAGCAAAAGGGCGATGAGCAGAATGATTAGAATCTCAGGCATTCCCAGGTTCATGGCACGCTCCTCACCCTTAGTTTACTCCCCAAGCTGAAACCGAACTGAAAGCCCAGGCTAGCCAGCCCCAGAGGTCTCCTGCTCGCGCCTGCGCCGGTAGCCCTCGATGTTTCGTTGGCGCTCACGCGCGATGGCCAAGGCCTCCGCCGGCACATCCTGGTTGATAGCGCTGCCCCCCGCCACAAAAGCCCCATCCCCCAGGGTCACAGGGGCTATGAGGACGCTGTTGGAACCCACGAAGGCCCGCTTGCCGATGGTGGTCTTGTGCTTGCGCACCCCGTCGTAGTTGGCGGTGATGACCCCCGCCCCGATGTTGGACTCCTCCCCCACCTCGGCATCGCCCAAGTAGGCCAGGTGCCCGGCCTTGGCCCGCCGCCCCAGGCGGGCATTCTTGACCTCGACGAAGTTGCCCACATGCGCCTCCTGCTCCAAATAGGCCCCCGGGCGCAGCCGGGCAAAGGGCCCCGCATCGGCTCCCTGCTCGATGTAGGCCCCCTCGCAGACGCTGTGGGACTTCACCTTGGCGTAGGGCTCCACGGTGGTGTCGGTGAGCACCGCGTAGGCACCCACCTCCACCCCCTCCCCCAGGCGGGTCTGGCCCCGCAAGACGACGCCCGGCCAAAGGACCACATCCGGGGCCAGCTCCACGCTGGGCTCGAGGTAGACCGTCTCCGGCAGCACCATCCGCACCCCCTGGGCCATCCAGTGGGCCCGCAGGCGACCGAGCAGCACCGCCTCCACCTGGGCGAGCTGGGCCCTGGAGTTGACCCCCAGGAGCTCCTCTGGGTCTTTGGCCTCGAGGGAGGCCACTTTCTGCCCTGCCGCGCGGTAGATTTGGATGAGGTCGGGCAGGTAGTACTCGCCCGCTGCGTTTTGGTTATCCACCCGCCGGAGCATTGCCCAAAGTGAGGCGTCAAAGCAGTATACCCCTGGGTTGATTTCCTGGATGGCCAGTTCCTCAGGGCGGGCGTCCTTTTGCTCCACATTGCGCAAAATCTCTCCCTTTTCGTCCCGCACAATGCGCCCATAGCCGGTGGGGTCGGGAAGCCTCATGGTGAGAAGGGCCATCCCGGCCTGCTCCCGCCTCAGCACCTCCACCAAACCCTTCAGGGTCTCGGGGCGGGTGAGCGGGGTGTCGCCCTGGGTAACCACGATGGGTCCGGGGAAGTCGGCCAGCACCGCCTCGGCCTGGGCCAGAGCGTGGGCGGTGCCGAGCTGCTCTTTTTGTTCCACAAAGACCAGCCGGGGATGGCTGGCAAAAGCCTGCCGCACCTGCTCGGCCCCGTGGCCCACCACCACCACCACCCGTTCGGCCCCACTTTGGAAGGCCGCATCGATGCAGTAGCCCACCAGGGGTTTCCCCAGCAGGGGGTGGAGCACCTTGGGCAGCTTGGACTTCATCCGGGTGCCCAGACCGGCCGCGAGGATTACCACCGCATGCGCCATAACCTAACCGATTGTATTGCGCCTTGAGAAGAAAAGCATAGGGCGCGCTTATGAACCCGCTGGCTGGGCGGGAGGGGGTTGGGGTAACATGCAGCTATGCTACAGTACGACCAACTAGCCCTAGGCGCCCCGCTGATTGACGCTGAGCTTCCCGACCTCGACGGCAAGCCTCGACGGCTTTCGGAGTTTTCCGAGCCCGTACTGGTGGTGCTATTCATGTGCAACCACTGCCCCTACGTGAAGGGCTCCATCAAGGAAATCGTGGACCTGGCGAAGAAGTACCAGGGGCAGGTGGCCTTCGTGGGCATAAACCCCAACGACTACACCCGCTACCCCGAGGATTCCCCGGAGGGCATGCGGACCTTCGCCAAGGAGCACGGCATCCCTTTCCCCTATCTTCTAGACGAAAGCCAGACCACCGCCAAAGCCTACAAGGCCCTGCGCACCCCCGAGGCCTTCGTATTCGACTCGGAGCGCAGGCTCCGCTACCACGGCCGGGTCAACGACCAGCCTAAAAACCCCGAAGGGGTGAGCGAGCATACGCTGGCGCTGGTGCTGGAGGCCCTTACCCAGGGGGCCGAGCCTCCTTTTACCCGGGCCGACGCGATTGGGTGCACCATCAAATGGAAACCCGGCAATGAGCCCACTGTAACCATCGGCCAGGGATAGCCCTTACTCCTGCTCGAGGCCGTAGGTCTCGAGGGCGTCGCCCCAGGCCTTGCTCATGCGGAAGCCCTCCCAAATCACCTTGACCGGGCACCTGGGCTGGGGGCGGCTGATGATCAGGCGGGCTGGGCGCTCGTTGCGCTGGGGGTACTGGGGAAGTTTGGAAGCGGGCTGCGCAGTGGTGAGAATGCTTTCCATAGCCCCTAGGGTAGGTGAATTTGTGTGGGCTTGTTCTAAGCTAGACCTCGCATCTCTACACCCAGCAATGCAGGTATACCAAATGGGTTACACCAGTGGGTTTGTACCTTTGAATGGGCTACACAATCTCAAAGGTAGGCTGGTGTAGAAAAGCTTGTAGCTATACCGCCTAAAAGAAAAAACCCGGGCCCGCCGGGTTTTTGGTGGAGCCGAGGGGACTCGAACCCCCGACCTCTTGAGTGCGATTCAAGCGCGCTCCCAACTGCGCCACGGCCCCAGGCATCGCTTAGTCTATGCCAGGAGCCAGCCGATGTCTAGCCTTCCTTTATCCGCACCTCGATACGCCCCCGCTGGTCGCGCACCTCGAGCTTGGCCTTGGCCTTGCCGCGGCGGTACTCGGCTTTGTAGCGCCCCTCCTCGGCCTGATACTTGACCCGGACCCACCCCCGGGCCACCAGGTCGCGGTGATGGTGCTCGTAAACCTCGGCCGCGCGGCTGCTCCGATAGACCACCAGAATTCCCTGGGGCTCGGGCACCCTTTCCACCACAACAACCCCCGGCACCAGCGTGACCCGCAGCTCAGCGCTCAGGGTTAGGGTAGGGGGAGGGAGCGTCTCCACGCTAACGCGAATCTGGGCCAGTGCCAACGAGGATACCAGCGCGAGGGCAAAAAGCCATTTCATACCGCCAACTCTAGGGCTAGGAAGGGGTTGAAACATGTGAAACAGCTAAAGAAAGCCTGCAGATAATCCCGCAGGAGCCCTAGCTCACAGCCCCCGCAAGCTGCACCACTCTGCAAAGCCAGGGTCTAGAACCTCCCCGCCATCTTGGCCAGAAGCTCCACCGCCTTCTCCAAAAGCAGGTCGCGTCCCTCTGCCAGCGCTCCCCAGTCCTCGGCCAGGCTCAGGTCGGGGATGACCCGGTCTTGGTAGTAGCTCCCGTCCCTGCGCTGGGCCTTGGCGGTGGTGACCTGCAGGCCCGAGCCGTCAAAAAGGCGCAGGAAGATGGTGGTGGTGTTGCCCACCCCGGCGGTAGGCTGCCCGATCACCGGGATTTTGCGCCCTTCCTGCAGGTCGAAGGTGAAGAACTCTGCGCAGGAAGCGGTGCGCTCGTTGACCAGCACCACCACCGGGCCCGTCCAGCGGGCAGGCTGCACCAGGTACTGCGGACGCTCTTGGCCACCCGAGCGGAAGTAGTAGTAGCCGTTTTTGTACCCCTGCTCGCTTGGGCGCAGGTTGTCCTCCAGCCGCCGGTAGGTCTCCTCCACAAAGGCCCCGGCCCCCACCAGGCACTCGCTCAGGAGGCCTCCCCCGTTGTTGCGCAGGTCCACGACCATGCCCCAGGCCCCCCCTGCCTGGGCCTGGCGCACCAGCTCATGGATGCGCGGCCCCACCTGCTGGTAACCGCTGAAGGAGGGGATGCGCAGCACCGCCACCCCATCGGGGCGCAGCACCAGGCTGGGAAGCTGGCGCAGCGAAATGACGCGGGGCTGCACCACCACCTCCAGGCGCCTTTGGGCCCGCTCTATGGTGAGGCTAAGGGGAAGCTCGCCCACCCGCTCGCGCAGGAACGCAAGGCGCTCCGACTCGGCCTCCGGAAGAGGCTCGCCGTTTATTGCCAGAATGCGGTCGCCCCGGCGCAGCCCGGCCTCCTCGGCAGGGCTTTCGCTCAGCACCTCCACCACCACAAGCCCAGCCAGCCCCGGCACCACCTGGAGCTGCACCCCAAGCTGGGGACGGCTGCTTTGCCCACCCGACAGCCGCCGCTGAATCTCGGCGTACTCCTCCGGGGTAAAAAAGCGGGTGTGGCGGTCACCCACCTCGGCCACCAGAGCCTGGATTACCGGGTGGGCCTTCTGGGTGGGGCAGGTTGCCTCCTGGGCGCAGGCCTTCTCCAGCTCCTGCTGGTACTTCTGCCTGAGCTCCTCAATCCTGAGTTGGGCAAAGCCCCCATAGTAGCTGGACAAAAGTCGGCTGGCCTCGTTGAACAGGTCCTGGGCCGGGCTGGCCAGCGCCAGCCCGAGGAGGAGGACCAGCCCCCACAACCCCCGTTTGAGCATGCTTCATTCTTACCCCTCGGGGCCTTTTTTTGGGTTGTCCAGGTCACATCAGGGCAACCGGAAGGTCTCGGGCCCCAGGGGAGGGTTGACCAGGGCCTCCCGCACCCTTACCTCGGCAAACAAAACCCCCTCGCTGTAAAGACGGGCGCGGAAGGGAATGCGAACCCCACCTACCACCCGCCAGTCGGCGTACAGGACCGTGAGCTGGCCTTGCTGGCTCTCGTAGCGCTCAGCTAGAAGGCGGTTTTGCCGGTCTACCAGGTAGGTGGTCTGGCTGCCCTGGGTGCGCACCACAAGGGCCCAGCCGGTGAGGTCGCCAAAGGTGCGCTGGCCCAGGAGCTGGGCCATCTCCCGCCCGCTGCCGCCCAGCCGCAGGCCATACCAGGTCTGGTGGAGGCCGCGGCGCAACTCCCGGGCGAAATCGGGCTCGAGCCGCCGCCTTCCCCCCTCCATGCTCCAGCTCTCCCCCCCCGAGGGCGTGACCTGGAGTATCTGGATGGGCCTGGTTCCATCCCGGTACTCCAGGCGCAGCCAGCCCCGGGTGAAGTCCACGTAGGAAACCACGGTCAGGCTCCGCTCCGGCGCTGGACCGGCAAAGGTGGTGAGGGTGGCGGTCTCCTGGTAGGTGCGCAAGCCCGCCAGCGCCGCCCCCCCGTGGGCCAGGCGCATCCTGTCCAGCATTCGAGCGGCCTCCGGCGCCACCTGGGCCTGGGCCCAGCTTCCCGCCAGCAGGAGCACCATCCCGTACCAACCGACTCGTCCCATGCGGCTAGGATAGCGCGGGAGTCTTTAGCCCGGGTAAGGCCGTGGCTCTAGTAGCATGGGGCCATGCGGATGGGGGTCCTGCTCACCCCAGGCTTTTTGGAGGCTGAGGCCGCGCTGGCCCTAGAGGTGGCCCGACTTCTGCAGTGGGAGGGCTTCACCCTGGCCCGCAGCCGCGCCTCCTTGGAGGGAAATGCCGGGGCGGTCTGGACACCCAAGTACACCCTGGCAGCCCGCCCCGGGCTCGAGCTGCTGGTAATCCCAGGGGGGTCCCAGATGCGCAGGCTGGGCCGGGAGGCAGAGCACCGGGCCTGGCTGGAGGAGGTTTGGGAAGGGCTTCAGGCAGTCTGGACCGGGGCCAACGGGGCCTTGTTCTTGCTCGAGGCCGGCCATCTCTCGGGCAAAGCCGCTGCCCATCCGCTGGCTCACGAGGCCCTTCGTGCAGCCCACCTGGAGCCGGTGGCGGCCCCCTATCACTGGCAGGGGAAGCTCTGCACCACCCAGGGCTACCTTGCCCTGCTGCAGGCCCTCTTGGACTGGGCCAACCCTGCAGCAAGCATCTGGACCCACCTGGGCCTTCAACCCACCAGGTAGAGCACCTCGCTCAAGGCCTGCACCACCCCGCGCCCCTGCAACCCCTTCTTGGGAATGCGGAAGCCCGGGGGATACTGGGTGGGCTCCACCCGGAAGGGCAGCTCGCGCAGGGCCTTGGCGTCGTAGTCGAAACCCGGCTTGGCAAAGGCAATCTGCAGGTAGATCAGGTCCTCGGTGATGGAAACCACCCCCCGCCCCTCGGCCAGAAGGCGCAGGCGGGTGAGGGCCAGGAAGTTCTCCACCTCCTCGGGGGCCGGGCCGTAGCGCTCCTTCAGCTCTTTGACCAGCCGGGAGAGCTGGGCCAGGTTCTTGCACTCGGCCAGCCGGCCGTAGTAGCGGCTGCGGGCTGCGGGGCTGGGGATGTACTCCGGGGTGAGGCGGGCCGAGAGCTGTAGGTCGAGGGTAACGTGCCGTTCGGGTTCCATTTCCTCGCCCCTGAGCTTGCGGATGGCCTCCTCGAGCAGCTCGGTGTAAACCTCCAGGCTCACCGCGCGGATGTGCCCATGCTGCTCAGGGCCCAGAAGGTTTCCCACCCCCCTTATCTCCATGTCCTTCTCGGCCAGAAGATGGCCCGAGCCCAGGTCCGAGAGGTCGGCCAGGGCGGCAAGCCGCCGCTCGGCCCCCTCGGTGAGGCGAAGGGGGTGGAAGAGGTAGGCCCAGGCCTCCTGGTCGCGCCGGCCCACCCGCCCCCTGAGCTGGTAGAGCGCGGCCAGGCCCAGCTTGTCCGCCCTTTCCACCAGGATGGTGTTGGCTTCGGGGATGTCGAGGCCCGACTCGATGATGGTGGTGGCCAAAAGCACATCGAAGGCCCCCTCGGCGAAGGCCAGCATGGTCTCCTCCACCTCGGCCTCGCCCATCTGCCCGTGCACCACCCCGATGCGGGCCTCGGGCACCAGGGTCTCTAGGTATTTGCGCCGGGCCGGAATGGTGGCCACCCGGTCGTGCACGTAAAAGACCTTGCCGCCCCGCTCGAGCTCGTCCATGATACCCTGCCGCACCAAAGCAGGGTCGAAGGGGGCGAGCACGGTGCGGATGGGCTTGCGGCCTGGGGGTGGGGTCTGGATGCTGGAGAGGTCCCTGAGGCCCACCAGCGCACTGTAGAGGCTGCGGGGAATGGGGGTGGCGGAGAGGTACAGGGTGTCCACCGCCTCCTTGAGCTCGCGGATGCGCTCCTTCTGGGCCACCCCAAAGCGGTGCTCCTCGTCCACCACCAAAAGGCCCAGGTCCTTGAAGCGCACGTCGGGCGAAAGAAGCCGGTGGGTGCCGATAACGATGTCCACCGTGCCTGCTTCCAACCCTTTCAGAATCTCGCGCACCTCCCGCTCGGGGGTAAAGCGCGAAAGCGCCGCCACCCGCACCGGAAGCCCTGCCAGGCGACTTTGGAAGGTTTCCCGGTGCTGCTCGGCCAGAAGGGTGGTGGGCACCAGAAGGGCCACCTGGGCCCCATGCCCCACCACCCGGAAGGCTGCGCGGAGGGCCACCTCGGTCTTGCCAAAACCCACGTCGCCCGAGATGAGCCGGTCCATGGGGCGGGGGGCCTCGAGGTCGCGCAGGGTCTCCTCCAAAGCCCTCTTCTGGTCGGGGGTGAGGGTGTGGGGGAAATTGCGCTCGACCAGGGGGTCCCACTCCGGCAGAGGGCCAAAGGCGCGGCCCGGGGTGGCCTCGCGCTTGGCGTGCAGCACCAGCAGGCGCTGGGCAAGCTCTAAAGCGTCCTTGGCCGCCCGCTCCCGGCGCCTTTTCCACTCGCCCTTACCTAGGGAGGAGAGAGCAGGCGGGTCGTCGGTGGTGCCGGGGTGGCGTTTGAGGAAGGGTAGCTGCTCGACCGGCAAATACAGCCGGGCCTCCCCCGCGTAGCGCAGCACCAGGTAGTCCCGCTTGGCCCCCAGCACCTCGCGGGTCTCTAGCCCCAGGTACTGCCCGATGCCGTGTTCGGGGTGGATCAGGTAATCGCCCACGGCCAAAGCCCCAGGATCGGCCACCTCACCCCCCACCACCCGGCGCCGCAGGGCCTCGCCCCCCCCGAAGGCGTAGAGGTGGGCCTCGCTCAGGTAGACCGTGCGGGCCTCCGGGTCCAAAAAGGCCCCCTCGAAGGGCGCAGGCACCAGGCTGAGGCTCCCTGGGCGGAGCTCGAGGACCGAGAGCGTCCGCAGCGGCAAGCCCGCCAGCTTCTGGCGCAGGTAACCCAGGCTTTTGGAGTGGCGGTAGAATAAGACCACCGCGTAGCCTTCCCCAAGCCAGCGCCCCACGTCCTCCACGAACCTCGAGACCCGCGCCCGGTAGGGAGGCAGGGGCTGGTAGGGCAGGTGCAAGGGGGGAAGCTCGGGCCCCCCCAGGCCAAAGCTGACCAGCGCCCGCCCCTCCAGAAGGGGCCACAGCTCGGCAGGGGCCAGGGCCGGGGTATCCAGGAAGACCGTTCCCGGAAAGTGGCGCAGCTTGTGGGATCCCCACCCTTCGGCCTTGCCCGGCCGGGGGGTGAGGAGATGGCGCGGCCGGGCCTCCCCTGCCACCCACAGGCCCTCCAGCTCATCGCCGTAGAACTCCAAGCGCACCTCCCCCAGCTCCAAAACCTCCCCCCGCACCTCGAAGTCCTCCCCCCGCACATACCCCATGCGGGCCAGCTGCTCCAGCAGGGCCTCGCGCAGGTAGCGCTGGCCCACCTGAAGGCCCAAGCGCCAGGCCGCGGGGTCCTCGGGAAAGGGGGCCAGGGCCTCCTCGTAGCTCATCACCACCACCTGGGCCTCGCCCCAGGCCTCCAGACCAGGGTTCACATAGGCCGGAACCCCCAAGGCCGAGAGGTCCTGGTAAAGGGCAAGCCGCTCGGGAGGGCACAGAAGCAGGCGGGAACCATTTGCTCGGGCAAAGAGCAGGGCCCGGGCCACCTGGGGCAGGCCGGGCAGGTAGCGGTTCAACAGTTCAGGCTCGGTAAGCGTCATGCCAACAGACTGGGCCCCTAGGGGCCCAAGGCCCTAGTCTACTCCACCCGGGCTTGACCTTTTGGTATACCAAAGTCTATACTCAGGCTTGATGTCGCACCGAGCAAAGCCACGCCGTCTAGGCTCCTAGGAGGGGTCCAGGCAGCGTGGAGCGGGACCCCGGGGCCTCTCTGGGGTCTCTCGGCATCCAGGAGAGCAAGATGGGAAAAAGCCTGTACGAGAAAGTCTGGGAGGCCCACGCCCTCCGCACCCTGCCCAACGGACAAACCCAGCTCTTCATCGACGTTCACCTGATCCACGAGGTCACCAGCCCGCAGGCCTTCGGCATGCTGCGCGACCTGGGGCTCAAGGTGCGCTACCCCGAGCGCACCTTCGCCACCGTGGACCACATCGTGCCCACCCACTCGCTTTTAGAGCCCTTCGAGGACCCCCAGGCCGACGAGATGATCCGCGAGCTGCGCAAGAACGTGGCCGAGCACGGGATCACCTTCTTCGATGTGGATTCGGGGCGGCAGGGCATCGTGCACGTAATCGGCCCCGAAAACGGCATCACCCAGCCCGGCATGACCATCGCCTGCGGCGACTCCCACACCTCGACCCACGGGGCCTTCGGGGCCATCGCCTTTGGCATCGGGACCACCCAGGTGCGCGACGTCCTGGCCACCCAGACCATGGCGGTGAGCAAGCTCAAGGTCCGGCGCATCAACGTGAACGGCCGGCTGGGCCCCGGGGTCTACGCCAAAGATGTGATCCTGCACATCATCCGCACCCTCGGGGTCAACGGGGGGCTGGGCTACGCCTACGAGTACGGCGGGGAGGTCTTCGAGCGCTTCAGCATGGAGGAGCGGATGACGGTCTGCAACATGAGCATCGAGGGGGGCGCCCGCATCGGCTATGTCAACCCCGACGAGACCACCTTCGCCTACCTGAAGGGCCGGCCCTACGCGCCCAAAGGGGAGGAGTGGGACAAGGCGGTGGCCCGCTGGCGGGCGCTGGCCTCGGACCCCGATGCCCACTACGACGACGTGGTGAACATCCGCGCCGAAGACATCGCCCCCACCGTGACCTGGGGCATCAACCCCGGCCAGGGCTGCGCCATCGACGAGCGGGTGCCGGACCCCGCCCACTACCCCGAGGCCCAGCGGGCGGCCATCGAGGAGGCTTTGGCCCACATGAAGCTGAAGCCGGGCCAGCCCATCAAGGGCGTGAAGGTGGACGTGGCCTTCCTGGGAAGCTGCACCAACGGGCGCATCTCCGACTTCCGCGAGGCGGCCAAATACCTCAAGGGCCGCAAGGTGGCCCCGGGGGTGCGGGCCATCGCGGTGCCGGGCTCGCAGCAGGTCGCCCGGCAGTGCGAGGAGGAGGGCATCGCCGAGATATTCCGCCAGGCTGGGTTTGAGTGGCGCGGGGCCGGGTGCAGCATGTGCCTGGCTATGAACCCCGACCGGCTGGTGGGGGACGAGCTTTGCGCCTCCTCCTCCAACCGCAACTTCAAGGGCCGCCAGGGCAGCCCCACCGGCCGCACCGTCCTGATGAGCCCGGTGATGGTGGTGGCCGCCGCGGTTACCGGCCGCATTAGCGACGCGCGGGAGGTCTTCGGGGCCGAGCTGGTAGGGGCCTAGGCCCCCTGTGCTAGCCTGGGGATATGGGAAACACACGCCCAGGAGGTGGGCTTGGCACCTAGGAAGCTGCTCTTGGGGGTGGCGCTGATGGCCCTCTCGGTCCTGCTCTCCATCGCCACCCTGGGGGTTTGGCTGGGCAACCTGGAAGCAAACCCCACCGCGGCCTGGCTGGTCTTTACCCTGGGCTTTGCCCTCTCGGCGGCCGCCGCCATCGTGGGCATCTGGAACATCATGGCTTTTTTCAGGGACAAGGAGGAGTAATGCTAGAACCCATCCGGCAAGTGAGGGGACGCGCCGTATACGTCCCCGGCGACGACATAGACACCGACCGCATTACCCCAGCCCGTTACTTGAAGGTGGTCACCTTTGACGGGCTGGGCGAGGCTTTGTTTCGCGACGAGCGCTACAACCCCGACGGCAGCCCCAAGCCCCACCCCCTGAACGACCCCCGCTTCCAGGGGGCCTCGATCATGCTGGTGGGGGCCAACTTCGGCTGCGGCTCCTCGCGCGAGCACGCCCCCCAGGCCATCTACCGGGCGGGCTTCCGCGCTTTGGTGGGCGAGAGCTTCGCTGAGATCTTCTTCGGCAACGCCACCACCCTCTCCATGCCCTGCGTGCGGGCAGCCAAGGCCGACATCCAGGCCCTGGCCCAGGCCATCGAGGCGGACCCCAGCCTGGAGGTCACGGTGGACCTCGAGCGGCTCGAGGTGCGCTATGCCGACCGCGCCTTCCCCGTCGAGATGCCCCCTGCCGCCAGGAAAGCCCTGGTGGAGGGCCGCTGGGACCCCATCGCCGACCTGCTGGAGGCTGCCGAGCTGATCGAGGAGGCCCACGCCCGGCTGCCCAAGGCCAGCCTCGGCTGAAAGGAGCGCCATGCCCAAGATCGCCCTGCTGCCCGGGGACGGTATTGGCCCTGAGGTGACCCACGCGGCGGTGGAGGTGCTCAAGGCCGCCGACGGGGTGTTCGGCCTGGGGCTGGAGTTCGAGACCTTTCCCTTTGGGGGCAACGCCATCGACGCCCACGGTGAACCCTTTCCCGAGATAACCCGCAAGGGCTGCTTAGAGGCCGACGCCATCCTGCTGGGGGCCATTGGCGGCCCCAAGTGGGACAACGTGCCCCGCCCCATCCGGCCCGAGACCGGCCTCCTGGCGCTGCGCAAGGCCCACGGGCTTTACGCCAACCTCCGGCCCGCCAAGGTGCTGCCGGGCCTGGAGCACCTCTCCCCCCTCAAGCCCGAGATTGCCCGGGGGGTGGACGTGCTGGTAATTCGCGAGCTCACCGGCGGCATCTACTTCGGCGAGCCCCGGGGCATGAGCGAGGCCGAGGCCTGGAATACCGAGCGCTACAGCAAGCCCGAGGTGGAGCGCATCGCCCGGGTGGCCTTCGAGGCCGCCCGCAAGCGGCGGGGCCAGGTCTGCAGCGTGGACAAGGCCAACGTGCTCGAGGTGGGCGAGTTCTGGCGCAAGACCGTGGACGAGGTGCACCAAGACTACCCCGACGTGGCCCTGGAGCACCAGTACGTGGACGCCATGGCCATGCACCTGGTCACCCGGCCCAGCCGCTTCGATGTGGTGGTGACCGGCAACATCTTCGGCGACATCCTCTCCGACCTCGCAAGCGTGCTGCCGGGCTCGCTGGGCCTGCTGCCCTCGGCCAGCCTGGGCGAGAAGACCCCCCTCTTCGAGCCTGTCCACGGCTCAGCCCCTGACATCGCCGGCAAGGGCATCGCCAACCCCACCGCGGCCATCCTCTCGGCGGCCATGCTGCTCACCTATGCGCTGAACCGCCCCGAAGCGGCCCGGGCCATAGAGGCGGCGGTGGCTCAGGCCCTGCGGCAAAACCCCACCCCCGACCTGGGCGGCACCGCCCGCACCGAGGCCTTCACCCGGCAGGTCGTTGCTGCCTTAGCCCAGGCAAGGGTGGGCTGATTCCCCGAGGTGACCATGCGCTCCGACATCATCAAAAAAGGCCCCAAGCAAGCCCCAGCCCGGGCCATGCTCCGGGCGGTGGGCATTGGCGACGAGGAGTTCAAGCTCCCCTGGGTGGGCATCGTCAACACCTGGACCGAGGGGATGCCCTGCAACTTCCACCTGCGGGAGCTGGCCGCCGACCTCAAGGCGGCCGCCCGGGAAGCGGGCTTCCAAACCTTTGAGTTCGGCGCCCCGGCCATCTCCGACGGCATCAGCATGGGCACGGTGGGCATGCGGGCCTCCTTGATAAGCCGCGAGGTCATAGCTGATTCCATCGAGCTCATCGCCCAGGGCTACCTCTACGACGGGATGGTGGCCCTGGTGGCCTGCGACAAGACCAACCCCGGGGGCATGATGGGGGTGATCCGGGCCAACGTGCCCAGCCTGGTGCTCTATGGAGGCTCGATTGCCCCCGGAGTCCTCCGCGGCAAGAAGCAGACCATCGTCTCGGTTTTCGAGGCGGTGGGCGAGTATGCCGCAGGAAAAATCAGCGAGGAGGAGCTTTTGGAGGTGGAGCGCACCGCGGTTCCCGGCCCTGGGGCCTGCGGAGGGCAGTACACCGCCAACACCATGGCCATGGTGCTGGAGGTGATGGGCTTCTCCCCCATCGGCTACAACGCCATCCCTGCCGTAGCCCCGGAGAAAAAGGAGGCCGGGCGCCGGGCCATGCGGATTCTGGCCGATGCCATTCGGCATGGCCGCACACCCAAAAGCTTCCTCACCAAGAAGTCCTTCACCAACGCCATCGCAGCGGTGGCCGCCACTGGGGGCTCCACCAACGCGGTGCTGCACCTTCTGGCCGTGGCCCGGGAGGCCGGCATCAAGCTCACTTTGGAGGAGTTCGATAAGATCTCGCGCAAGACCCCCGTTATCGCTGACATGCGCCCCTGGGGGCAGTACACCGCCTGGGAGCTTTGGGAGGCTGGGGGTATTCCCCTGGTCATTCGGCGGCTTATAGAAGGCGGGCTCATCGATGGCGACCAGATGACCATAAGCGGCAAGACCCTGTGGGAAGAGACCAAGGACGCCCAGGAGACCCCCGGGCAAAAAGTGGTCGCCACCGCCCAGAACCCCTTCAAGCCCGAGGGCGGCCTGCGGGTGCTGAAGGGCACGCTGGCCCCGGAGGGGGCTGTGCTCAAACTGGTCGGCACCGAGACCAAAGTCTTCCGCGGCCCGGCCCGGGTCTTCGACGGCGAGGAGGCGGCCATGAAGGCCGTGTTGAAGAAAAAGATCAAGCCCGGGGACGTGGTGGTCATCCGCTACGAGGGGCCCAAGGGAGCCCCGGGGATGCCCGAGATGCTCTCGGTGACCTCGGCCCTGGTGGGCGAGGGGCTTGGCCCCTATGTGGCGCTGGTAACGGATGGACGTTTCTCGGGGGGCACGAGGGGGTTGATGATTGGCCACGTGGCCCCCGAGGCCCAGGTGGGCGGCCCCATCGCCCTGGTCGAGGAAGGGGATATCATATCCATCGACTGCGACCGGGGAATTCTGGACCTCGAGGTCTCCCCAAAAGAGCTCGCCAAGCGGGCCAGGGCCTGGAAGCCGCCCAAGCCCCACTACAAAACCGGCCTGTTCGCCCGCTACGCTGCTCTGGTGAGCAGTGCTCGAGAGGGGGCGGTGCTCCTGAGGCCCGAGTAGGCGTAGGCTAGGGCCGATGGACTGGCTCAGAAACATCCGCGTCGTGCTGGTAGGCAGCCAGGAGCCCATGAACGTGGGGGCTGTGGCGCGGGCCATGCAGAACTTCGGCCTGGAGGACCTCTGGCTGGTAGCCCCCGAGCCCAGGGTGCTGGAGGACCTGGAAAAACCCCCCAAGGACTCCCTAGCCTACCGTTTGGCGGTGCACGCCGAGGAGGTGCTGGCGGGCCTGAAGGTGGCGACGCGGCTGCCCGAGG
This sequence comes from Meiothermus sp. QL-1, assembly GCF_003351145.1. Lineage (NCBI taxonomy): Bacteria > Thermotogati > Deinococcota > Deinococci > Thermales > Thermaceae > Meiothermus > Meiothermus sp. QL-1. The sequence continues at coordinate 270,740 of NZ_QQSV01000001.1, read as the reverse complement.
CAGTGGCCGAGGCCCGGCTGGTGGTAGGCACCACCGTGCGCGAGCGGGAGATATACACCGGCCCCCTGGTGGGGCCCAGGCCCATGGCTGAGGCAGTGGCCCGCGTAGCACCACAAGGGGTGGTGGCGCTGGTCTTCGGCCGAGAGACCTCGGGCCTTACCAAGGAGGAGATCGACCTTTCCCAGCTTATCGTGCGCATCCCTACCTCGCCCAAGCAGCCCAGCCTCAACCTGGCCCAGGCGGTGCTCATCCTGTGCTACGAGGTCTTCTGCCTGGCCCAGACCCCGCCCCCGCCCCTCCCCGACCCCCTGGCCGAGCGGGAGGCCCTGGAGCGCCTCTTCGAGGACCTGAGGGAGTACGTCTTGCGCATCGGCTTCACCGACGAGCGCCGGCTGCCCTACACCATGCGCCGATTCCGCCGCCTGCTGCACAAGGCCCACCTGACCCCGGGCGAGGTGCAGTTTCTGCGCGGCTTCCTCCACCAAAGCCGCTGGTACGCCGCCCACGGACGGCGCAAGACCGACCCCGAGGCCTAGGGTAAGCTCGAGCCATGCAAGCGGTGCCGAGCCTGTACCGGCTCATCCGGCTGTACCGGCTGGTGCTGCCGCTGGCCATTGTGCTGGTGGTGGTGCTGTTCGAGCTCTCCCTGGGGCCCTACGAGGGGCAGCCCGCGGCCTTCTGGCTGCGCCTGGGATTCTACGGCCTGGTGGGGCCTCTGGTTACCTGGATGACCCTGGAGTGGATCGCCCAGCAGGTACAGGAGCGCGAGGAGGCGCAGCGGGCGCTGGAGGAGGTCAACCGGCGGCTTCTTACAGCGGGCAACATCCTGCGGCGGGCCTCGGCTGCAGACAACCTGGAGCAGGCCCTGTCGGCCGCAGCCCAGGAGGTGGCCCGGGCCCTGGGGCGCGAGGTGGCCATCTCGCTCGAGGGGGTGCGGGCCACCTCGGCGGGCTTCGTTCCCACCCAGGTCTACGAGATGCCCCTGCCGGGGATGGCGGGGCGGCTCGAGGTCGCCCTTCCCCCACCCCTCTCCGCAGACGAGAAGAACTTCCTGGGGGTGCTGGCCACCGAGGTGGCCGGGGCGCTGGAGTCGGCCCGTTCCCGCAGCCGGGACCTGCTCACCCTTTACGAGGTCGACCAGGCGCTGCGGGCCGAGGCCAACCTGGAGAGGCTTTTGGAAAGACTTCTGGAGCGCATCCTGGACTGGGCCCAGGCTGGGGGCGGAGGGGTGCTGCTTTTGGACGAGGAGGGCTTTTTGCAGCCCCAGGCCATGCGCAACCTATCCCTCTCGCCCCACGCCTTCCTCCCCCAAGGCCCCTGGAAGGAGGCCCTGGAGGCCCCGGTCTTCGTGGAGACACAGCTTCTGGCCGTGCCGCTCAGGGAAAAAAGCGTGGTGGGCCTCCTGCTGATCCAGGGCGAGGCCGAGAACCTGCGCCAGCGGCTGCCCTTCCTGCGCTTCCTGGCTGCCCAGGTTACGCTGGCCGTGCGCAACGCCCAGGCCTACCTGAGGGCCGAGGAGCTGGCCCTGACCGAGGAGCGCAACCGCATCGCCCGCGAAATCCACGACGGGGTGGCGCAGGCCCTGGCCTTCATGGCCCTCAAGCTCGACCTGGCCGAGCGCCTGCTGGAAAGCGACCCCAGCCGGGCGCGGGAAGAGCTGCAGCAGGTCAAGGACACCCTGCGCGCCCAGATCCGCGAGGTGCGGCGGAGCATCTTTGCTTTGAGGCCCATTGACCTCGAGCGCTACGGCTTCCTGGAGTCGGTGCGGCGCTACGCCCAGGCCTTTGCCGAGCAGGCCGGTTTTCGCATCCGGCTCAGCCTACCGGAGAAAATCGGGCTTTCCCAGGCCTCGGAGCTGGTCCTTTTTCGGGTTTTGCAGGAGGCCCTGGCCAACGCGGCCAAGCACGGCAGGCCTAGCCTGGTCCAGATCACCCTCACGCCCCTGGGCGAACGGGGCGGGGTGCTGGAGGTGCGCGACAATGGCAAGGGGTTCAGGGCAGACCACACCCCAAACAGCATGGGCGGCTTCGGCCTGATGCAGATGCGCGAGCGGGTCGAGGCTCGAGGAGGGCAGTTTTGGGTGGAGTCCCTCGAGGGACAGGGAACCCTGGTGCGGGCCGAGCTGCCCTTCTGACCCTAGGGCGCCAAGGCAAAGCGGCCCTCCAGACCTGCTAAATCGGCCTCCAAAAAGCGCAGCACGACCGCCGCGTTCAGGGGCAGGGGCTGGGAGAGGGCTACCTGGGCGGTGAGGGCCAACTCCGGTAGGAGGAAAACCCCCTGTCCACCCCGCTTTTCCACCAAGACCCCCGGCCCCTCATAGCCCCTTTCCTTCAGGTAGAGGAGGGTCCAGTGGAGCTTGCTCTTGCGCTCCGCCTCCCGCACCAGATCGGCCACCGCCTCCGCCGCCCCCACCCGCTCCAGAAGCTCCCCTTGGGAAAGGGGCCTTGCCCCCTTGAGCCAGGCCCTGAGCTGCTGGTGGGCCACCAGGTCCAGGTAGCGCCTTAGGGGGCTCGTCACCTGGGCGTAAAGGGGCAGGCCAAGCCCCTTGTGGGGGGCGGGAACCGCCTTGAGCTGGGCCCGCCTTAGGGCCTTGCGCTGCTCCCACATGGCAGCCAGGCCCTCCCCCTCCACCCGGCGGCTTGGGGCCTCCTGGGTGGCGAAGGGGAAGGGAAGCCCCTCCCGCAGGGCCAGGTGCGCGGCGGCATACCCCGCCAGGAGCATGGCCTCCCGCACCCAGAGGCGGCTCTCGTAAGGGGGCAGGGGCGTGAGGCGCACCTCGCTCTCCTCCACCCGCACCTTCACCTCGGGAAGCTGGATGTCCAGGGCCCCTTGGGCAAGCCGCTTGCGGTAAAAGGCCTGGGCCACCGCCCTTAGGGGGGAAAGCGCAGGCACCCCCAGGGCCTCCCCGTAGGTGAGCCTTTGCACCCGCACCCAGCTCAGGTAAAGCCTTTCCTCCAGGAGCTCCCCCGCCTCCGAGACCCAAAGCTCAAAGGTGAGGGCGGGGGAAACCTCCCCCAGCCCCAGGCCCAAGGCCTGGGTGACGGCCAAGGGGAGCATGGGCACCGTGCCCTCGGGCAGGTAGAGGTTGGCCCCCCGGCGCATGGCCTCCTCGTCCAGGGGGCTTCCCGGGGGCGCCAGGGCGGCCACATCGGCCACGTGCACCAGGAGGCGGAACCCCTCCGCCACCTTCTCGGCAAAGAGGGCGTCGTCCGGGTCCTGGCTCCCCTCGTCGTCTATGGCGAAGGCGGGAAGGTGGGTGAGGTCCACCCGGTCCTCCTGGGGCAAGGGGGGCACGGGAAGCTCTGGGGGCGTGAGGGGAAGGCCCAGCCGGCGCGGATGGGGGTTTTCCCGAAGCCAAAGGCCAAGCCGGAGGAGGAGCCCGTGGGCGGCCTCCGGGGTCTCGGGCTGGCCCAGGGCCTTGAGCACCCGGCTTTCCCGCTTCTCCCCCAGGGCCAGGGCCTCCACCTCGGCGAGGAAGGGGCGGTCCTCGGGGAGAAAACGGCCGGTGCGAAAGCGCTCCAGGGCCTCCTGGAAGGCCCTCTCCCGCTCCTCCTTGCGCTTTCTGGCCTCCTCCAGGGCCAGGACCTCCTCCCGGGTGCGGACCCGCACCCCCTCCCCTTCTAGCACGAAGCGCTCCCCCGCCTGGGCCAGGAGGAAGGCCCCGTAGGCAGCCTCCGGGGTGAAGGCCCCATAGACCAGCTCAGCCAGCTCCCGAAGACTTACCCGCTCCCCCTGCAGAAGCTCCCAGGCGGCCTCGGCCTCCCCCTGGGGCACCTTCAGGTCCAGGGAAGCAGGCCCTGGGTGGAGGAGGAGCACGTCCTTGGGGCGAACCCTGGCCCGGCCCCCATCGGGGAGGAGGAGCTCCAGCTTGTCGCCTTTTTCCTCTGCCAGGGCAGGCCGGCCTTTGTAGATGACGAGCGCAGCCACGCCCCTAAGGATACCCCTAGGGTCTAATACCCATGGAGAAGCCCAAGCCGCTTGGCCCGGCCCACCGCTCGGCGGAAGAGGAAAAGCCCCAGGGCCAGGTAGAAGAGGCCGTTCAGGAAGGCAGGAAGGAGGGCGGTGGCCTCCAGGGGAGCGCCTCCTGCCAGCATCTCCCGGGCCAGGGCGGCCCCCGGGGCCAGGGGCAACAAGGAGAAGGGGAAGCCCCCTGGGGCCTGCAGGAGAAAGAGGAGGAGGAACTGGGAGAGGCCCAGAAGCTGCCCGATGCGCTTGTAGAGGAGGGCGAGGGCCCCCATGGCGAAGCCCAGCCCGTACCCCCCCAGGAGCACCGCCAAAAAGGGCAGGACCACCAGGGGGGCGAAGGAGAGCCGGGCCCCGGTGAGGGCCATGAGCACCAGGGCGATGAGGAAGACCAGAATCCCCTGGGCGAAAAGCCCCGCCAGGTTGCGCACCAGGAAGAGGGGGATGGGGCCATAGGGGGTGAGGAAGACCTGCTCCAGGGTGCCCGTCTGGGACTCCTCCATGAGGCCGAAGGAGAGGCTGTTGTAGGCGAAGAGGGTGAAGGTCCAGAGGAGGTAGCCCACCAAGACCGCTTCCAGCCTGCCGCCGAACTCCGCCCCAGGCCCGGCCAGGAAGCGGGCCCCCAGGAAGAGGAGGTAGAAGATGAGGCTCAGGGTGACCACCCCGCCCAAAAGCTCCATGGGGTAGCGGCGCAGGCTCAGGAGGTTTCGCCAGAATTCCGCCAGGAAAAGCTCAAGCATGGCCCACCACCTTCAAGAAGACCTCCAGAAGGTCCGCTTCCGCCCGGGCCACCCGCTTGAGGGGCAGGGGCCTTAGGGCTTCCAGCACCTGCCACAGGGCCTCCCCGTCCCCCCGGAAGAGGAAGGGCCCTTCCCCCTCCACCCCCAGGGCCCGGAGCCGGGCCAGGACCGCGGGAGGGGGAGGGGACTCCAGCTCCAGCACGTAGTGGTTCCCGGCGAAGCGGGCCAGGAGGCGTTCCTTGTCCTCCACCAGCACCACCTCCCCCCGGTGGATGATGGCCACCCGGTCGGCCAGGGCCTCGGCCACCTCCAGCTGGTGGGTGGTGAGGAGGAGGGCCTTGCCCGCCCGGGCCAGGGCCCGCACCTTCTCCTGCACCAAAAGGGCGGTTTCCACGTCCAGGCCCAGGGTGGGTTCGTCCAGGAGGAGCACCTCGGGGTCGTGGATGAGGGCCTGGAGGAGGGCCAGCTTCTGCTGCATGCCCCGGGAGAGGTGGCGCACCTCCACCTGGGCTTTGTCCAAAAGGCCGTACTCCTCCAGAAGGGCCAGGGCCCGCTTCCGGGCCGAGGCCAGGCGCAACCCCCGGGCCACCCCGAAGTAGACCAGGTTCTCCAGGGGGGTAAGCCGCCAGTACACGTTGCGGTTCCCCTCCAGCACCGCCCCCAGGTGGCGCAGAGCCCAGGGGTCCTTGAAGGGGTCTTTCCCCAGGAGGCGCACCTCCCCCCGGTCGGGAAGGAGGAGGCTGGAGAGGATCTTCACCGTGGTGGTCTTGCCGGCCCCGTTCTTGCCCAAGAAGGCCAGGACCTCCCCGGGGCGGAGGGCAAGGCTTACGTTCTTCACCGCCTCCAGGGCCCCAAACCGCTTGTGAAGCCCGTGGGCCTCGAGGAGGGCATTGTCCATGGGCTCATTCTAAGGGGCGCACCGGCCCGTGCCCGGGATACACCCACTTTGCCCCCCGGGCCCGCAGGAGGGCCCAGCTCTGGAGGGCCAGGGGGTTGTCCCAGGCCCCCTCCTCAGGAGGGAGGTCGCCGGTGAAGGCCCGGCCATCGTCCAGAAGCAGGCTTACGCAGTGCGCCGTGTGCCCGGGGGTGGGGAGGATCTCCCCGGGGATGCCCAAGGCCTCCAAAAAGGCCCGGCTTTCCCCAAAGCCCAAAATCCGGTTCCCCTGGGGCCGGATCTCCCGGTAGCCGTCCTGGGGCTTGGTCCAGCGCTTCATCTCGGGGATGGCCGCCACCTGGGTTTCCATGACCAAAAGGGTCATGCCCGCCTCCTTAAGCTCCTGGGCCAGGCCGGCATGGTCTATGTGGTAATGGGTGGCCAGGCCGTAGCCCACCGCCTCCAGGCCCACCCCGGCCCGGCGCAGGGCCATCCTCAGGGCCCCCAGGGTGCCGGGCCAGCCCAGGTCCACCAGGAGGCGCTTGGGACCCTCCCCCACCAGCCAGTAGTTGGTGGAGCGGTAGCCCACGTTCAGCACCGGCAGGGGCTTCATTCTTTTTTCGTCCAGCGCCCGCTATCCCGGGAGCGGTACTTGGCCATGGCCTTCAGGAAGGCCTCCTCCAGGTCAATCCCCTCCCGGTTGGCCAGGGAGAGGAGGACGAAGAGGAGGTCGGCCAGCTCCATGCTCAAGTCCCCTTCCTCCTCCCCGGGTTTGGGCTTCTTGCCGTGGCGGTGGGCCAGGACCCGGGCCACCTCCCCCAGCTCCTCGGTGAGGCGGGCCAGCATGAGGAGGGGAGGGAAGTAGCCCTCCTTGAACTGGCCAATCCATTCGTCCACCAGCCGCTGGGCTTCCTTGAAGGTGAGGCTGCCTTCCATGCCCACCCCCTAAAGCCGGGCCACGTAGGCAGCCAGAAGCCGCACCGCCCGCTCCACGTCCTTGAAGTCCACCATCTCCACCGGGGAGTGCATGTAGCGCAGGGGGATGGAGAGGATGCCCGTGGGGATACCCTCCCGCACCTTGGCCACCTCGTCTGCATCGGTGCCGGAGAAGCGCCCGTGGGCGTGGAGCACATAGGGGATGCCCTCCGCCTCCGCCGCCCGCCTTAGGCCCAGGAAGACCTCCCGGTCCACGAAGGGGCCGGTGTCCAGCACCACCCCCTTGCCCAGGGCCGCCTCCCCCACCCGGGCCTTGTCCATCCCGGGGGTGGTGCCGTCGTGGTGCACGTCCACCACCAGGGCCAGGTCGGGGGCCTCGCGGAAGGCGGCGGTGCGGGCCCCGAAGGCCCCGATCTCCTCCTGCACCGTGGCCACCGCCACCACCTCCGCCTGGGTGCGCCCCTGGAGGAGGCGGAGGGCCTCCAGCACCACGAAGGCCCCCAGGCGGTTGTCCAGGGCCTTGGAGACCAGCCTCTCCCCCAGAAGCCACTGGGGGGCCTGGTCCAGGACGCCCACCGCCCCCACCTCGAGGTGGGCCAGGGCCTCCTCCCGGTCCTTTGCCCCGATGTCCGCGAAGAGGTCCTCCAGGGCCACCGCCTCCTTGCGCTCCCTTTCCTTGAGCACGTGCACCGCCTTGCGGCCCACCACCCCCAGCACGTGCCCCCGTTTGCCCAAAAACCTGAGGCGCTGGCCCACCAGGACCTGGGGGTCCCAGCCCCCCAGGGGCTTGAGGCGCAGGAAGCCCCCCTCCTCCACGTGGCTCACGATTACCCCAATCTCGTCCATGTGCCCCAGGAGGAGCACCTTGGGCCTGCCCCCGGGGTTGAGGCGGGCGTAGGCGTTGCCGTGCCGGTCCCTTTCGGCCTGGGCGAAGGTCTTGGCCTTCTCCAGGAAGACCTCCGCCGCCTCCTCCTCAAACCCCGAGGGGCCCACGGCCAGAAGGAGGTTTTCCAGAAAGGCTAGGTCGGGCGCGTAGTCCATGGGGAGAGCATACAATCTCCCCATGAAGGCCCTGGCCCTCATCGCCCACGATGCCAAGAAGGCGGAGATGGTGGCTTTCTGCCAGCGCCACCGGGACCTTTTGGCCCGCTTCCCCCTGCTGGCCACGGGCACCACGGGGGAGCGCATCGCCGAGGCCACGGGGCTTCCTGTGGAGCGGGTGCTCTCGGGGCCTCTGGGGGGCGACCAGCAGATCGGGGCCCGGGTGGCGGAGGGACGGGTGCTGGCCGTCCTCTTCTTCCGCGACCCCCTCACCGCCCAGCCCCATGAGCCCGACGTCCAGGCCCTCCTCCGGGTCTGCGACGTCCACGGGGTGCCCCTGGCCACCAACCGGGGGGCGGCGGAGGCCCTCATCCCCTGGCTGGCGGCCCAGGTTCCCGGATAGCCCCTGGGGGAGGGCGGACCAGCGGCACCCCTTTCCGGTCCACCCCTTAATGTTGACCAAATGTGGTCATAACTTTTATCCTAGGGGGGTCTTCACCATGCCCAAGCCCAAGCATCTGGGAAAAAAGCTGGTCAGCATCGCCGAGGCCAAGGCCCAGCTCTCCCGGTTGATCGCCCGGGTTGAGCGGGGGGAGGAGATATGGATCGGCCGGTATGGCCGGGTGGTGGCCAAGCTGGTGCCGCCTGGGGCCCCCACCAAGCCCAAGCGGGTGCCTGGGGTTTGGAAAGGGAAGGTCTGGATGGCCCCGGACTTTGATGAACCCAATGCCGAGATGGCCCGGATGATGGAGGAGGGCTCGGTTGAACCTGCTTCTGGATAGCCACATCGTGCTGTGGTGGCTTTCTGATGACAAAAGACTCTCCCCCAGGGCCCGCAGGCTGATTGAGCGGGCCGATGAGGTTTTTGTAAGCGCTGCCACCACCTGGGAGCTGGCGCTAAAGGTTTCCCTGGGTAAGCTACGGATGCCGGAGGGTTTTCTGGAGGTGGTGGAGGAGCAGGGTTTTGTCCACCTACCCATCACCCCGGTCCACGCCATGGCCGTGCGGGATCTGCCCCGGCACCACCGCGACCCCTTTGACTGCATCCTGCTGGCCCAGGCCATGGTGGAGGGATTGAGGCTGGTGAGCGCAGACAGAGCCTTGGCCCCTTATGGCCGCCTAGTGGTTAGGGTCTGAGGGCAAGAACGGTTTGGTCCCTCCCTAGGAGCGGTAGGGCTCGGCCTGCAGCCGCCAAAGCTCGGCGTAGGGACCGCCCCGCTCTAGAAGGGCCTGGTGGGTTCCCTCCTCCACCAGCCGCCCCTGGCGGAGCACCAGAATCCGGTCGGCCATCTGCACCGAGCCCAGGCGGTGGGTAATGAGGAGCACCGTTTTGCCCCGGGCCAGCTCGGCAAAACGCCCGTAGAGGTGGGCCTCCTCCTTGGGGTCCAGGGAGGCCGTGGGCTCGTCCAGGATGAGAAGCTCTGCCTGACGGAAGAAAGCACGCGAAAGGGCCACCCGCTGCCACTCCCCCAAGGAGAGCTCGGTGCCCCCAAAGGAGCGGGAAAGGAGGGCCCCAAGGCCCAGCCGCTCCACCAACGCCCAGGCCCCACCGGCCTTGGCGGCCTCCTCCAGGCGCTGGGGGTCGGAGGGGTGTTCGGGGTCGGCGAGGGCGATGTTCTCCTCCAGGGTGAGGGCGTAGCGACCGAAGTCTTGGAAGACGGCGGCCACCTGCCGGCGCCAGGCCTTTAGATCCAGTTCCCGAAGATCCACCCCGTCCACCAGGATGCGGCCTTCGCCGAGGTCGTAGAAGCGGAGCAAGAGCTTGACCAAGGTGGTCTTGCCCGCCCCGTTCTCGCCTACCAGGGCCAGCCGCTCCCCTTTGCGCAAGGTGAAGGAGACCCCCTCCAGCGCTCGCCGGCCATCGGGGTAGCAGAACCCCACCCCCTCAAAACGGATCTCGGCAAACCCCGACACCGCCTGGGCGCTCTCGGACACCGCCAGGGTGGTAGGCCGGGCCAGAAACCCCTCGAGCCGTTCAAAGTACAAGAGGCTCTCGTAGAGCATCCCCCCGTCCTGAACCAGGCCATACAGGCTCTGCTGTAGGCTCCCCACCGACTGCAACAGGAGCACCAGGCTGCCCAGCCCGCTCGTTCCCAGAAGAACCTGGCGCAGCCCCAGGAAAAGCGCCAGGGCGGTGAAGAGGGCGCTCAGCAACACCAAAAGGCTGGCCCCCAGGGCCTGGCGGGTTCGGGCGCGGCGCAGGGTCTGGTAGAGGGTGTGGAAGGCCTCGAGGTAGCGCCCACGAAAGAAAGGCAACAGGCCAAAGAGCCGCACCTCCTTGGCCCCATCGGGGCTCAGGAGCACCTCGGCGAAGTAGCGCATCCGTCGGGCCTCCGGCGCCCCAAAAAGCAGAGCCTCCCATACCCCCTTCTGGAGCCGGAAGGTGAGCCAGGCCTGGGGCAGGGTGGCCAGCAGCAGCAGCAGAGGGAAGAAGGGGGCTAGGGTGAAGAGTAAAAACAGCACCCCGGCCACGGTGAGGCCTCCCCGAAAGGCGTTGCCCAGAAAGACCAGCAGGTTGAGGGGCTGGTAGGGGGCCTGGTCGCGCAGCACCTGGAGTTCGTCGTGGAAGCGGGGGTCTTCAAAGGGGGTGAGATCCGGTGTGCTGGCTACCTTCTCCATCAAGAGCAGGTGCACCCGGGCCGTGAGCTTCTCGTTCACCGAGCCCTGTAGGTAGGCCACCCAGGGTGTGAGGAGGAAGTCCAGGGCAAACAGCAGGGCTAGCCCTGCCAGTGGCCAGAGAAGGGCTGGAGTCAGGGAGCCGCCCCCCAGGGCAGCCACCAGGGTGTCCACCAGCAGGCGGGTCAGACCCAGCACCGCCACCGGCACCAACCCCCCCAGGGCCAGGAGGAGCAGCAGGAGGGTGCTTTCCCCGGGGGCGGCGCGAAAGATGTGCCGCAATGCCGGGAGCAACAGGGGCCAAAGGGGGCGTCTATCCAGTTGGAACCACCCTCCCCTCGAGATCGATGCTCACCACCTGGTCGAAGAGGGAATGAACGGCTTCTGGAACCACCCGCATATTTCCTGCGGTACGCTGCATGCTGAGTTGCATAACGACACCGGGGGTCTCGTGGGTCAGCAGGGGGGCAGAGATTCTTCCAGAGCGGCGAGGGTTTCGCCCTCACCCAGCGCCGGCAGGGTTAGGACGGTCGTCATTGCACCCCCCGCCTGGGCCTGCACGAGGACCTCGCTATAGCAGCCTCACCCCTATAGGGCGTCCATGAGGGGAGTATAGCAAGCTGCACGAGCTTTGAGAACGAATGCTGGGCTTTCGCTTGGTGCGGTTGTTGCGGGAACATGAACAACCAAGTTTGCCGAGACCCGCATCGGCAAAGTGGAACATTTCAAACCGTGGTACGATCGAGGCATGAAACACCCCGCGGTTCAGCAGGCTGTACAGCTAGGAGTCAAGGGCCGTCTGGTGCTGCCCGCTGAGGTGCGCCGGGTTCTGCGGCTGCGGGAGGGGGATCGCCTGCTGCTGCGGCTGCGGGACGATGGGGTGATCGAGCTGGTCAAGGCGGAGGAAGTTGTGATGGGGAATAAGGGCCTCTTGCAGCGCCTCTATCCGGCCCTGAAAGGGAAAGCCCTGGCCGAGGAGCTGATTCAGGAACGGCGCAGGGAGGCCCTGCAGGAATGAGCGTGGTGCTGGATGCCTCGGCCTTGCTGGCCTACCTCAACCAGGAGGCGGGGGCCGAGGCAGTGGCTGGGCAGATGGTCGGGGGTGGCTTCATTAGCGCCGTCAATCTGGCCGAGGTCTACAGCAAGGTGGCCGATTGGCGCCAGGACGCACGTCTGCTGGAGCAAGCCCTGGTGGAGCAGGGTTTGCTGGGGGGTGTGCTGGAGGTGGTGCCCTTCGGCCCCGAGGATGCCCTGCGGGTGGCTGCCCTACGCCCTTTGACTAAAGCCCATGGGCTATCCCTGGGGGATCGGGTCTGTCTGGCCCTGGCCATGCGGCTAAAACTGCCAGCCCTCACCACCGACACCGCCTGGAGCAACCTGGACGTGGGGGTTGAGGTGCGGGTGGTGCGTTAAGGCATACCCCGCCGGTAGGTCAGCGCCTCGGCCAGGTGCTCCTCTTGGATGTGTTCGGAGCCCGCCAGATCGGCGATGGTGCGCGCCACCCGGAGGATGCGGTCGTAGGCGCGGGCGCTGAGGGCCAGGCGCTTGGCGGCCGCCTGCAGGAGGGCCTGGGAGGCGGGGGAAAGGGCGGTGTGCTGGCGCAGGGCGCGGCCGAAGAGCTCCCCGTTGGGCCTGCCCTGGCGGGAGAGCATACGTTCCCGGGCGGCCAGTACCCGTTCCCGCACCACTGCGGTGGACTCCCCCTCCGGGGCGCGGGCGAGCTCCTCCGGGGTGAGCCGGGGAACCTCCACCACCAGGTCGAAGCGGTCCAGGAGAGGGCCAGAGATGCGGCCGGCGTAGCGCTGGCGGGTGCCGGGGGTGCAGGTGCAGGGGCGTTCGGGGTCCCCGTGCCAGCCGCAGGGGCAGGGGTTCATGGCCGCCACCAGGAGGAAGCGGGCGGGGAAGGTGAGGCTGGCCCGGGCCCGGGCGATGGTCACCACCCCGTCCTCCAGGGGCTGGCGCAGGGCCTCGAGGGCATCCCGGGAAAACTCGGGAAACTCGTCCAGGAAGAGCACCCCCCGGTGGGCTAAGGAGACCTCCCCCGGTTTGGGGATGGCCCCGCCCCCGATGAGGCCGGCGTAGCTCACCGTGTGGTGGGGGGCGCGGAAGGGAGGGGTGCGCATGAGCCCCTTTAGGGCCTGGCCGGCGGCGGAGTGGATGCGGGTGACCTCTAAGGCCGCCTCCTGGGCCAGGGGGGGCATGAGGTGGGGGAGGCGCCGGGCCAGCATGGTCTTGCCCGAGCCCGGGCTTCCCACCAGGAGGAGGTGGTGGTGGCCGCTGGCGGCGATCTCCAGGGCCCGCTTGGCCTTGGCCTGGCCCTTCACGTCCCGCAGGTCCAAGAGAGGGGCTTCCTCCAGAGGGTCCCCGGGCTTGGCCTGCTCCAGGGCCTCCTCCCCCCGCAGGAAGGCCACGGCCTCCCGCAGGTCCTTTGCCCCGTACACCGCCACCCCCTCCACCAGGGCCCCTTCCTGGGCGCTTTCCATGGGTAGGAGGAGCCCGCGCCCCTCCGCCAGGGCCCCCAGGGCCAGGTTCACCGCCCCAGGCACCGGGCGCAGGCTCCCGTCCAGGCCCAGCTCCCCGGCCACGGCCAAGGGGGCGAGGGCCTCGAGGGGCACCACCCCCTGGGCCGCCAGGAGGCCTAGGGCGATGGCCAGGTCAAAGTGGCTCCCCTCCTTGCGGAGCTCCGCCGGGGCCAGGTTCACCACCACCCGGGCCTGGGGGTAGGGGAAGCCGGCGTTCTTCAGGGCGGCCCGCACCCTTTCCCGGCTCTCCTCCACCGCCTTGTCCGGCAGGCCCACCAGGGCGTAGGAGGGCATGCCCTTTGAGATATCGACCTCCACCGTGATCGGCAGGGCCTCCAGACCAAACAGGCTGTAGGTGCGCACCTGGGCCAGCATACAGCCCCCCTAGCTTACTGCCTCGGGCTGCTATGCTTAGGAGCGATGCTGGAGGAAGCCCCCCCAAAGCGGCAGTTGGGCGAGGTGACCTACGCGCTGCTACTCTCCGCGCCGCGGCTGGTGGCCGAGGGTATTAGGGCCCGGCTGGAACAGAAGGGCATCCCGGTCCATCTCGAAACCCCCTTTCTGGGCCTTCCTGAAGCCTACCTGGGCGTCTACACCGGGCAGGTAGGGCTGTGGATACCCGAGGCCTTCTACCGGGAGGCGGTGCTCATCCTCGAGCGCGACGCACAAGGAGAAACACCATGAGCGTAGTGGGCATCGACCTAGGCGGGACCAAGATTCTGGCCGGGGTGCTCAAAGATGGGGCCATCCGCTCCCGAGTGACCGTACCCACCCCTGAGGAGGGGGGCAACGCTGTCGTCCAGGCCATGGCCGAGGCCGCCCGGCAGGCCATCGAGGCCAGCGGGGAGACAGTGAAGGCCATTGGCCTCGGTACCCCAGGCCCCCTAGACTTCAAGCGGGGCCGGGTCAAGTTCACCCCCAACATCGCCAACTTTACCGATTTTCCTCTGGTAGAGCGCCTGGAGGAGGCCACCGGCTACAGGGTCTACGTAGAAAACGACGCTAATGCCGCAGCCCTGGCCGAGCACCTGCTGGGCGCGGCCCGAGGGGCCGAGAGCAGCCTCTTCATGACCGTCTCCACCGGGGTGGGCGGCGGCTTTGTGTGGGGCAATCGGGTGCTGCGCGGCGCCCATGGTCAGGGGGGCGAGATTGGGCACATCACCGTGCTGCCCGGGGGCCCAACCTGCGGCTGTGGGCTGGATGGGTGCCTGGAGGCCCTGGCCACCGGGCCGGCCATGGAACGCATGGCCCTGGCCAGCTTCAAGCGCGAGGTGAGCACCTACGAGCTGTTCGCCCGCTTTCAGCAGGGCGACCGCCAGGCCGCCCGCATCGTCCTTCAGGCAGCGAGCTGGGTGGGAATTGCCCTGGCCTCACTGGTCAAGTGTTACGACCCCGAGGTGGTGGTGCTGGGCGGAGGAATCGCCCTCAACGCAGGGCCTGCCTATTTAGAAGAGGTTGAGCGCAGCTACCGACGCTACATGGAAAACTGGATTGCCCCGCCCATCCGCCTAGCCCAACTGGGCGGCGAGGCTGGCCTCCTGGGGGCAGCCCTTACCGCGGCGCTTGAGGTGGGCGAGGTCTGAGGCTCCTGCTATACTCCCCTTGGGTATGATCGTGCTGTATACCACCGCCTGGTGTCCCGACTGCCGTGCAGCCAAACAGGCCCTCGCCAACCTAGGCCTGCCCTTTACCGAGATAGACATCGAGCGCGAACCCGAGGCGGCTGAGCGGGTGATGCAGCTCAACCAGGGCAAGCGCAGCGTGCCCACCCTGGTCTATGGTCCCCACGCCATCTCCCTGAGCCGCTTTTCCCCGGCAAGGCTCAGGGGTTGGCTCGAGGAGGTGGGCCTGCACCCCCAGCCGAAGTAGCCTTAGGTCCGCCGCGCGGCTTCTACCGCACTACGAAAAAACTCGTACACCTCCACCACCGGGGCCGAGATAGCCTGGCTGGGCGGAGCAATGCGGTAGGAGATGGCCTCTAGGTCGATCAGGGCGCTCTCGGCGCTGCTGGTCAGGCGGAGGCTGGCCCCAGCCGGCACCCGGAACCAGACATCCACCTCCTCCGGGAGGGGTAGAAGCAGCGCGTTGTCGGCCAAGGCCCCGGCCCTCACCCCGGAGAGGAAGATGACCCGGGCCTCGCGGGGCTCCTGGATCTCGAGCATAAGGGGCGCAGCCCGACCCGAGATGCCTACCCCCAAAGGGTTCTCCACATAGGCGTGCCCCTTGAGGTGCAGGAGCGAGGGCTCATCGTGGCTGGCCCAGATGATGCCGGAGGCGGTGCCCATGGAAGGGGTGCGCACCCAGCGCACACGGCGGCCCTCGACCTCAAAACCGGGCCCAAAGCGGGCCTCTTCCAAAAGGGCCAGCTCAGCGCCCCGCGGCACCAGGCTGAGACCCGGCTCCGCCGAAAGGGGTTCATGCATGCCCAGCCAGGCCTTGAGCCCGTGGCGAGTCCAGCCCGGCAAAGCGTTTACAAAGCTGCCCCAGTCGGCGGTGTCGCCGGCCATCAGGCGGTGGTAGGCTTCGGCCATGCGCTGCTCCTCCATGGCGCACTGCAGCGCAGCCTGGCGGTGGTACTGCTGGCGGCGGCCTGGCTGAAGCCCCAAGTAGAGCACCCGGCGGCTGGCGTCATCGGAGAACTGCCACTGGCCGTTGTACACGAGCCAGCCGCGGCGCTCTAGCTCATCCAGATAAGGCGTGGCCTCCAGCGCATCCAGCAAACCCTGGCTGTAAGGGCCCGGGTGCACCGAGAGCCGCTCCAGCGCCAGCCTGGCTTCCAGCGAAAGCATGCGGGCCTCGAGCTGCACCTGGGCCCGCACCCGCTGGGGCAAGGGCGTCTCCCGCCCATTCTGGGGCACCGCTAAAAGCTCCCGCAGATGGCCGGGAGACCCCCCCGAGGCCAGGTAAAGCCGGGCAGCCTGGGCGAAGGGCAGGGTGGCCAGCAGGGAAGCCCGGGCCTCGGCCCAGGACAAGGGCGGTAGGGTGATGTAGCGGGTGCGCTCGGCCGGGTAGTGGCTCCTGAGCTCCAAAACCAGCCGGGGGTCCTCCCCATAGGCTGAGCGCTCCACCACCCAAAGCCCCTCCCGGTCGGTCAGGATGCGCTCAATAGAGACATCGTTGTAGGGGGGGCGAAGGTAGTGCAGGACCCGGCCTCCCCCCCGCGGCCCCTCCAGAAAAGGCATGCTCAGGGCCTTGGCCAAAGCCTGGGCAAAAGCCGTGCGGCCAGAGCCAGGGCGGCCCATCAGGATGAGCACCGCAGGCAGGGTGAGCTGCGCGGCTATCTCTTGCACCAGCCGCTCGCGGCCCACGGTACCGGAGCTGCTGGCCATAAGCTGTGAGCGTTGGCCCTCGAGCCAGGCCCTAAACTCCACCGAAAGCTCCTCCAGCCCCTCCATAGGCACCCCCGGCCCCGGCGTGCGGTCGAGGGTGATGAAGGGCGGAAGCTGCAGCGGGTCCTCCCCTGGCTTGAACAGGGTGTAGCCCAGCGGGGCCAGGGCCTGACCCAGGCGGTGCAACTCAACCCGCAGGTTCTGCGAGGCCGCCGAGTGGCCCCAGAGCAGGTCGGCCAGCACCTCGCGCCGGGTGGCACCCTCCAGGGCCAGGTAGTACAGGATGGCCAAGCCCTTGCGCTGCAGCTTGATCTCCCGGCCCTGGTACTCTAGCCGGGCCGGCCCCCAAAGCTTAAGCTGGATGGGACCTCCTCTCATAACGCACACTCCCTCCGAAATCCCTATAGGGCAGCCTGGCCGAAGCACCCCAAAGAACATCTCCCCCGGCCGGCTCCCCGGCAGAAAGACAAGCGAACAGGTTGGGCTTGCGTACTGGCTTTATCCAAACGTGAACTCCTCCGTTACACTAGGGTGAGGGTAACACACCCGCGCTCACACACCTGTGCAAAATGCACACCCCACCCGAAGGCTTTTCGCTTTGGGGCTTTGGCCTTAGGCTATATCTCGTGCCGGGAATCGCTATCATCGGGGCCCAGTGGGGCGACGAAGGAAAAGGTAAGGTGACCGACGCCCTGGCCGAAAGCGCCGACTTCGTGGTGCGCTACCAGGGAGGGGCCAACGCGGGCCACACCGTGGTAGCCCAGGGCAAGACCTTCAAGCTCAACCTCCTGCCCACCGGGGTCATCCACCCCCAAGCGGTGAACATCCTGGGCGATGGCATGGTGATCGACGCCTTTCGCTTCGCCGAGGAGCTGGAAAGCATCCGGGCCGAGGGACTGGAACCCAAAGTGCTGGTCTCCGAAAAAGCCCACCTGGTGCTACCCCACCACAAGCACGTGGAGTCGCGCAACAACTTCGTGGGCACCACCCGAAGGGGCATCGGACCGGCCTACTCCGACCGGGCCCGGCGGGTGGGCATCCGGGTGGGGGACCTCCTGAACGAGGCCGTCCTCGAGGAGCGGGTCGAGACCCTTTTGGCGGAGAAGCCCAACTCCACCCGCGAAGCAGGCTGGGATACCCCTGCGAAGGCCCTGGCCGACCTTCACCGCATGCGCGAGATCCTGGCCCCCCACATCGCCGACACCGGCCGCCTGCTGCGGGAAGCCATCAAGCACGGCAAGAGGGTGCTTTTCGAGGGGGCCCAGGCCACCATGCTCGACCTCAACTACGGCGACTACCCCTACGTGACCAGCTCCCACCCCACCGTGGGGGGCATCCTGGTCGGGGCCGGGGTCAACCACAAGGCCATCAACAAGGTCTACGGGGTGGCCAAGGCCTACGCCACCCGGGTGGGCAACGGCCCTTTCCCCACCGAACTGCACGGCGAGGAAGATGAACTCTTACGGCAAAAAGGCGGCGAGTTCGGCGTGACCACCGGCCGCGCCCGGCGCACCGGCTGGCTCGACCTGGTACTGCTCAAGTACGCCTGCGAGGTCAACGGCTTCGACGGCCTGGTCATCACCAAGCTGGACGTGCTTTCGGGCTTCCCGGTGGTCAAGGTGGGCATCGAGCACAGGGAGGACGGCAGCGTGAAGTATGTGGAAATCCCCGGCTGGGGCGACCTTTCGGGAATCAGAAGCCGCGAACAGCTGCCCAAAAGCGTCAAGCAGTTCATCGCCCTGATAGAGGACTACACCGAGACCCCGGTGGTGATGTTCTCCACCAGCCCACGCCGGGAGGACACCTTTGGCGCGGTGAGCTGGGTCTAGCGCAGAACCTCCCCCGGCTTCACCCGCAAAGCCCGCCACAAGGGCAAAAGCGAGGCCAGCAGCACCACCAGGAGGCTCATGGCGGAAACCCAGACGAAGTCTCCCGCCCTGATCTCCACCGGCAGGCGGGTGAGGAAGTAGAGCTCGCCCGGTATCTCGACCGGGCGCCAGGCGAAGTAGCGCGAAAGACCGTAGCCCAGCAGGTTGCCAAGGATAATCCCCAGCGTGCCCAGCACCAGCCCCTCCAGGGCGAACACCCCGGCCACCTGGGCGGCCCGGGCCCCCATCACCCGCAGAAGGGCAATCTCCGGGGTCTTCTCGATCACTGTGAGCACCAGCACGCTGGCCATACCCAGGGCAGCCACCACCACGATCAAAAAGACCACAATCCCAATCACCCGTTTTTGCAGGGCTAGTTGTTCAATGAGGGTACGGTTGCTGGCCTGCCAGGTCTGGGGAAAGTAGTGGCGGCCCGCCAGGGCCATCCCCACCTCGGGGGCTTTTTCGGGGTCGCGCAGGCGGAGCTGGTAGCCCGAGAGGGCTGCAGGGGCTTCCATCAGCGCGCGGGTATCCTCCAGGGTGGTGAAGGCAAAGCCTGCGTCGAGGAGGTAGTTTCCGGTCTGAAAGGTGCCCACCACCTCCAGCTCTATGCGCTTCTGGTTGATGGAGACCAAAAAGAGCCGGTCGCCCGGGTAGGCCCCCAGGCTCCGGGCCAGGGCACTGCCCAGCACGATGGTCCCGGGCCTGAGCCGCTTTAGCTCGAGCTCAGGGTAAACGCCTGCCCCCCCCGCCCCCAGGCCGATCAAGGTGGCGAAATCGGCCCCCGCGCCGCGGCCCGCCTCGGCCCGGCGGGTCAAGAGGGCCTTGGTGAGGAGTACTGGGGCCTGCGCCACCACCTCGGGGTGGGGTGAAGGCGGGGGGCTGTGCTCGGGGTCCAGGCTCTGCAGGTAGAGGTGGGGCACGGCCTTGAGGGTGGCCTCCACCAGCCCTTTGATAAAGCCGTTGGTGAGCGATAGGGCCGTGGTGAGAACCATGATGCCCACCGCCACCCCCAGGAGGCTGATGAGGCTCTGGGTGCGGCGGTGGCGCAGGTGGCGGAGGGCAAGAAACCAGACGAAGCGCATAGGGGGTTGGCTACACCCCCACCATCCTACCCCCGGCCCCGCTGAATTACGGTTACCCGCACGTTGCGCACCCCAAAGCGAATGGCGGTGCTGCGGTCGGGCAGCCACACGTCGATCTGCTCGCGCTTGCGGGGGTGCATGGTGTCCTCCACGACGAAGACCCGGTCGCGAAACAGGTAGTTGAAGCGCCCCCGACCCTTGCCGCTGGGGGTACCCAGGTCCTCGAGCATCACCTTAGAGCCGTAGGGCAACTCCCGCAGCATATCCCGGCTTACCGCGATGATGCCGATGCGGGTGCGCGCACCGGTGGCGGTGATGAAGGGGGTGCTATCGGTCTCACGCACCGAAGAGGTATAGGCCGTGGCCTTGAGCACGAACACCTTGGGGGCCTGGGCCCAACCCGCGCCAAAAATCAAAACAAGCCCCAGCAAAGCAGGAATGAACCAGCGAAATGCGCCTTTCATAACTCCCCAACAAGGGTAGGGGGGGTGTTCCCGGCTTCCCTTAGAAAGGGAGGCAACGATTCTCATTTTCTTCCCCGCCCCGCCCCGTACATAACCGCGGGGCGCGCCGACATCCCTGAAAGAACGGGCCTCGATTGAGGCCCAGGTTTATGAAAAATAACTAAAGCGTTCCTTTGAGTTTCTCATCATTCCTCTGACTGCCCCCTGACGCAACCCAAAGGGGGTCGTCCCTTACCCGACGAGAAAATTCCCGCGGAACACGCCTTTCTCAATCACGTCCGGGCACGCCAAATGCAACGCCGACGGGCCCCGGCAAGGGATGCCTGCCCGTCGGCAAAGGGCAGAGCGGACGCGGGCTCTGCTCAGCCCAGGCCTACTCCAAAACGGCCAGGTAGTCGTAAAGGTCGGGCGCGCCGGGGTGCACCTCGAGGCTATAGGCGGGGAAGGCCTCGGCCAAGCGCCGGGTCAGGGCTTCCAGGGCTTCTTTGGTTACCGCAGGTCCATAAAACAGGGTAAGAAGCTCAAAATCCCCATCCTGGGCGGCCAGATGGACCATATCGAAGAGAGCTTCCTCCGGGGTCGCAGCAGCCAAAGCCAGCTTGTCGTCGCGCAGGCCGATGGGTTGTCCCTCTGCCACGCTTACCCCCCCAATCTCCACGCTGCGGCTTGCGCGGGTGACCTCGAGCGTCACCACCCGCCTCGCCGCCTCCTCCATCTCAGGCAGGAGCTCCGCTGCCGGGCGCTCGGCCTGGTAAAGCACCGAGGCCGCGAGCCCCTGGCCCAGGGTGCGGGTGGGAATCACGTGGACCACCTTCCCCTGGGACAGCCGGGCTGCTTGCTCAGCCGACATAATCACGTTGCTATTGTTCGGCAGCACGATCACCTGCGGATTGGGAAGGCTCCTGATCGCGTCCAGAATATCCTGCACGCTGGGGTTGGCGGTCTGTCCCCCTGCCACCACGCGGGCCCCGAAGCCCCGGAAAGCCTTGACCAACCCCCAGCCGTTGGCCACCGCCACCAGGCCTGTGGGCGGAGGGGGCTCATCGGCAGCCCCGGCCATGGCGAGGATCTCGCTGTGCTGCTGCGACATATCCTCCACCTTGGTGCGGAGCATCCGGCCGTAACGGGCCACCCGGGCCAAGAGGCCGTCGGGGTCGTTGGTGTGGATGTGGCCCTTCACGTACCCCTCGGCCCCCACCACCAGCAGGGAATCGCCAAACGCGGCCACCTCCGCCCGAATCTTCTCGATGGGCTCCTGCACCCCATCCATCAAAAACTCGGTGCAGTAGCCAAAGTTCTCCTCCTCGAAGACGGTCTGGGCGTACCGCTCCACCTTGGGAGGCTCTGGCAAAGGTTTTTGCAGCAGATAGCCCTGCAGCCCCTCCAAGAAGCGCAGCAGACCCACCCCCCCCGCGTCCACCACCCCGGCCTGCTTCAGCACCGGCAGCAGCTCGGGGGTGCGGTCGGAGGCCTCGCGCCCCTGGCGCAAAGCCTGCTCCAGCACCTCCTCCAGGGTCTCGGCCCCCGCCTCCACCGCCTGGCGGGCCCCCTCGGCCACCGCCCGGGAGACGGTGAGGATGGTGCCCTCCACCGGCTTCATCACCGCCTTGTAGCCGGTGCGGGAGCCCTCCTCCAAAGCTTTGGACAGCAAATTGGGGGAGATCGCCTGGGCCTCCTTGATGGCATCGGCAAAACCTTTCAGGATCTGCGAGGTGATCACCCCCGAGTTGCCTCGAGCCCCGAGGAGCGAGCCGTAGCTGATGGCCCGGGCCACCTCCCCCATCTTCTGGGTGTCCACCAGGTCCAGCTCCCGCCGCACCGATTGGAGGGTGAGGTGCATGTTGGTGCCGGTATCGCCGTCGGGCACCGGGTAGACGTTGAGGGCATTGATCTCTTCCAGATAAACCGCAAACCAATCGGTGGCGTAACGGAAGGCCTGCGCCAGCTCGGCAGGCAGAAGCGCCCTAGCCACGGCTCACCCCCACCACGTGCACCCGCACCGAGGAGAGCTCGGCACCGGCTAGGCTCCTGGCCGCCCAGCGCACCCGCTCGGCAATGCTGTCCACCACAGCGGGTATGCGGGCCCCAAAGGCCACCACCACGTACAGGTCTACCTGATACCTACCGGGTTCGGCAGGGTCGGGCTTGACCACCACCCCCTCGCTGGCCTCGCTTTTACCCAGGATGCGGCTGATGGACTCCCGGATGCCCGCCGGGCTCATACCCACTACCCCCGGCACTTCGTGCGCCGCCAGGCCTAGGATGGTGGCCAGGGCGCCTTCGGTCACGGTGATGTTGCCTCTCAAGGTTGGCCTCCAGCTAGTTACTTTACCCTAGAGGAAGCCTGGGACCCCTAGCTGCCATTGTCCTCCAACAACACCGCCTCCAGACGCCCGAAGTCCCGCCCAAACACCAGCCGAACCAGGGTACGGCGCGCGTTGGAACGGTACCAGGCCTCGATATAGACATCGTCGCGGGCAAAGCGATAGCCCATAAGGCCCCTACCCTGCAAAACCTCGAGCCGCCCCTGCACCATCTGGTAGTAGTCCACCACCCTAACCTGCCGGATTTCGGGGTAAAGGCGCAGGTAATAGAGAAGGGCCAGGCTATCCAGAACGTCCTCGTGGGGGCTTTTCCAGGTGGTCTCCTTGCCATCGGGGTGGACGACCGTGGCCCAGCAGCCCTTCCCATCTTGCTGCTGAAAGAAAAGCCGGGTGGTTCCCCGGAAAGGCTCGGAGAGGGTCTGGCGAAACTGGGTGGTGAAAAGTTCAGGCCCCACCCGGCTTTCGGCCTCGAGGCCATAGCCCAGCCACCGGGCTGGCCCGGTGGGCTCGAGGCGGAAGCGGAAACGCCATCCCTCCCCCGCCTCTTCCGCCACCAAATACACCCGACCCACGTCCACACCCTGCCAAGAAAGCCGATAGGCCAGCTGCTCTGCCGGCGCCCAGGGCACCGCCTGGGCCAGGGACAAACCGGCCACTCCCAAAAGAGCAAGCCCACGCATAGACCCCAGGGTAGCGCACCCCAGGCGGAAAGCAGCCCTCAAAATACCCGCTCAGGCACGGTGTAGGGCAGGGCAAAGGCCTCCGCCACCCCCCGGCAGGTAAGATGCCCCTGGTGGGTGTTGAGCCCCTGGAGGAGCGCGGGGTCCTCCTTCAAGGCCTCCAGCCCCTTTTCGGCCAGCCGCAGAAGGTAGGGTAGGGTCTGGTTGGTGAGGGCAAAGGTGGAGGTGCGGGGCACAGCCCCAGGCATGTTGGCCACCCCGTAGTGCACCACCCCGTCCACCACATAGGTGGGGTTGGCATGGGTGGTGGGGCGGATGGTCTCCACGCAGCCGCCCTGGTCCACTGCTACGTCCACAATAACCGCCCCCTCCTTCATGGTGGCGAGCATCTCACGGGTGACCAGCTTGGGGGCTTTGGCCCCCGGAATCAGCACCGCGCCTATCAGCAGGTCGGCGTGGCGAATGGAGGAGGCTATGTTGGCCTCGGTGGAGGCCAGGGTAATAAGCCGCCCGCCGAACACGTCGTCCAGGTACTGGAGGCGCGACTTAGAAACGTCCAGAACAGTCACCTGGGCCCCCATGCCCAACGCAATCTTGGCGGCGTTGGTCCCTACCACCCCCCCGCCCAGAATCACCACGCTAGCCGGGGCTACCCCCGGCACCCCGCCCAGCAACACCCCCCGGCCCCCGTGGGGCTTCTCCAGGGCCCAGGCCCCCACCTGGGGGGCCATCCGCCCGGCCACCTCGCTCATGGGCACCAAAAGGGGCAGGGTGCCGTCCGGAAGCTGCACCGTCTCGTAGGCGATGGCGGTGGTGCCGGCCTGCAACAAAGCCCGGGTCAGGGCCTCATCTGCAGCCAGGTGCAGATAGGCGAAGAGAATCAGGTCCTTGCGCAAGTAGCGGTACTCTTCGGCAATAGGCTCCTTGACCTTGACCACCAGGTCGGCGCTCCAGGCCTCCGCCTGGTCCACCAGCTCAGCCCCAGCCCTCTCGTACTCCGCATCGGGAATCCCCGAACCCAATCCAGCCCCGCGTTCGACCCAAACCCGGTGTCCCCGGCGCACCAGGCTGGCCGCACCCCCGGGGGTAAGGGCCACACGGTTCTCGAGCGTCTTGATCTCCCTGGGTACCCCAATCGTCATGGTTCACCCCTCGCTTTCCTCAAGCTTAGGCGCAGGACAGCTCAAAAAAAAGCAAGGTTCAAAGGAAATTCCGCAATCAGAGTTGACATTCCTAAGCCATAATGAACCTTATGGCTAACAAACTGCTAGACCCATTCAACCGCGCCATCCTGCGCGCGCTGCAGGAGGATGGGCGGCTTTCCTACAGCGAGCTGGGCCGCCGGGTAGGGCTTTCCACCCCTGCAGTGAGCGAGCGGGTTCGCCGGCTGGAGGACGCGGGCATCCTTGTTGGCTACGGGGCGCGGGTCAACCCCGGAGCCTTGGGCTATAGCGTCACCGCCCTGATCGAGGTGGCCACCCCACCCCACCGCTATGAGCAGATGCTGGAGTTTGCCCGCAGCACCGAGGAGGTGCGGGCCTGTTATTTCGTTACCGGGGAGGCCTCTTTTGTGGTCAAGGTGATGGTGCGCAATGTAGAGGAGCTGCAGGCCCTGATTCGCCAGATTGGCATCTACGGCAGCACCCGCACCATGGTGGTGCTCTCCCAGCCCATCCTCAAGGAGGTGTTCGCGCTCTAGTCTTTGAACACCCGGCGGATGCGCAGTTTGAACCCATCCCCCTCGGCTATGGCAATCAAACGGCGCTTGGGCCCCAGCAAGGCCACCAGCCCCTTGGCCGGAATGGGCAGGGGCATCCCCTCCATCACCCGCCGGGCCTCGGTATGGGAGAGTTCCACGCTGGGGCAGGAGAGGACCTCGAGCACCTCCAGCGTCCGCCCTGCATCCAAACTTTCCAGCTCCTGGGCCAGCTCCAACCCTACCCTTCCCACCCGGGTGCGCACCAGGCCCGACAAAAAGGCCTGGGTGCCAAGCCGGTGGCCCAGGTCGCGGGCAAAGGCCCGCACGTAGGTGCCAGGGCCCACCACCAGCCGGATGACCGCGGTGGGGTAGGGGCCCAGGGGCTTGGGCAGCTCCACCCGGCGGCCCCGCTCGGCAGGCTGCCAGCCGGCGGCCGAGGGGGCGATGCGGTGGGGCACAGGGGCAGGGTCAAAGGCCAGCAGGGTGGCCTCGAGGTACCTCACCGGCCGGGGCGAGAGCTCCAGGGGCGCCCCCTTGCGGGCGGCCTCGTAGGCCTTTACCCCCCCCACCTTGACCGCAGAGTAGGCCGGGGGAATCTGCTCGGTGAGGCGCAGGAACTCTGGGAGAACCGCTTCGATCTCGCGCGGGGTGGGGCGATGGGGGCTCTCCTCCACCACCGGCCCTTCGGCATCCAGGGTCGGGGTGGTGGCCCCGAAGGAGACCCAGGCCAGGTACTCCTTTTCCTCCGCCGACAAAAAGGGCACCAGCTTGGTAGAGGCTTCCGTAGCCAGCACCAACACCCCAGTCGCTAGGGGGTCCAGGGTACCGGTATGGCCCACCCGGCGGGTGCCCAAAAGCGCCCGCAGCCGGTCCACCACGTCGTGGGAAGTCTGGCCCAGGGGCTTGTTGACCGCGTAAAGCGCCATGCCAGCGGATTTTACCCGAGAAATCCAGCCTCCGGTAAACTCGGGGCATGGACTGGACCCAGGGCTACCAGCGGCTCAAATTCGCCCACCCGAGCGAGGGGGTGCTCGAGCTCATCCTCTCCAACCCCGGCCGTCTAAACGCAGTGGACCACGCAGCCCACCGCGAGCTGGCCTACGTGTGGCGCGACATAGACCAAGACCCGCGAATCCGGGCGGTGCTGGTACGGGGCGAGGGGGGGGTTTTTAGCAGCGGGGGCGACTTCGCCATGATCGAGGAGATGATGGCCGACTACGGGGTGCTCCTCCAGGTCTGGAAGGAAGCCCGCGACCTGGTCTACGGAGTGGTCAACTGTGGGAAGCCCATTGTCTCGGCTATTCAGGGACCGGCGGTGGGGGCCGGGCTGGCGGTGGCCCTGCTGGCCGATATCAGCGTGGCCGGAAGAAAGGCCCGGCTGCTGGACGGCCACCTGCGGCTGGGGGTGGCCGCAGGCGACCACGCGGTCCTCATCTGGCCCCTGCTGTGCGGCCTGGCCAAGGCCAAGTACCACCTGCTCCTGAACGAACCCCTTACAGGCGAGGAGGCCGAGCGCATCGGGTTGGTCTCCCGGGTGGTGGACGATGAAAAGGTCTACCCCGAGGCCCTGGCCCTGGCGCAAAAGCTGGCGGCAGGGGCCCCCAGCGCCCTCCGCTTCACCAAGTATGCCCTCAACAACTGGCTGCGGCTGGCTGGGCCCAGCTTCGATACCTCGCTGGCGCTGGAGTTCCTGGGCTTCCTGGGACCAGAGGCCCGAGAGGGGCTGGCCTCGCTCCGGGAAAAACGCCCCCCTAGCTTCAAGCAGGAATCCCCCCTGTAAAAAAGGCTCCGCTGTGCTATACTCACAAGGCTGCCGAGTTCACAAGCCCTCTGCGGAGGCACTTGGGCAGCAAGGAGCCGAGTATGCCAAAGATGAAGACCCACAAGGGCGCCAAGAACCGTGTTAAAATCACGGCTTCGGGCAAAGTTATCGGCAGAAAGCCGGGCAAGCGCCACCTAAACTGGCAAAAGTCGGGCAAGAGCGGGCGGATCAAGGGGCGTCCCTTCACCTTTGCCAAGGGAGAGGAGCGCCGGGTACACCGGCTGATGCCCTACGATGTGTAAGGGGGTAGAGCATGCCACGGGCTAAAACCGGAGTTGTCCGCCGCCGCCGCCACAAGGCCATCCTCAAGCAAGCCAAGGGTTTTTATGGGCTGCGCTCCAAAAGTTTCCGCAAGGCCCGCGAGACCCTTTTCAGCGCGGCCATGCGCTCCTACGACGACCGCCGCAACCGCAAGGGGGATATGCGGCGGCTCTGGATTGTGCGCATCAACGCCGCGGCCCGCCAGCATGGGCTGAACTACAGCACCTTTATGCATGGACTGAAAAAGGCCGGCATCGAGCTCGACCGCAAGATCCTGGCCGATCTGGCCGTGCGTCAGCCCGAGGCTTTTGCCGAGCTGGTCAGCCGGGTGCGCTAGGCCCTTCTATAGGGAAAGGGCCCTCCTCAAGGCCTCCGCGAAGGCCTCGGGCTGGTCAATCCAGGGATAGTGGCCGGCCCCCTCGAGCACCTCGAGCCACCCTCCGGTGAGGTCGGCCACCACCTGGGCCTCGGGATAGCTGCTGTGGTCCCGGGAGCCCAGGAGGACGCGGGGGGGGATTTTCACCTCCAGCAGGTAGGGGGTATAGTCGAGCCGCCAGAGCCCGTTTAGAACGAACATCTGCCCCGGGGTCTCGGCCCCCAGGCCGGGGTGGCCCTCGGCCAGCCACTCGTACTCCAACCGGCTATGCTGGGAGGGAAAGAGCAGCGCATCGAAGAGCAGCTTGGGCTCCACCTGGGCCAAGGCCTCCCTGAGCAAGGCTGTGCCGTCGGCGGGGGGCTCCAGCTCCACCCCCTCCAGCCCCCTCAGCGCCAGCGAGGCCCGGTAGAGCTGGGTGGCCAGCCAGGGGAAGTTGGTCCAGGGGTTGATCAGCACCAGGCCCTGGGTGGTGGCGGGCGAGCGGCGGGCATACTCCAGGGCCAGCAGGCCGCCGAAGCCATGGCCCAAAAGGGTCCAGCGGGAAAGACCCAGGTGGGCTCTTAGGGCCAGCAGGTCATCCACCAGCGCGTCTATGGTAAAAAACTCTGGTTTTTCGGGCAAAGCGGGGCTGCGGCCCCCACCCCGCTGGTCCAGGTACAGCACCCGGTAATCTTCCAGCCACTCCCCCAGTCCCTCACGCAAAACATAGCTGCTGCCCCCTGGCCCTCCATGCAGCACCAGGATGGCCGGAGCTGAGAGGGGGCCGGTGTCTTCGAGGTAGACCTCCACCCCCCCATCCAGCCTTACCCAGTCGATCTCCTCCCGCACGGCCTAGCTCACCCTCTGCCCTTCCTCCAGAAGCTCAAAACTCCAGGCCCGCACCCCCTCGAGCCCCGCCGCGGCCGCCTCCACCTCGGGGGTGTAGGCCCAGACCTCGAGCAGGTAAAGCCCCTGCTCTGGGCGGTAGAACAGACGGTAGGGGTGGGGAAAACTGCGGGCCAGCCGGCGCAGCGCCTCCCCGTCCTTGCCCTCGACGAACAGCACCCTCACCGCGCTCCCCCCCGCCAAAGGCGCTCCAGGAAAAGCACCTGGCAGGCCTCCTCCAGGCTGGTCATGAGGGAATAGGCCTGGAGCAGGGCCTTCTCGGGTTCCTCCAGGGTGCTCCTGGTAAAGGCCCCGTGCCCCCGCACCACGCAGGCCGGGTGGGTCTGCAAGGCCTCGGCCACAGCCAAAGCGGCCTCCTCGCTGGCCGAGGCCACCTTGGGGGCCACCACCGGGATCTGCGGGAAGTAGTACTGCCCCTCGAGGTCGATGGGCACGATGGTGTCCAGGTGGAAGGAGAGGGCAATCGCGTGCCGCGGATGGGCATGCACCACCGCAGTGGCCTGGGTCCTCTGGTAGACCGCCCGGTGGATCACCCGCTCTACCGAGGCCCCCTGATCCCGCTCGGGGTCAGGCGCCAGCGGCAACCAGAGAAGGTCCTCAGGGGCCAGATGGGCCTTCTGCACCCCTGAGCGGGTAATCCACAGGCCCTCCCTATCGCGCACCGAGAAGTTGCCTGAGGTGGCCGAGGCCAACCCAGCGGCAAACAGGTCGGCCCCTACCTGCTGAAAGGCCAGGTAAAGGCGGGCCTTCATACCGGGAGTCCCACCGACTTCCTACTCCCGCAGCACCGACTCCGGCCGGGCAGCCCGCCGGCTGGGGGCCACCGGCACCTCGGCCGGCCGGCGGGCTTCCTCCAGGTGCTTGAGGGTCTTCTGGTCCACCACCTGGGTGTTGCGCACGTGGTCGGAGCCGGTGCCCGCGGGGATCAGCTTGCCCAGAATCACGTTCTCCTTGAGGCCGATCAGCTCGTCCACCTTGCCGGCAATGGCCGCCTCGGTGAGCACGTGGGTGGTGTGCTGGAAGCTGGCCGCCGAGAGCCAGCTCTTGGTGGAGAGGGCGCTCTTGGTCACCCCCATCAGCACCGGCTTCCAGCTCGCTGGGGTTTTCCCCTCCCCCATCAGCTTCTCGTTGGTGCTCTCCACATCCCAGCGCTCGATCACCTGGCCCTCCAGGTAGCGGCTGTCGCCGGGGTCGGTGATCTCCACGTACTTGAGCATCTGCCGCACAATCACCTCGATGTGCTTGTCGTGGAGCTTCACCCCCTGGGCCCGGTACACGCGCTGAATCTCGTCGGTCAGGTAGCGCTCCACCGCCTCGGGGCCCTTGGCCTCCAGAAGCTGGTGGGGGTCGATGGCCCCGCGGGTGAGGGGCTGACCGGCCTCCACCGTCTCCCCTTCCTTCACCAGGATGCGGGCCTCCTTGGGCACCTTGTACTCCTTGGAGAAGCCCTCGCTGCTCACAAAGATGCTCACCTTGTCCTCGTGCTCCTCCAGATGGACCACCCCGTCGATCTCGGCGATTACCGCCTTGGCCTTGGGCCGCCGGGCCTCGAAGAGCTCGATCACGCGGGGCAGACCCTGGGTGATGTCGGTGCCGGTGGCCACCCCGCCGGTGTGGAAGGTGCGCATGGTGAGCTGGGTGCCGGGCTCGCCGATGGACTCCGCCGCCACCACCCCCACGCTCTCCCCGATGGAGACCAGCTTGGCCGCCGAGAGGTCCCAGCCATAGCACTGCTGGCAGACCCCGTAGCGGGTGCGGCAGGTGAGGGGGGAGCGGACCGGTACTTCCTCGATTAGGCGCTCCTCGGCAGCCTTCACGATGAAGTTGACGTCCTCCAGGCTAAGCTGGTAGCCCTCAGCGAAGACCCTCCCCCCTACCTCGAACTCGCGGGCCACCGTGCGCCCATAAAGCCCTGACTCGATATCGCTCTTCTTGCGCAGGCGCTTGCTGCGGAAGGCCTCGTCGAACTCCAGGAGGGGCACCGAGATGTAGTCCGGGGTGCCGCAGTCGGCCTCCCGCACAATGACCTCGTGGGCCACATCATGCAGCTTGCGCGTAAGGTAGCCGGAGTCGGCGGTGCGCAGCGCGGTGTCGGCGCCACCCTTGCGGGCCCCGTGGGTGGAGATAAAGTACTCCAGCACCGTAAGCCCCTCGCGGAAGGAGGCCCGCACCGGCACCGGGTAGGTCTCGCCCGAGGGCTTGGCCATGAGCCCGCGCATCCCGGAAATCTGGCGGATCTGCTGGGGGTTGCCCCGGGCCCCCGACTGGCTCATGACGTAGAGGGGGTTGAAGGGGTAGTTCTCCTCGAAGTTCTTGAAGACCGCCTTGGTCACCTTTTCGGTGGTCTCGCTCCAGAGCTGGAGGATCTGGCGGAAACGCTCCTCCTCGGTCAAAAGCCCCATCTCGAAGGCCTGCTCGATCTGGGCCAGCTTGGCATCGGCCTCCTGCAGGTACTGCTTCTTCTCGGCGGGAATCACCGCGTCGTCGATGCCGATGGTCACCCCGCTGGTGGTGGAGAGCACAAAGCCGTAGTACTTGAGGGCATCCAGGAGCTTGGCGGTCTTCTCGATGCCCAAAAGCAGGAAGCTCTTGTAGACCAGGTCCTTGAGGGAGTTCTTCTCCTGGGCCACCTCGAGGTTGACCAGCTCCTGGGCCTTCTCGGGGTCCTCGATGGCCTCAGCCACAATGCGCAGGAAGAGCATCCGCCCCGGCGAGGTCTCCAGGAGTTTATCCCCCACCCGCACCGTGACCACATCCTGGTGGTCCACCACCCCGCTCTGCACCGCCAGCAGGGCCTCGTCGATGCTGCTGAAGACGAATTTCAGCCGGCCCACGCTGGTCTCCTTCCCGGCCACCTTGATGGGGGCGTTGAGGGCCACCTTCCCCTCCTCGTAGGCCCGAATGGCCTCCTCTGGCGTGTCAAAGGCCATCCCCTGGCCCTTCTTCTCGCGGCGAAGCTGGGTCAGGTAGTAAAGCCCCAAAATGATATCCCGCGCCGGCTTGGCAATCGGCTCGCCCGAGGCCGGGGAGAGGATGTTGTGGCTGGAGAGCATCTGGATGCGCGCCTCGGCCTGGGCGTAGCTGGAAAGGGGCACGTGCACGGCCATCTGGTCGCCGTCGAAGTCGGCGTTGAAGGCCTCGCACACCAGGGGGTGGAGCTGGATGGACTGGCCCTCCACCAGCACCGGCTGGAAGGCCTGGATGCCCAGGCGGTGCAGGGTGGGCGCGCGGTTCAGGAGCACCACCTTGCCGTGGATCACCTCTTCCAGCGCGTCCCAGACCTCGTCCTTGATATCGCGCGAGCGCTCCAGCATCTTGCGGGCGGCCTTGACGTTGTTGGCGATGCCCTTCTCCTCCATGCGCTTCAAGAGGAAGGGTTTGAAGAGCTCCAGGGCCATGCGCTTAGGCAGACCGCACTGGTGCAGCTTGAGCTGGGGCCCCACCACGATCACCGAGCGGCCCGAGTAGTCCACCCGCTTGCCCAAAAGGTTTTGGCGGAAGCGGCCCTGCTTGCCCGAGAGGATGTCGGTGAGGGAGCGCAGGGCCCGGTCGGAGCCAGGGTTGGTGACCGGGGTGCCGCGCCGGCCGTTGTCCAAAAGGGCGTCCACCGCTTCTTGCAGCATCCGCTTCTCGTTGCGGATGATCATCTCCGGGGCCCCCTGGGCGAGGAGCTTCTTCAGGCGGTTGTTGCGGTTGATGAGGCGGCGGTAAAGGTCGTTGAGGTCGGAGGTGGCAAAACGCCCCCCATCCACCTGCACCATGGGGCGCAGGTCGGGCGGCAGCACCGGGACTGCTTCCAGGATCATCCACTCCGGGCGGTTGCCGGAGTCGCGGAAGGCCCGCACCACCTCCAGGCGCTTCCTGGCCTTGGCCCGCCGGGCCCGGGAGGGGTGCTTCATCTCCTCCACCAGCTCGGCCTCGAGCACCCCCAGGTCGATTTCCTTGAGCAGCTCCTGGATGGCCTGGGCCCCCATCTTGGCATCGATGTCATAGGACTCAATCACCCGCACCGCCATGCGGATGAAGTCCACCTCCACCCGGCCGTAGATTTCGGAGACCACCTTCCCCCCGTCGGCCAGCACGTCCCCCGGGCTCACCCGGTCGCCGTTGGTGACCTCCACATCGTCCTCGAAGGGGTAGAGCTTGGCCTTCATCACCACGATTGAAGCCGGCTCGTGCAGGTGCACCACCCCGTCCGCCTCGGCGTAGACCTCCTCCTCGGGGTCGATGGCCCCCACCAGCTTGTCGCCCTTGCGCACCTTGGCCCCCTCGGCCACCAGCACGTGCATGTGGGGCTGGAGGGGATAGCTTTTCTCCAGGGTGCGCTCCAGGGTGAAGGAGAGGTGCACCTCTTTCTTGTGCACCTCGGCCTCGAGGCCCACCACCTTGAGGCCCTTGGGCATCCTGAGCTGCCCCTTGCCCTGGGCCAGCACATCGCCGTTCCCCACCAGCTCGCCCTGGCCCACCTTGAGGTGCATGCCGGCGGGAATCAGGTAGACCCCGCCCACCTCACCGGTGTCGGGGTCGAGGACCTTGAGCAAGGCCCCCTCGCCCAGCTCCTCGATCTCCACCGCCCCCGCATCCTCGCTCACAATCTGGTAGGAGGCCTCGAGCTCGGCCAGCGGCTCACCCGGCTGGTAGCGCTCCTGTTCGATCCAGGCCGCCTTGGGCAGCACCAGGCTGGCCCGCTCCTTCAGGGCGTAGGCCACCCGGAGCCGGCGAGGGAAACGGAAGAGGGCCAGGCCATCCATCCGGCT
Organism: Meiothermus sp. QL-1; assembly: GCF_003351145.1. Classification (NCBI taxonomy): domain Bacteria; kingdom Thermotogati; phylum Deinococcota; class Deinococci; order Thermales; family Thermaceae; genus Meiothermus; species Meiothermus sp. QL-1. Next base: position 238,498 of record NZ_QQSV01000001.1, on the reverse strand, counting down.
CACAATGCCGGGGGCTAGCTCCTGGCCCTTCTTCACCTCGTCGCCATCTTTGACCAGCGCATCCACGCCCGGGGGAATGGGGTAGGTCTCCTGCTTGCCGAAGCGCAGCTCGCGGTACTCCTCATCGGTGAGAAGCTGCCGCTTCTGGACCGGCACCCCGTTCAGCACCGCCCCCTTGGGGTCGAGGGTGATGTACTTGGCGAAGTAGAGGACCTGCTCGAGCTCCTGCGCCGAGAGGTCCAGCAGGGTGCCGATCTTGCTCGGCACGTCCTTCACATACCAGATGTGGGCCACCGGGGTGGCGAGGTCCACGTGGCCCATGCGGTAGCGCCGCACGATGCTCTTGGTTACCTCCACCCCGCAACGTTCGCAGACCTTGCCCTCAAAGCGCTGGCGCTTGTACTTGCCGCAGGCGCACTCGTAGTCCTTCTGGGGCCCGAAGATGCGCTCATCAAAAAGACCATCCCGTTCGGGCTTCAGGGTGCGGTAGTTGATGGTCTCGGGCTTTTCGACCTCGCCGTAGCTCCACTCGCGGATCTTTTCCGGTGAGGCCAGGCTGATGCGTACCTTGCGAACCTCTCGTCTCGTCATTGTTCCCTCGTCCGCCAACGAAAACGCAGCGGGAAAGCCTACCCTTAGCGCTTAGAGGCCAGCCCCTCGAAGATATCCAGGTGCTTGCCGTTCTCGTCGTAGGTCTCCACGTTGAGGCCCAGCGACTGCAGCTCCTTCACCAAAACCCTAAAGCTCTCCGGCACGCTGGCTTCGGGCACGTCCTCGCCCTTCACCACCGCCTCGTAGGCGGCGTTGCGACCCTCTATGTCGTCGGACTTGATGGTGAGAATCTCCTGCAGGGTGTGGGCCGCCCCGTAGGCTTCCAGGGCCCAGACCTCCATCTCGCCAAAGCGCTGCCCCCCAAACTGGGCCTTGCCGCCCAGGGGCTGCTGGGTGATGAGGGAGTAGGGGCCGGTGGAGCGGGCGTGCATCTTGTCCTCCACCATGTGGTAAAGCTTCATGATGTACATCAGCCCCACCACAATCGGGGCCTCGATGGGCTCCCCCGTGCGCCCGTCGTAAAGCACGCTCTTGCCCTGCTGGAAGACCTGGCGAAGCTGCTCTACCAGGCTCTTTTCCCCATCCACCAGCCCCAGCTTGGCCGCTCGAGCCAGCACCTCGCGCTCGCGGTTGTCAATGCCAAAGCCCGTCTTGGTGCGAAGTTCCCACTTCTTGTCGAAGGCCTGCCCCAGCAGAGCCTTGATCTCCTCCTCGCTGATCCCGTCAAAAACTGGGGTGATGAACTTGAGCCCCAGCTCGTAGCCCGCCAGGCCCAGGTGGGTCTCCAGGATCTGCCCCAGGTTCATCCGGCTCGGCACCCCCAGAGGGTTGAGCACGATGTCCACCGGGGTGCCGTCGGGCAGGTGGGGCATGTCCTCGGGGGGTAGAATCTTGGCCACCACCCCTTTGTTCCCGTGGCGGTTGGCCAGCTTGTCCCCTACCTGGAGTTTGCGCTTCTGCGCCACATAGACCCGCACCACCTCCCGCACCCCGGGCTTGAGCTCCACCCCGGGGTCGCCCCGGCGGAGCCTGAGGGTGCGCACCACGATTCCCCCCTCCCCCGGCGGCACCCGCAGGGAGGTGTCCTTCACGTCGCGGGCCTTCTCGCCAAAGATGCTGCGCAAAAGGCGTTCCTCGGGGGTGGGCTCGGTCTCGCCCTTGAAGCTGGTGCGGCCCACCAGGATGTCCCCCGCCTTAACCTCGGCCCCGATGCGGACCACCCCGTCCTCATCCAGGTCGCGCAAAGCCGCTTCGGAAAGGTTGGGGATGTCCCGGGTGATGCGCTCGGGGCCCAGCTTGGTGTCGCGGGCCTCAATCTCGTAGCGCTCGATGTGCACCGAGGTGTAGAAGTCCCGCCGCAGCAGGTCTTCCGAAATAACGATGGCGTCCTCGTAGTTGTAACCGTCGAAGGGCATGATGGCCACCAGCACGTTCTGACCGAGCGCCAGCATCCCCTCCTCGGCTGCGGGCCCGTCGGCCAGCAGCTCCCCTTTCCGCACCCGTTGCCCCTTGCTCACCCGCGGGCGCTGGTCGAGGGCAGTGCCCTGGTTGGAGCGCACGAAGCGGCGCAGGGGGTACTCGTAGAGCGCGCGGTCGTCGCCCCGCAGCACAATCCGGGTGCTGTCCACGTACTCCACCACCCCATCGGCCTCGGCGTAGATGGAGGTCAGGGAGTCGCGCACCACCCGCTCCTCGATACCGGTCATGACCACCGGGCTTTGGGCCCGGAGCAGGGGCACCGCCTGGGCCTGCATGTTGGAGCCCATCAGGGCCCGGTTGGCGTCGTCGTGCTCCAGGAAAGGAATCAGGTTGGTGTTGACCGAGAAGATCTGCTTGGGCGAGACGTCCATGTACTCGACCTCCTCGGGCCGCACCACCATGGGCTCCCCCTTCTTGCGGGCCACCACCTGCTGGGTGTCGAAGTAACCCTCAGGGGTGAGGGGGGTGTTGGCCTGGGCAATCACGTAGCGGTCCTCCTCGGTGGCGCTCATGTACTCCACCTGGTCGGTAACCCGCCCGTTCTCCACCTTGCGGTAGGGGGTGAGGATGAAGCCCAGGTCGTTGATGCGACCGTAGGAGGCCAGCGACGAGATAAGGCCGATGTTGGCCCCTTCGGGGGTCTCGATGGGGCAGATGCGCCCGTAGTGGGTGCGGTGCACGTCGCGCACATCGAAGCCGGCCCGCTCCCGGGTCAGGCCGCCCGGGCCCAGCGCCGAGATCCGCCGCTTGTGGCGCAGCTCGGAAAGGGGGTTGGTCTGGTCCTTGAACTGGCTGAGCTGGCTGCGGCCAAAAAACTCGCGGATGGCCGCCACCAGCGGGCGGTTGTTGACCAGCTTGGCTGGGGTGGCCGACTCGGGTGAGCCCAAAAGCATCCGCTCGCGCACCCCGCGCGCGAGCCGCGAGAGGCCCACCCGGAACTGGTCGGCCAAAAGCTCACCCACGGTGCGGATGCGGCGGTTGCCCAGGTGGTCGATATCGTCCGCCTCAAAGCCCGGTTCGCCCGCCTGCAGGGCAAAGAGGTATCTGAGCACCGGCAGCAGCCCCTCGTCCTTGAACTCCCCGTTCTCGAAGCGGATGAGCATCCGACCCGAGAGGGTGATGCCCAGCTTCTGCTGGGTCTTGTAGCGGCCCGCCTCGCCCAGGTCGTAGCGACGCGGGTCGGAGAGGAGGGAGTGCAGATAGGCCACGGCCTTGTCCCGCTTGGGGGGGTCGCCGGGCCGCAGCTCGGTGAAGAGCTTCAAAAGGGCCTCGTCCGGGCTCATCTCCAGCACCTTGGTGCCGCGGTACTGGGCCTCCAGAAGCCCCGGCAGAAGCTCGCCGTACTGGCCCAGCTCCCTAACCAGGCCCTCCGGGGTGTAGCCCAAGACCCGCAAAAGCAGGGCCAGGGGGAACTTCTTCTTGTTGACCTTCATGACCACGATGCCCGACTGCTCGAACTCGAGGTCAATCCAAGGCCCCCGCTTGGGCAGGGGAATCACCGAGGCCACATAGCGCCCCGGGCGGGTCTGGTCGGGGGTGAAGTAGACCCCGGGGGAGCGGTGAATCTGGGAGACGATCACCCGGTCGGCCCCGTTGACGATGAACGAGCCGTCCTCGGTCATGAGGGGAAGGTCGCCCAGGAAGACCTCGTCCTCCTTGATGAGGCCGGTATCGCGGTGGATGAGCTGAAGCCGGGCGTAGAGGGGGGCCTGGTAGGTCAGGTCTTTCTCACGGCACTCATCCTGATCAAAGGGGGGCTCGCCGATGCGGTACTCCAGGAAGTCCAGCACCAGCCCGCGCCCCTTCTCGCCTTCCTCAATGGGAAAGGTCTCCTTGAAAGCAGCCTGCAGACCGACGTTCTCCCGCTTAGAGGGAGGGACATCGGCCTGCAGGGCTTTTTTGAAGGACTCGACCTGGATTTCGGTCAGGGGCGGGAGGGGAATAACCTCTTTGATCCTACCGTACCGCTCTATCTTCATCCAGCACCTCGCAACCCGCAGGCTTTTCCCCACGCCCTGGGGGCGTGGAATAGGTGTCCATGGGTCGTATGGGGATTTCCGTAAGCTAACAGGGTTCTTCCGCAGGCGAGCACTCCCTGCGGCGGCTGGCTCTTACGTGGTTTGTGGCGCACGGGCCACAAAACATAGACCGTATGTTAGCACGCACCTCCACACAAAGGCAAGAGGTACCCCGGCGCCCAAGCTTTGGGGCGATTGTAGCACAACCCAAAGACTCCAGGCTAGGCTGCCTGCGGACGGGGCTTGGCCCCCAGGTAACGCCCCGCAGTCCAGACGAGCACCCCGGCGAAAACCAGCCGCAGCCAAAATTCGGGGAGCTGGTTGGCCACCGTCCCCCCCAGGAAGGCCCCCAGCAGAATGCCGAGCACCAGCCCCGGCAGATGGGCCTGGGCCAGGTAGCCGTGGCGGAAGTGGGTATAAGAGCCCACCACCGCCGGAGGAACCATGGCCAGGAGCGAGGTGCCCTGGGCGGTGTGCTGTTCCAAGCCCAGCCCGAGCACCAGAATGGGCACAATGATGGTGCCCCCGCCCACCCCCAGCAGCCCCGAGGCGAAGCCTGCCGCGGCTCCGGTCAGGGCAAGCAAAACCAGCCGCAGCCCTCCATCCAGCGGCTCGCTTACATGGGGGATGTAGGGTTTGAGGATAAGGCTCAGGGCCACCAGCACCAGGTACCACCCAAAGACCCGCTTGAGCCGCCACTCGGCCAGGCGGTGGGCATAGCGGGCTCCCCAGCCGGCAGTGAGCATGGCGGTGGGCACGATGAGAAAAGCCCCCAACCAGTCCACCCTATTCTCCAGGGCATAGGTGAGGGCCCCGACCATCCCCGTAAAGACCACCATGACCAGGCTGGTGGCCACCGCGCTGTGCTGGGTAAGCCCCAAAAACGCATTCATCAGGGGAACCGCCAAAACCCCTCCCCCGAGGCCCACCAGCCCCCCGAAAGCGCCCGCCAGCAAACCGATGAAGAGCCCAGAAAGCTTCACACCTGTTTATACCACGACCCCTCAGGCAGGCAGCGCACGCGCCAGCCAGCCGAGCCAGTTCTCCCCCAGCACCCCGGGCCGGTGGGGCTCGGGCACCCACCCGGCCAGCTTGCCGAGGTCAGCCGGCCCTTCCAGACCCAAGGGGGCTTCGTGTAGCCCGAAGCCGCCGTCGAAGTCCGAACCCAGGCCCACCCTTTCCCAGCCCACCTGGGCCGCAACGTAGGCCAGGTGCCGCCCCACCACGGCCAGAGGCAGGCGGGGCTGGCCGCGCCGCCAGGCGGGGTCCAGGAAGAGGTTGTACAGCACCACGCCCACCACCCCCTCCCGGGCCCCCAGCGCCCGCAGCATGGCATCGCTCAGGTGGCGGTTGGCCAGGGGGTTTGCCTCCCCCCCCAGCAGCGCCCGGGGGTTGCTGTGGGTGGCGCACAAAGCCCCCCCGAAGACCGCCAGGGCCTGCCAGAAGGCCGCCTCGTCCAGGTGGGAGCAGTCCAGGGCCACCCCCTGGGCCTGCATGGCCCAAAGGAGCTCCTGGCCCAAGGGCGTGAGGCCCCCGGGCTCGCGGGTTCCCCCTGCATAGCGGGTGCGGTTCCAGGCCGGGGCAATGAGGCGCACCCCATGGCCCCACCAGAAGGCCACCTCCTCAGGTACCCGCACGCACTCGGCCCCCTCAATCAAAAGGACCAAAGCCGGCGCCCTGTCCTGCTGCCACCGTACCCGATGCTCCACCAAATCCGCGCGGCGACGCAGGATGCGCACCCAGCCGGCCTCCTCCCAGCGCAGGTAGAGCTCGAGCTGGCGCAGGGCTGCCCGGTGCGCCTCTTCTGGCGTGGGGTAGCGGCGAGGGTCTACCCAGAGGGTGGCGAAGACCACCCCCACCCCTGCCTCCCGCAAAGCGGGCAGGGTGACCAGGGGCACCTCGGAGCAGGTGTCCCGCCGGCGCAGCTCGGCCAGGGGCAGGGTGAGGTCGCGGCCCAGCTCGAGGGCGTTGTAGGCCAGATCGAGGTGGGCATCCACCATCATCGCACAGGCTCCTGCGGGGCGACCGGCACCACCCGCACAAAGCGGTCCTTGCCGCGCTGGAGCACCCTGGGCCGGTCGAGGGTTACCTCGGCCCTGGGGTCGGTCAGCACCTCCCCGTCGAGCCGGAGCCCCCGCTGCTCAATAAGGCGCCGGGCCTCGGCGTTGGAGGGGGTAAGGCCGGCCAGGGTGAAAAGTCTGGCCACCGCAATCCGACCCTCCTGCAAGGCCTCGGGGCCAAGCCGCACCTCGGGCATCTCCTCGGGGATGCCCCCCTGGGCAATGCTGCGGTAGCGGGCATCGGCGGCCAGCACCCGCTGGGCCACCTCGTGGGCGCCAGTGGCCTCGAGCCGCACGTCGTGCCCTTCGTAGTGGAAGACCAGGCCCAGCGAGCGGGCGAAGGCCAGGTCAATCCGGGCGGGAATGCGGGGCAGGGCATAGGCCGCGCTGAGCAAAGCCGCCAGCACCCGATGGGCCCCCAGCATCCCCCCCTGGGCCAGCACCTCCTCCACCTGGGCGGCCTCGAGGTCGGTGCAAAGCTCAAAGTACTGCCGCAGAGCGCTATCGGGCACCTTCATCAGCTTGGCGTAGAAGGTGGGGGTCTCGTCGTAGATGCCCACGTAGTTGTCCAGGCTCTTGGACATCTTTTCTACCCCGTCCAGCCCCACCAGGATGGGCATGATGAAGGCCACCTGCCGCTCCAGGCCATAGGCCGCCTGTACCTCGCGGCCCACCAGCAGGTTGAAGCGCTGGTCAGTACCGCCCATCTCCACATCGCAGGCGATGGGCACCGAGTCGTAGCCCTGGGCCAGGGGGTAGAGGAACTCGTGCAGCGAGATGGGAACCTGGTGGGTGTAGCGGTTTTTGAAGTCCTCGCGCTCGAGCATCTGGGCCACGGTGAGGAGCGAGGCCAGCTTGATGAGCTCCTTGAAGCCGAGGTTCTCCAGCCACTCCGAGTTGTAGCGCATCTCAAAGCGCTCAGGGTCGTCGGTGATGAGAATCTTGCCCACCTGCGCCACGTAGCTTTGGGCGTTGGCCCGGGTCTCCTCCAGGGTGAGGGGGGGGCGGGTCTTGCTGCGGCCCGAGGGGTCGCCAATCATGGCGGTGAAGTCGCCGATGATGAGCACCACCTTGTGCCCCAGCTCCTGAAAGAGCCGCATCTTGCGCAGCACCACCGCGTGGCCCAGGTGGATGTCGGGCCGGGTAGGGTCCAGGCCCAGCTTGACCACCAGCCTCTTCCCTGACTCGAGCTTGCGCAGCAGGTCTTCCTCGGGGATGACCTCGACCGCCCCCCGCTTGAGTAGTTCCAGCGCCTCTCGGGCCGTCATGCCCCCAAGTATACGGGCTCAGTACACCTGGAACCCCCTGAGCCCGGCGGCCTCCCCCCACTGGACCTCGAGGCCCTCCACCCGGGCCTCCCTGGGGCCCTGGCGCAGGTGGTGCAGGAAGAGCTCCAGATGGGCCTCCTCCCCTTCGGCCACCACCTCCACCCGGCCGTCCGTCAGGTTCTCGGCATACCCCGAAAGGCCAAGCTCCAGGGCCTTCTGGCGGGCAAAGTAGCGGTAGCCCACCCCCTGTACCCGCCCGCGCACCAGGACCGTCACCCGCCGCACGGCTCCAATCTAACCCACAGGCTAGCGACCCGCCACAGCCTGGGCCTGCACCCCGGGCTGGAGGAAGTCGTTGGTGTAGAAGGCCGTGGGGGGAAGCTCGGTCTGGACCCGCCCGGTCTGCTTCAAAAGGTTGAGGCTGCTCGCCCAGGCTTCTGGGCTCGAGAACCCCAGGCCCATCCGGCGGGTATAAGGCGACTGGTAAAGCCGCACCGAGGCCCTGAGCACCGCCATGCGCTCCTCGCCCAGGTTGGGCACGTAACGCCGGGCCGCCTCAAAGCCCCGCCTGGGGTCGGCCAGGGTGCGGGCCAGCCCCTCCTGCGAAGCAGCCAAAAAACGCCGCACCAGCTCGGGGTTTTCCAGCACCCTGTCGGTGGTAATGACCCCGTTGCCGGGGCTTTTGTTGTAGGGGCCCGCAGGAATCACGTTGAGCCTTACCCCCCGGGCCTGCAGGAAGACCGGCTCGTTGTTGATGAAGCCCATGGCCGCATCCACCCGGCCCGAGACCACCGCCTCGGCCTGGGTAAAACCGATCTGCACAATGCGCAGGTCGCTTTCCTTCAGGCCCGCAGCCCGCAGCATGGCCTGCAGGGAGGTGAGGGAAACCCCAAACATCCCGGGCATCCCCAAAGTCTTCCCCCTGAGGTCGCGCACCGAGCGGATGTTCTTCTCGGCCAGCGAGAAGATGGCGTTGGGCACCGACTGGTACATGGCCATCACGTACTTGAAGGGGGTGGCCTGGGGGTTCTGCGCCCGGAGGACGATGACATCCTCAGCATCCCCCACCACAAAGTCGAGCCGCCCCTGGGCCAGAAGAGGGTAGAGCTCGGTCACAAAGCCGTGCTGGAACTCCACCTCGAGGCCCCGCTGGGCGTAGAGCCCCTCCACCACCCCCAGGTAAAAGGGGGCAAACTGCACATCGGGAAGGTAACCCAGCCCCACCCGCACCTTCTGGGGCTGGGCCAAAACCAGCGAAAAGAGCAAAATCAGGACAAAGAAGTACCTTTGCATGGAAACCACCCCAACTACGCTTCGCCGGCGCAGGTGCGCCAGCCGCCTTTATGCCTTGGGCTACCAGGACCTAGCTTGTGGTGGGGATTTTTCAGGAAGTGTCGCTCACCTCTTGCGCCCGGGCACAGGGCACCCGGACTTCACTCCTTCTCCCATCCGGACTTTAACCGTCGGCTTCGGATTTTCACCGAATCGGGCCTGGAGCAAGATTTCCAGGCTTCGCGGGCTTGGGGACATGCCCCTCACCGCCGGTGGGGAATTCCACCCCGCCCTGAAGGAATGGGCCTTTAGGCCCACACCCAGTTTATTCCCAAGCCCTTTGCTTGCAAAGTAAGCTAGACTAGCTGGAAAGGAGGTAGGGCAGTGGCAACCCTGAGCGAGGCAGAGCTGCAGGAAGGCTTGGAGAGGCTGGCTGGCTGGCAGGTGGTGGAAGGCCGGCTGGAGAAGACCTTCGCCTTCAAGACCTACCCTGAAGGGGTGGCCTTTGCGGTGAAGGTGGCCCTTCTGGCCGAGCGCACCGACCACCACCCGGACAGCCTGGAGGTCCGGTGGGGCCAGGTGCGGGTGGCCTACGTGACCCACTCGGCTGGGGGCATCACCCGGCTCGACCTCGAGGCCGCTGCCCAGGTAGACGCCCTGGTCTAGGGGGAACACCTCACACGTTTTATCATCTGGGTAGAGGGTAGACTAGGAAGCCGTGAGTATGGAGCACACCCTCGACAGTTCCAACCTGGCCTACCTCGAGGCCCTCTACCAGGCATACCAGGAGAACCCCAGCGCCATCCCGCCCGAGTGGTCGCGCTACTTCCAGGCGGTACAGGCCGAGCCCTACAACGGAACCGCCCGACCATCCGAGGCCAACTTATCCGAGCTGGCCTCGTTTTTTTTGCGCGCGGTGCGCTTCTTGCGCACCTACCGAGAACGGGGGCACCTCATCGCCCAGATCGACCCCCTGGGCCGCACGCGCCGCACCCCGCCCGAGCTCGACCCCAGCTACTTCGGGCTGACCGAGGCCGACCTGGACCGCCCGGTTCCCCCTGAGCTGGGGGCCCCCACGCTGCGGGCGGTGCTCGAGCAGTACAAGACCCGCTACAGCGGCACGGTGGGGATTGAGTACGGCCACCTGGACGATCCCACGGTGCGCACCTGGATCGAGGCCCGCCTGAGCGCCGGCTTTGCCCGGCCCACTCCAGAGCAAAAGCGCAGAATCCACGAACGGCTGATGCAGGCCACCCTCTTCGAGGAGTTCTTGCAGAAGAAGTACCTGGGGGCCAAGACCTTCAGCCTGGAGGGCACCGAGGCCCTGATTCCCCTCCTCGACCTGACCCTGGAGGCCGCCGCCCGCCAGGGGGTGGTGGAGGTGGTGATGGGCATGGCCCACCGCGGCCGGCTCAACGTGCTGGCCAATGTGGTCAAAAAGCCCCTGCGGGACATATTTTTGGAGTTTGAGGAGCACTTCCCCGAGGGGTACCAGGGGGATGTGAAGTACCACCTGGGCTACTCCAGCGACATCGAAACCCCCTTCGGCAAGGTCCACCTCTCGCTCAACTTCAACCCCTCCCACCTGGAGTTCGTGGCCCCGGTGGCCCTGGGCCGCACCCGGGCCAAGCAGGACCGCTTCGGTGATACCAAGCGGGAGAAGGGGATGCTCCTTCTGGTTCACGGGGACGCCGCCTTCATCGGCGAAGGCATCGTGCAGGAAACCCTCAACATCTCGGGCCTCCCGGCCTACACCGTGGGCGGTGCGGTGCACATCATCCTCAACAACCAGCTCGGCTTCACCACCGAGCCCCACGAGTACACCTCCGGCCGCTACGCCACCGAGATTGCCAAGATGGTGGAGTCGCCCATCTTCCACGTCAACGCCGAGGATCCCGAGGCCCTGGTAGGGGTGGTGGAGCTGGCCATGGAGTTTCGCCGGGCCTTCAAGCGGGACGTCTTCATCGACCTGGTGGGCTACCGCCGGCGGGGGCACAACGAGACCGATGAGCCGAGCTTCACCCAGCCGGAGATGTACCGGCTCATCGCGGCCAAGAAGCCCCTCTACCAGACCTACCAGGCCAAGCTGCTGGCCGAGGGGCTTTGCACCAAGGAGGGCTGCGAGGGCTTGGCGCGGCAGTACCAGGAGACCCTCGAGGCCGCCTTCTCCGGGGCCCGGCGCGAACCCACCCCCACCCGACCCCCCGCGGGCGGCGGGGTCTGGAAGGGGTATCTGGGCGGGCCCGAGGAGGGGGTGCCCGACCCCGAGACCGGGGTGCCCCTGGAGAAGCTCCAGGCCCTGATGGAGGGCCTCACCCGGCTGCCCGAAGGGTTCACCCTGCACCCCCGGCTGGTCAGGTTCGTGGAGGCCCGGCGGGAGATGGGCCAGAACAAGCGCCCTTTGGACTGGGCGGCGGCCGAGATGCTGGCCTTCGCCTCGCTCGCCGTGGAGGGGCACCGGGTGCGGCTTTCCGGCCAGGACGCGGTGCGGGGCACCTTCACCCAACGCCACGCCGCCTTCGTCGACTACCGCACGGGCGAGCGCTACTTCCCCGCCAGCCACCTGGCCGAGGGACAGGCCCCGGTGGAGCTCTACAACTCGGCCCTCTCCGAAGCAGGGGTGCTGGGCTTTGAGTACGGCTACAGCCTGGACATGCCCGAGGCCCTGGTGGTCTGGGAAGCCCAGTACGGCGACTTCGTAAACACCGCCCAGGTTATCATTGACCAGTTCATCGCCTCGGCCGAGGCCAAGTGGAGCCGGCTCTCGGGCATCGTGCTCCTCCTGCCCCACGGCATGGAGGGAGGGGGCCCAGAGCACAGCAGCGCCCGGCTCGAGCGCTTCTTGCAGCTCGGCTCCAACGACAACATGCAGGTGGTCTACCCCACCACCCCCGCGCAGTACTTCCACCTGCTGCGGCGGCAGGTCAAACGCCCCTGGCGCAAGCCCCTCATCGTCATGACCCCCAAGAGCCTGCTGCGCAACCCTGATGCGGTATCTCCCCTGGAAGAGCTCACCCGCGGCCGCTTCCAACGGGTGCTGGCCGGGCCGCCTAGACCGGAGGCCAGGCGGGTTCTTCTGTGCTCGGGCAAGGTCTACTACGACCTCGAGGCCGCCCGCCGCGCAGCCGGGCAGGAGGATGTGGCCCTGGTGCGCCTCGAGCAGCTCTACCCCTTCCCCGAAAAAGAGCTTTCGGCAGCCCTGGCCGCCTACCCCAAGGCCACCGAGGTGGTCTGGGTACAGGAAGAGCCGGCCAACATGGGGGCCTGGTGGTTCATCCGGGCCCGCTTCGGCGACCGGATTTGCGGCCACCCCCTGCGGGTGGTGGCCCGGCCCGAGTCCAGCAGCCCCGCGGTGGGCTCTAAGAAGGTGCACGACAAGGAACAACAGGCCCTGGTACGACAGGCCCTGGGGCTTTAGGCTTTAGCCCGGGAGGAAACGGATGATAGAGCTCAAAATCCCCCCCGTGGGTGAGTCCATCACCGAAGTGGAAATCGGCCAGTGGCTCAAAAAAGAGGGCGATACCGTGCAGACCGACGAGCCGGTGGTGGAGCTGGTCACCGACAAGGCCACCCTGGAGCTACCTGCCCCTGCCACGGGCGTGCTGAGCAAGATTCTCATCCCCAAAGGCCAGGCCCGGGTAGGGGACGTGGTGGCCCTGCTGGAGGAAGGCGAGGCCCAAAGCACCCCGAAGCCCCAGGCCGCCACCCCACCACCCCCTCCCAGCGAGAAGGTCATGCCCGCTGCCGCCCGCCTGGCCGCCCAGAGCGGGGTGGACCCCACCCGCCTTACGGGCAGCGGCCCGGGCGGACGGGTGCTCAAGGAGGACGTGCAAAGGGCCCTCACCCCCCCACCCCCCACCCCGGTAGCCCCTCCGGCTCCTTCTGCCGAGCGTCGGGACGAGGTGGTGCCCATGACCCCCCTCCGGCGCCGCATCGCCGAGCGGCTCCTTTTGGCCAAGCAGAGCACCGCCATGCTCACCACCTTCAACGAGGCCGACATGGGGGCGGTGATGGAGCTGCGGCGGGAGTTCGGCGAGAGCTTCCAGAAGAAGCACGGGGTCAAGCTCGGTTTCATGAGCTTCTTCGTCAAGGCGGTGGTGCAGGTCCTGCAGGAAATCCCCCAGCTCAACGCTGAAATCCGCGGCACCGACATCGTCTACCACCACTACTACGACATTGGCATCGCGGTGGGCGGCGGCGAGGGGCTGGTGGTGCCCGTAATCCGCAACGCCGACAAGCTTTCTATGGCCCAGATCGAGCAGACCATCGCCGACTTCGCCCAGCGGGTCAAGGAAAGGAAGATCAAGCCGGAAGAGCTCCTGGGCGGCACCTTTACCATCACCAACGGGGGCATCTACGGCTCCTTGAACTCCACCCCCATCCTGAACCCTCCCCAGGTGGGCATCCTGGGCATGCACGCCATCGTGGAGCGCCCGGTGGCGCGGGGCGGGGCGGTGGTCATCCGGCCCATGATGAACCTGGCCCTTTCCTACGACCACCGCATCGTGGACGGGCGGGAGGCGGTAACCTTCCTCCGGCGGGTCAAGGAGCTGATCGAGAACCCGGTGCGCCTGGTGCTGGAAATCTGAGCCCGGCAGCGTGCGAGGTCTTATGCCCAAACATCAACTCGTGGTTATCGGTGCAGGGCCGGGCGGCTATGTGGCCGCCATCCGGGCAGCCCAGCTCGGGCTGAACGTGGCCTGCGTGGAAAAGGAGGCCGCCCTGGGCGGCACCTGCTTGCGGGTAGGATGCATCCCCTCCAAGGCCCTTCTGGAAGCCAGCGAGCGGATCCATGCCGCTTTGCACAACCGGCTCGTGGGGCTCAGGATTAAGGAGGCCGAGCTGGACCTGGCCGCTTTGATGGCCCACAAGGACAGGGTGGTCCGGGCCAATACCCAGGGCATCGAGTACCTGTTCAAGAAGAACGGGGTGGTGCGCTACCACGGCCACGGGCGGCTGCTGGACCCCCACCGGGTGCGGGTGGAAGGCCCGGAAGGGGTGGTGGAGCTCGAGGCCGAGCGCATCCTGATCGCCACCGGCTCCAAAGTGGCCCCCCTCAAGGGGGTGGAGCTCGACTACGACATCGTGGGCACCTCCGACCAGGCCATCGCCTACCCCCAGGTGCCCGAGCACCTGGTGGTCATCGGGGGAGGGGTGATCGGGCTCGAGCTGGGCTCGGTCTGGCACCGGCTGGGGGCTAGGGTTACGGTGCTGGAGTACCTGCCCACCATTCTGGGCGGCATGGACGGGGAAATCGCCCGCACCGCCGAGAAAATCTTCAAAAAACAGGGCCTGGACATCCGCACCGGGGTGCGGGTCACGAGGGCCTATGCCCAGGATGGAAGGGGCATCGTAGAGTACGAAGGGGGCGAGCCCCTGGTGGCCGACCGGGTACTCCTGGCCACCGGCCGCATCCCCAACACCGAGGGGCTGGGGCTGGAAAACGTGGGAATCACCCTCGATGAGCGGGGGCGCATTCCCGTAAACGCCCACTACCAGACCGCTGTGCCCCACATCTATGCCATCGGGGACGTCATCGCCGGCCCCATGCTAGCCCACAAGGCCGAGGAGGAGGGCTACGCCGCCGTGGAGCACATGGTGAGCGGATACGGCCACGTGGACTACAACGCCATCCCCAGTGTGGTCTACACCCACCCCGAGGTTGCCGGGGTGGGCAAGACCGAGGAAGAGCTCAAAGCGGCCGGCATCCCCTACAAGAAGGGCACCTTCCCCTTCTCAGCCAACGGCCGGGCCCGGGCCATGAACGACACCGAGGGGCTGGCCAAAGTGCTGGCCCACGCCGAGACCGACCGCCTCCTGGGGGTGCACATCGTCGGTCCTCGGGCGGGCGACCTCATCGCCGAGGCGGCTGTGGCCCTGGCCTTCCACGCCTCGGCCGAGGACCTGGCCCGGGCCTCCCACGCCCACCCCACCCTGGCCGAGGTCCTCAAGGAGGCTGCCCTGGCGGCCTGGGACCGCCCCCTCCACATCTAGCCCCGGCCCCGAACCAGCAGGTTGGCAAAGCCCAGAGCCAGAACCAGCACCATGCCCAAGGCCCAGAGGGGAAAGGCGGCTGGAATCCAACCCTGGCTCTGGGCCAGGTACAAAAGCCCGGCCACCAGCAAAGCAATCAGGGCCCAAAGAGCGAACGACTTCAATCCTTCCATAGCTAGGCCTCCTTACAACGGTGGAGATGGTAGTAAACCTCGTTGGGCACCCAACCCAGAGCGTTGGCCAGGCGGTTGGTGAAATTGAACATCGCCGCCACCTGGGCCGCCTCGAAGATGGCCTCATCGGAAAGCCCTGCCGCGCGAAGCCTCTGTACCTCGGCGCTGGACATGGTCTCGGAGCTCACGGTCATCTGGTAGGCGAACTCCAGCAAAGCCTGCTCACGGGGGGTGAGCCGGGCGCGGCGGAAGTTGGCCGCGAGCACCTCGGGCAGCACCGGGTCGCCGGTAATCTCACGCAGATAGGCCGTGTGGGAGGCTAGGCAGTACTCGCAACGGTTGGTGGCCGAAACCACCACCGCAATCATCTCCCGCTCCTTGCGGGAGAGATGCCCCTCACTCCGCATGAGGAAGTCGTAGTAGCGGAACCAGCGCAAAAAGTGCTCCGGCAGCAGGGCAAAGTTGCGGGCCACGTTGGGCACGAACCCGGTCTTCTCCACGAATTTAGCGAAAAGCTGCCGCACCTCCTCGGGCAGCTCGTGCTCCTCCGGCACCCGCAGCCAGGCAGTGGCCGCGCGTTTCTCCTCTAGCTCCATACCTCACTCCCTCTGGGCAGCCCACCGCTCGGGCACCCGCTGGCGCAGAAACTCCACGATGTCCTGGGTGCTGGTGCCAGGGCCAAAGACCGCCGCCACCCCCATGGCCTTGAGGTGGGGCACATCATCGTCGGGAATGATTCCCCCCCCAAAGAGTAGGATGTCGTCCACCCCCTGCTCCCTAAGCAGCCGGCGCACCTCGCTGAAGTAGTGCATGTGGGCCCCCGAAAGGATGGAGAGGCCCACCGCGTCCACGTCCTCTTGTAAAGCGGCTGAGACGATCATCTCTGGGGTCTGGCGCAACCCGGTGTAGATCACCTCCATCCCCGCGTCCCGCAGGGCCCGGGCCACCACCTTGGCCCCCCGGTCGTGCCCGTCCAGCCCCGGCTTGGCGATGAGCACCCGGATTCTTCTATCCATAGCCCCATCTTATAGCGGCTAGGGGTTGGCCGTGCCCGCCTGGGCCAGGGCCCTATCCAGGATCTCCCGCCAGCTTTGGTAGGGGCGCTGGCCGGTGAACTTCTCCCCGTTCACGAAGAAGCTCGGGGTGCCGGTAAGCCCCAGGTCAAGGGCCAGCCTTTGATCGGCCAGCACCCCAGCCCGCTTCTGCCCCGAACGCAAACAGTCCAGCATGGTGGCCGGCGCAATGCCAATCTGCCCGCCCAGGTCGGCAAAGTAGCGGTCCAGCGCCTCCCCACCGAGGCCCGCCCACTGGAGCTGCCCCCGGAACAAAGCCTCGTGGTACTCCACGTAGAGGTTGTGGTCGGCCGCGCAGGCCGCGGCCTCACCGGCCCGGATTACATTTTCCTGGCCGGTAAAGGGGAAGTCGCGGAAGACATAGCGGATTTTACCGGTGTCGATGTAGTCCCGCTTGATGAGGGGAAAGACCTCGCCCGCGTGGTCGCGGCAGTGGCCGCAGAGGTAGTTGGAGAAGTCCACCACCACCACCTTGGCCTCAGGGTTGCCAATTGCGAAGCGGGCGCCCCTGGCTGCATCTAAGGCCCCAGAAGCAGGCTTGGGGCGCAGCACCACGAACAGGACCGCCGCCACCACCAGGGCCACGGCCGCCACCGCAAAAAACAAGGTTCGCTGCATAGGTTGCATTTTACGCGGCCCCCCGCATGAAAATGGTGCTGGATTACTGACGGGCCTGGCCCTGGTCGGTGAGCCAGAAAGGGGCGGCGTCGCGCGAGATGATGGTCTCCTGGGCGATGGCCTCTTTGAGGTCCTTGGGCAGCACGAAGAGGGCCTCGAGGTAGGCAGCGTCCAGGTGCCTTAGGGCCAGCCCCCGCTCCAGGATGCGGGCCTCCAGGGTGCCCTCGCTCAGACCAGCGATGTCCACCGCGTCCGAGGCCACGATGAAGCCGAAGTCGAGCATGAAGCCAGGGATGAAGTTGTGGTAGCTGCGGGTGTGGCGGAAGACCTGGCGGACGGTGTGGTGCGCCACCGGGTGCATGCGGTGGTGGGTGAGAAGGATCATGCCGGCCTGCATGGCCATGAGGCCGCCCGGGTTGAGCCGGCGCTTGATAATCTCGTAAAACTCCACCGTGTAGAGCATCCGGGCCGGGTTGTCCTCGCCCACCGGATCGTTGAGGTCGACCAGGATTACGTCGTAGGTCTCGGGGTGCTGCTCGAGCCAGGCCCGCGCGTCGGCGTGAACCACCTGGGCGCGGGGGTCGTCGAAGGCCCCCTGGTGCCACTCCGGCAGGTGCTGCCGGGCCATGGCCACCAGCTCCTCGTCGATATCGCACATCACCGCCCGCTCCACTGTGGGATGCTTGAGCACCTCGCGCAAAGTGGCCCCCTCACCGCCCCCCACGATGAAGACCGAGCGGGGCTTTGGGTGGGCCAGCAGGGCCGGGTGCACCAGGGTCTCGTGGTAGATGTACTCGTCGCGCTCGGTGGACTGCACATCCTTATCCAGCACCAGCACCTTGCCGAAGGCCCTGGTCTCGAAAATGAAGTAGTCCTGATAGCGGGTGCGCCCGGAGGCCAGCACCCGTTCCATCCGGCGCAGGATGCTTTCGTAAGGGGTTACCCGCTCGAGGTAGTACATGCCGTAGTCCATAGCCACAAACCTCCTGAAACCGCCCCGGACTCACTGCCTCCTACGCTTTATCTCCCGCTCGCCCCCCCGCCAGAAGCGGAAGGCCGACTCCTCACGGGCCCCAAAGGCCCGGGCCAGCCCCCGCAATACCGAGTCGGGGTCCACGTCGGGCTTGTAGAAGTAAAGGTCCAGGGTGGCCGAGGCGTTGTCCTCGGGCCAGGTGTGAATCATCACCGCGGCCACCGGGGAAAGCACTGCGGCCGAGAGGCCTTGGGGGTAGAACTTGTAGACCGTGGACTGAACGCTGTTGGGCGGTGCACCCAGCTTCAGGACCGCGTCCTTCAGCGCCACCTCGACCAGCCGAGGGTTTTCCAGAACCTCCAGGTTGCAGCCGTAAATCTCGGCGACCCAGCGCCCCCCCGAGACCGTCGTCACGGCTTTTTATCCTAGCACATACTCAGGACGCGGGGGCCTCCGCCTGCCAGCGCACGGCCAGGACCACCTGCACCAAAAGCGCCAATAGGATCAAAACCCCGACCGCATCGGCAGGCTGGGGGTCGCCCAGCACCCAGCCCACCGGGCTCGGGGCGGGCAGCCCTGTGGTGTGGGTCAGGACATAGACGAGGGCGGTAAAAAAACCAAGCCCCAGCGCCAGGCGCACAAAGGGCCGGGCCTGGCGCCGGGGAACGGCACCGTTGTGCATAAAACCAAGCATAAGGATGAGAAACCCGTTGGCCATCAGCAGGGCGATGCCCCAGAGCATAACCTGGGCGTAGAAAAAGGCCTGGGGCTGCTCGAGCAAAAGCCTCCCCGTGTCCGAGGCCAAAGGCCCGCAGGGCCCCCCACCCAGCGGCGTGCCGGCCCAGCCCAAAAGCTGCAGGACAAAGGGAACGAACAACAAGCCCACCAAAGCGCCCAAGCATCGGTCGCGAAGGCCCAGCATGGCACCATGCTGGCAGCTTACGTGGAGGCAGGGTAGAGATAAATATCCTCAAGCGGCGCGGAAGTAGCGGAGGACGGCCTCGAGGAGCCTAAGCCCGCTCGCCCCGCTCTTCTCGGGGTGAAACTGGGGGGCCACCAGGTTATCCCGCAGGAAAAGCGCGGTGAAGGGGGTGCCCGCGTACTCGCCCTGACCCACGCTGCCCTCCCCCGGTGGGGCATAGTAGGAGTGCACGAAGTAGAAGAACTCCCCCGACAAAGGGGCAAAGGGGCCGGTGTAGGCCACCTGGTTCCAGCCCATCTGCGGCACCCGCCGGGCCTGGAAACGCGCAAGGCGGCCCTTCACCAAACCCAGCCCCGCCACCCCTGGGGCCTCGTCCGAGCCCTCGTATAGGATCTGCATCCCCACGCAGATGCCCAGAAAGGGCCGGCCCGCGGTAATGTGCTTTAGGACCCCCTCCTCAAAACCCGAGGCCCGGAAGGCCCGCATCACCTGGCCAAAGTGGCCCTGCCCCGGCAAAACCAGGAGGTCGTGAAGGGGCACCTGACGGGGGTCAGCGGAGACCGTCACCCGGTAACCGGTGGCCTCCAGCGCCTTGGCCGCGCTGCGCAGGTTGCCGGAACCGTAGTCGATTAGAAGGGCCTTCATAAAAGCTCCTTGGTGCTGGGCAGGTCCTCCCGGGTGCAGCGGGTGGCCTGGTACAGGGCCCGGGCCAGGGCCTTGAAGCTGGCCTCTATGACGTGGTGGGCCTCCCGCCCCGAAAGAAGCCTGAGGTGCAGGGTAAGACCGCCGTGGTTGCAAAACCCTCGCAAGAACTCGCGCAGATGGTAGGCATTCATGCCCCCAGCGCTCCCCTCGATGCCCAGCTCCTCCGGGGCAAAGGCCAGGTGGCTCCGGCCCGAAAGGTCGAGCACCACCTGGACCAAAGTCTCGTCCATGGGCACCGTGGCCTCGCCGTAGCGTTCCAGGCCTATCCCCTCCCCCAAGGCCTGGCGCAGGGCCATGCCGAGCGCAATGCCCACGTCCTCCACCAAATGGTGCACGTCCACTTCCAAATCGCCCCGGGCCTCCACCTCGAGCCCCAGCCGGCCATGGCGTTGCAGGGCCTGAAGCATGTGGTCGAGGAAGGGCAGCCCAGTGGCGATGCTGCCCGCCGGCGGACCATCGAGGGCCAGCCGAAGCCGAACCTGGGTCTCGGCGGTGCGCCGCTCCACCGTGGCGCTACGCATGGGGCACCTCGGCCAGGGCGAAGGCGGCCTCCAAGAACCGGTCGTTCTCCTCCCGGGTGCCCACCGTGACCCGGATGCAGCCCTCGAGCATTGGGTACTGGTCCTGCCGGCGCACCAGAATCCCCCGCTGTAAAAGACCCTGGAAGGCCTGGGCTGCCTCTGGGGTGCGAACCAGGAGGAAGTTGGTCCAGCTCGGGTAGGCCCGCCAGGTGGGGTGGCGCTGGAGGGCCTCCAGCAACCGATTCCGCTCGGCCACAATGCGGGCGACCGCCTCATCCACATAGCCGGGCGCTTCGAGCACGGTCAGCAGCACCGCCGCGGTGTGGGCCGGCAGGCCGAAGGGGGGGATGAAGTTCTGCACCACCCGGGCCACCTCCGGGGCGGCCATCAGATACCCAGCCCGCACCCCCCCCAGCCCCCAGGCCTTGGAGAAGGTGCGCAGCAAGGCCACCTGGGGGTTGCGGCGGGCCAGCCCGGCCAGGTCGGTGCCGGAAAACTGGTGGTAGGCTTCGTCCACCACAAAAATCCAGCCGGCGGCCCGGGCCTTTTCCGCCAGCTCCTCTAGGTCCTCTTCGGCAAAGAGCTGGCCGGTGGGGGCGTGGGGGTTGGGCAGAAAGAAGACCCCGGGGGGGCCGTCCAGGGCCTCGAGCAAAGCCTCCTTGGGCAGGGCAAACCCGGGTTTGAGCCGCACCGCCTGGTAGGGGGTGCCGGCCATGCGGGCCGAGAAGGCATAGTGAGGGAAGGCAGGGGCCGTATCCAGCACCCTCGAGGCCGCCTGGGCCAGGGCCTGGATGAGCAGGTTGGAGCCAGGGGAAAGCACCAGCCCCTCTGCAGGCCAGCCCAACCAGGCCGAAAGCCGCGCCCGCACTTCCTCGGCGTGCAGGTCGGGGTAGCGGTTGAAGGCCAGGGCCTGAAGCCTGCGGAGCACCTCTGTTTTCAGCTCGGCCGGCAGCTCGTAGGGGCTTTCGTTCTGGTCGAGCTTGACGGGGGCCTCGACTTTCCGGTAGGGGTAGCTCGGCAGGCCCTGCAGATGGGGTTTGAAGGCCTTCATCCCCCAGATTCTCAGGACTCCCGCAGCCCGCCGTCAAGGGCAACGTGCCCAAAGCCGCAGTGCCCCGCCCCGCCTGGGCTTAGCCTTAGGCCATGCGAATCGGCATGGTCTGCTACCCCGGCCTCGGCGGAAGCGGAATCGTGGCCTCGGAGCTGGCTGACCGGCTGGCCCGGCGGGGGCACCAGGTCTTCCTCTTCGCCACCGAGCCGCCCCTGAGGCTGCCGACCGACAGCCCGGTGCGCTTTGTGCCGGTGGAGGTGCCCCACTACCCGGTCTTCCCGGCCCCCCTCTACACCCTGGCCCTGGCGGGAGCCCTCGAGCGGGCCATCCGCGAGGAGGGCCTGGAGCTTATCCACACCCACTACGCCATCCCCCACGCGGTGGCCGCCGAGCTGGCCGCCGAGGGGCGCATCCCCCTGGTGCACACCCTGCACGGCACCGACGTGACCCTCCTGGGCCGGGACCCTGCCTACCAGCAGCTCACCAGCCGGGCCCTCAAAAAGGCCGCCGCGGTCACCGCGGTCTCCCACAACCTGGCCCAGCAGGCCCAGCGCACCTTCGGGGTCTCCCCCACCGTCATCTACAACGCGGTGGATACCGAGCGGTTCCGCCCCAACCCCACCGCCAAGCGCTTCTATGCGGCGCTGGACGAGTTCTTGCTGGTCCATGCCTCCAACTTCCGTGCGGTCAAGCGGGTGGGCGACATTGTGCACGTCTACGCCAAGGTCCGCCAGCGGCTCAAGGCGCGCTTGGTGCTCCTGGGCACCGGTCCCGAGCGGGCCGAGGCCCTATCCATCGCCCATAACCTGGGGGTGGACGATGGGGTGACCTCGCTGGCCACGGCCAAAAACCCCGAGGAGGTGCTAGGGGCCGCCGACCTTTTCCTGCTGGCCTCGGAGTACGAGGGCTTCGGGCAGTCGGGGCTGGAGGCTCTGGCCTGCGGGGTGCCGGTGGTGGCCACCCGGGTGGGGGGCATCCCCGAGTGGCTGACCCCGGAGGTGGGGCGCCTGGTGGAGTTCGGCGACCTGGAGGGCTTCGCGCAGGCCGTGGTGGAGCTCCTCACCTCAGAAAAGCTGCCTGCCATGCGCGAGGCGGCCCGCGCCTACGCCGAGGCCCACTTCCACCCGGAGGTGATCACCCAGCAGTACGAGGCCCTGTACCAGGCCGCTTTGCAGGGCTGGCCCTATCCCCATGATAGATTGAGCCCAGGTCGCCGAGGCGGCCCTGTGGGAGTGTGACTATGCTCGAGGGGTTCAGGCAGTTCATCCTGCGCGGCAACGCGCTTGACCTGGCTGTGGGCGTGATGATCGGTGGGGCCTTCGGCGCCGTTTTGAACTCGCTGGTGGCCGACGTGCTCACCCCCCTTATCGGGATGCTCTTTAGCGTGCCCGACTTTTCGGCCCTCAAGCTTGGCCCGCTGAACCTAGGTAAGTTCATCAACGCGGTGGTGAGCTTCCTGATGGTGGCCCTCGCCCTCTACTTCCTGGTGGTGCTGCCCATCAACCGCCTGCAGGCGCCCAAGCAGAACCCGCCGGTCCCGGAGGAAATCCGGCTTCTGCAGGAAATCCGCGACGCGCTGAAGAACCGCTAGGAATCCGCTAGCATAAAGGGCATGACCCTCAAGGGCCAAGGCCCTGGCCCCCTACCCCCCCTGCTCGAGCAGTACGTGGCGCTCCGGGACGCCTACCCGGAGTACCTCTTGCTTTTTCAGGTGGGCGACTTCTACGAGACCTTCGGCGAGGACGCCGAGCGGCTGGCCCGGGCGCTAAACCTCACCCTGACCCACAAGACCGCCAAGGACTTCACCACCCCTATGGCGGGGATTCCGGTGCGCTCGGTGGACGTCTACCTGGAAAGGCTGCTGGAGCAGGGCTTCCGGGTGGCCCTGGCCGACCAGACCGAGCTGGCCGAGGAGGCCGAGGGGCTGGTGCGGCGCGAGGTGACCCAGCTCCTCACCCCAGGCACCCTGGTGCGGGAGAACCTGCTCAAGCCCGAGGCCAACTACCTGGCTGCCCTGGCCACCGGCGATGGCTATGGTCTGGTGGTGCTGGACGTCTCCACCGGGGAGTTCCGAGGCACCCTGCTCTACAGCAAAAGTGCGCTTTTCGACGAGCTTTTCCGCTACCGCCCGGCCGAGGTCCTGCTGGCCCCCGAGCTCTACCACCAGCCCACCTTTCGCGAAGAGTTCCAGCGGCGCTTTGCGGTGATGCTCTCTGAGGGCTTCGACGACGAGGCGGGCCGGCGGGCGCTGGAGGCCCAATTCGGCGCCCTGCCCCCAGGGCTGGAGGCCCCGGCCCTGCGGCGCGCGGCTGGGGCTGCGCTGGCCTACGCGGCGCGGGTGCAGGAGCGGGGGCTGCCGCAGGTCAAGGGCTTTGTGCGCTACGACCCGGGCGCCTTCATGCAGCTTTCCGAGGCCACCTTGCGCACCCTGGAGGTCTTCGAGCCAAGCGCGGTGGGCGAGCGCAACCCAGAGCGCACCTTGATGGGGGTGCTGAACCTGACCCGCACCGCCCCGGGCCGCCGGCGGCTTATGGCCTGGCTGCGCCATCCCCTCCTGGACCCGGGCCCCCTGGAAGCCCGGCTGGACGCGGTGGAGGCTTTGATGCGGGACGGGGTGCTGCGTGGGGCGGTGCGCCGGCTGCTGTACCGCATGCACGACCTGGAGCGCCTCTCGGCCCGGCTCATGGCGGGCCGCGCCAGCGCGCGCGACCTCTCGGCCTTAGAGCGCAGCCTGGCCCTGCTGCCCGAGCTGGCCGGGCTTCTGCAGGGCCTCGAGCCCCTGGGCCACCTGGCCGGGCGGCTGCCTGCGCTGGAGGAACTGCGGGAGCGCATTGCGGTGGCCCTGGTCGAGGACCCCCCCCTGAAGCTCACCGAAGGGGGGCTGATCCGCGAGGGGTTTGACCCCGAGCTGGACGAGCTAAGGCAGCGGGCCGAGGCCGGGCGGGCCTACATCGCTCAGCTTGAAGCCACCGAGCGCGAGCGCACCGGAATTCCCAACCTCAAGGTGGGCTACAACGGGGTCTTCGGCTACTACCTGGAGGTCACCCGCCCCCACTACGCCCTGGTGCCAGAGGACTGGCGGCCCCTGCAGACCCTCAAGGACCGCATGCGCTTCTCCACCCCCACCCTCAAGGAAAAAGAGCGGCAGATCCTCCAGGCCGAGGCCGAGGCCAGAAAACGCGAACACGCGGTCTTTCTGGCGCTGCGGGAAGAGGTGGCGGCCCAGGCCGAGGAGGTGCGGCAGGCGGCTTTGGTGCTGGCCGAGGTGGATGTGTACGCGGCCTTAGCCGAGGCCGCGGTGGCCTACGGCTATGTCCGGCCCCGCTTCAGCGACAGGACGCTGGAAATTCGGGCCGGACGGCACCCGGTGGTAGAGCGCTACAGCCCCTTCATCGCCAACGACCTCACCCTGGGCCCGGAGAACCGGCTCCTCATCCTCACCGGTCCCAACATGGCGGGCAAGTCCACCTACCTGCGCCAGACCGCCCTCATCGCCCTGCTGGCCCAGATCGGCTCCTTCGTACCAGCCGAGGCGGCCACCCTGCCCCTTTTCGACCGTATCTTTACCCGCATCGGGGCCGCAGACGATATCGCTGGGGGGCGCAGCACCTTCATGGTGGAGATGGAGGAACTGGCCACCATCCTGCAGCAGGCTACCTCCAAAAGCCTGGTGCTCCTGGACGAGATTGGCCGCGGCACCAGCACCTACGATGGGCTGGCTTTGGCCTGGGCCGCCGCCGAGCACCTGCACAACGAGGTGCGGGCTTACACCCTCTTCGCCACCCACTACTTCGAGCTCACCACCCTGCCTGCACAGCTCGGCGCCGCCCGCAACGCCCACGTGGCGGCCAAGGAGGAGGCCAGCGGCCTGGTTTTTTACCACCAGGTGCTCCCCGGGCCGGCCTCCAAAAGCTACGGCCTCGAGGTGGCCCGCCTGGCCGGCCTGCCCCCGGCGGTGCTGCAGCGGGCCAAAGCGGTGTTGGAGGGGCTGCAGGCCCGGCAGCAGGGCCTGGCCCAGGGGGTACTGGAAGAAATTCTGGCCCTCGACCTCACCCGCCTCACCCCGCTGGAGGCCCTGCTCTTCCTGCAGAAGCTTCAGGCCCGGCTCACCGCCCTGGAAATGGCCCCGCAATGATCCGCAGGCTGCCGCCCGAGCTCATCCGCGAGATTGCCGCCGGCGAGGTGATTCAAAACCCTGCCGACGTGGCGCGGGAACTCCTGGAAAACGCGCTGGACGCAGGGGCCAGCCGGATTCAAATCGAGCTGCAGGAGGGCGGAATCTCTAGCCTCGTGGTGAGCGACAACGGGACCGGCATCTCCAAGGAGGAGCTGCCCCTGGCCGCCGAACACCACACCACCAGCAAGCTCACCGACCTAAACCGGATAAGCACCCTGGGCTTTCGCGGCGAGGGGCTCTGGGCCATCCGGCAGGTGGCGCGGCTCAGGCTCACCTCGAGGCCCCCCCACCAGCTCGGCGGGGCCACCTTGTGGGCCTTTCGGGACGAGATTCGCCTGGAAGAACATCCCGCACCTGCCGGCACGCGGGCCGAGGTCCAGGCCCTCTTCGAGGCCCTCCCCGCCCGCCGCAACGCCCTGGAAGGCCCTGTGGTCGAGGGGCGCAAGGTGGTGCAGCTCGTGGGGCGCTACCTGCTGCACCACCCCCACCTGGCCTGGCGGCTGGTGCTGGAAGGGGAGGAGAAAATTCTCCACGCCGGAGGGGGTTTTAGCGAGGCGGCCAAGCTGCTTTGGGGCCCGGTCATAGCCAACCGGCTGCTGCCCCTGGAGGCGGCCGAGGGGCCCTACCGGCTTTCGGGCCTCCTCTCCCGCCCCGAACTCTCCCGCCCTCGGCGCGACCGGCTCCTGCTGGCCATCAACGGCCGCCCGGTAGAGTGGCCCGAGGCCTTGCTCAGAAGTATTCTGGAGGCCTACCGGGAGCTTTTGCCCGCGGGGCAGTTCCCGCTGGGGGTGCTGAACCTGGAGCTCCCACCCGAGGAGGTTTTGGTCAACACCTCCCCCGACAAATCGCGGGTGCGAATCCCCCGGCTCGAGCCCGTCCTGGCCTTCGTGGGCCAGGCTATCCAGCACCTGCTGCGCGCCCACCCTCTCGCCCGTAGCCTGCCCGAGCCCACCCCTCTTTCAGGCCCGCTTCCCCCGCCGCAAAGCCGCCTGCCCCGCCTGCGCTACGTGGGCCGCTTCCGCGAGCTTTACCTGTTGGCCGAAGCGGAAGAAGCCCTTTACGTGGTGGACCAGCACGCCGCCCACGAGCGCATCCTCTACGAGGAGCTCTCCCGCCGCTACCGCGCCGAGCCGCCCGTGGAACTGCCCCATGCCGAACTGGTCACCCTGAGCCTGGGCGAGGAGATGAGCCTGGCCGAGAGGAGCCCGGAATTGGAGGAGGCCGGGCTAAGGCTGGAGCCCTTCGGCCCGGGGCGCTACCGCGTGCGCACGGTGCCGGCCTTCCTGGCGGGACACCCCACCCTGGTGGCCGAGGTGGTCCGGGGGAGCCTGGCCCCCCCCAGCTTCGCCGAGGCCTGGCGCAGGGTGCTGGCCCGGCTGGCCTGCCTGCCCGCCCTCAAGGCCGGCCACCCCCTGGCCGAGGCCCAGGCCCAGGCCCTTCTGGATGCTCTCGCCCAGTGCGAGCTGCCCTGGGTCTGCCCCCATGGACGGCCCACCGTGCTGGTGCTGAGCGAGCTCGAGCTGGCCCGCCGTTTCGGAAGACGGGGGCCCCGGGTGCTGGAGCGCTCCAGGGCCAGATAATCGGGATGACCACCGATTCAGCGCAATACCCTTATTGAGTATCCTTGTTGTGTGTTGTATTATGCCCTTGCTTCAAAACACCAAGGCTCGTAAAGCTGGCGTCATTTAGGCTGTCTGCAACACGGAGGAGCTGGGCATGAAAGGAGAAATGAACCGTCGAACCTTCCTCAAACGGACCGCAGCCACCGGGGCCGCCTTGGGCCTGATGAACCTGGGCCTCTCCCAACAGCAACCCACCGCCGACCAGCTCGTAAGGGGCAAGAACCCCAAGCTGGTGGTTCTTTCCTCCCGCCCCATCGTGATGGAGTCCACCCTGGAGCTTCTGGGCTCCGAGCCCATCACCAGCAAGGCCAACCTCTTTATCCGCAACAACATCGACCTGCCCGGCCTCAACACCACCGAGCCCAACGTACAGCCGGGCTGGGAAGTCGAGATCACCGGCCTCGTGGACAAGCCTTTCAAGATCACCGTAGATGAGCTCTCCAAGCTGCCCCAAACCGAGGTCACCTCGGTGCTGCAGTGTTCGGGGAACGGGCGCTCCTTCTTCAACCCCCGTCCCTCGGGCAACCCCTGGACCTACGGGGGCATCGGGCACGTGACCTGGCGGGGGGTGCTGCTCAAGACCCTGCTCGAAGCCAAAGGGGTCAAGGTCGACCCCCGGGCCCGCTTCATCACCATGAACGCCTCCACCCAGGGCGGGGCCCAACCCTACGAGAAAAGCTACCCCATCAGCGTGATGGAGTACAACAGCGCCATGCTGGCCCTAGGGATGAACGGCGAGCCCCTGCCGGCGGTCCACGGGGGGCCGGTGCGGCTGGTGGTGCCGGGCACTTTCGGCGCGCCCAACGTCAAGTGGGTGGTCAAGATTGAGTTTGCCGCCAACGAGAGCAGCGGGGCCGAGCAGGTACCCCGCTACCGGGTGCCCATCCTGCCCGGGTGGAACCTGCCCATCCTGCCCACCGAGCCCGGCAGCCGCTACAACTACACCCTGGAGAACTCCCGCTCCAACTGGGGGGCCAACATCAACTCCTTCATCCTCTCGCCCCTGCCCGGGGCCACTGTTCGGGGCCGGCTGGTGGAGATCCGCGGCGTGGCCTGGAACGATGGGCTGGCCCCCATCGAGAGCATCGAGGTCTCGCTCAACGGCGGCACCACCTGGCGTAAGGCCATCATCGAGCGCAACCACGGCAAGTTCGGCTGGTACCGCTGGGTCTCGCCCCAGCTCCTGGCCCCCGGCCAGTACGAGGCCATGGTCCGCGCCACCGACGCCGTGGGCCGCTCCCAACCCCTCAACGGCAACATCTGGTGGAACGAACGCGGCTACGAGTGGAACGGGGTGATGCGGGTCCGGTTCACCGTGACCTGAGCCCCCTGGCCCGCTCGACCGGCGATACCCCCCGCCGGTCGAGCTTTAAAGTGTCCTTTAGATTTTTTTCAAAAATGCAGCCTACGCAGAATGTCCTCCTGGGGCGCTGTGCTAGGCTGTAAGCCATGGGAGGAACGATGAAGCGGAAATACCTCATAGGGGTAAGTCTGCTGGCCGGTGGAGCCCTGTGGTTCGGCCTAGGGCAAAGCGCCCTGCCCGAAGGCCCCGGGCGCGACCTGGTGCTGCAGAAGTGCCAGACCTGCCACGAGATCGGCTTTGTTACCCGCGAGCGGCAGACCCGCGAGCGCTGGGACGCCATCATTACTGAGATGCAGGCCTACGGCATGCGCATCACCCCTGAGGAGCGGGCCATCATCCTGGACTACCTGGCCACCCACCTGGCCCCAGGCGCCCAGGCCCCAGCGCGTCCGCCCGCGCAAGCCCAAGCCCAGGCGGGTGTGAGCGGGGCCCAGGTTTACAACAACTGCGTGGGCTGCCACCAGGCCAACGGGGCCGGCATCCCCGGGGTCTTCCCTCCGCTGGCCGGGCACGTCCCCAACATCCTGGCGGCCCGGGGCGGCCGGGAGTGGCTGGTGCAGATGATGCTGTACGGCCTGCAGGGCCAGATCACGGTCCGGGGCAGCAACTACAACGGCATCATGCCGGCCTACGCCCAGCTCAGCGACGCGGAGATTGCCGCGGTACTCAACTATATCAGCACCCAGTGGGGCAACGCCTTCCCCAGCGGCCAGGGCCCCTTCACCGAGGCCGAGGTGAGGGCCCAGCGGGGCAAGAACCTCTCGCCCCAGCAGGTGCACGCAGCCCGGCAGCAGCTGGGTCTTCGGTAATGCGGGTGCTCTCCCTGCACGCTGACCCCGGCACGAGCCTGCCCAAGGCCAGGGTGGACTGGGTTCGATTGGTAGAGGGGATGGGGGTGGAGGGCGACCGGCACTACGGCAAGAACCCCGACCGAGCGGTGTTGGTGGCCGGGCAGGCCGCCTACGACCACGCGGCCCAAGCCGGGCTTATCCTGCCGCCCGGCGCCTTGGGCGAGAACCTGCGGGTAGACTTCGACCCCCACGCCCTGGGGGCTGGGGCGCGGTTGCAGGTCGGCCCGGCGGTCCTCGAGCTCACCGCGGTCTGCACGGTCTGCAGCTCGCTTTCGACCTTCGACCTGCGCCTGCCCAAGCTCCTCCTGGGCCGGCGGGGGATGTACGCCCGGGTGCTGCGGGGCGGGGTGGTGCGGGTAGGGGACCCGGTGCACCTCCTCACCCCCCAGGCCATGGGATAGGCTTAGGGCATGCGCATCCTCTCTGCGGAGGAAACGGAAGCCCTGCTGCCCTATCCCGCTCTGGCCCAGGCCATCGCTGAGCTCCTGAGCGAGGGGACCGAGACCCTGCAGGCCCCCGAGCGATTGGTGCTGCCCCTCCCGAAAGGGGGCAGCTTGCTTTTGATGCCGGCCGCGGACCCCCACCTTGCCGTCACCAAGCTGGTCACGGTCCACCCCCAGTCCCGCCCCAGCGTGCGGGCCGAGCTCTGGGTGGCCCGAAGCGAAAGCGGTGAGCGGCTCGCCCTGCTGGAGGGCTCTGTGGTGACGGCCCGCCGCACCGCCGCCCTCTCGCTCCTGGCGGCCAGAACCCTGGCCCCTGAACCTGGGGGAGCCCTTCTAATCATTGGAGCAGGCACCCAGGGTCGGGCCCACCTCGAGGCCTTCCAGGCTGGCCTGGGCACCAGCAAGGTTTACATCCACTCCCGCACCCCTGCGCGCGCCGAGGCCCTGGCCGCCTACGCCCGGCGGCTGGGGATGCTGGCCCAGTCGGTGCAAAGACCCGAAGCGGTGCTGGAGGAAGTGCGGCTGGTGGTGACCGCCACCACCAGCCCTACCCCGGTGCTGCACTGGGTGGCCGAGGGCAGCTTTGTGGCTGCGGTGGGCGCCTACCGGCCGGAGATGGCCGAGGTGGCCCCGGGGCTGGTGCGGCGGGCGCGGTTGTACGTGGACACCCTGGAGGGGGCCCGGGCCGAGGCCGGCGACCTGTTGCAGGCCGGGGTGGACTGGGGGCAGGTGACCCCCCTCAAAGAGGCCCTGCGCCAGCCCCGCCCCCACGCGCCCGTGATCCTGTTCAAGAGCGTGGGCCACGCCCTTTGGGACCTGGCTGCAGCCCGGCTGGCGCTCAGGGAGCCTGGAATGCTGTAGCCTGGGGCCATGAACCTGGTGGTTCTCTGCACCGTGCCCAACGCCGAGATAGGTCTTTCCATAGCCCGCACCCTGGTGCACGAGGGGCTGGCGGCCTGCGTCAACCTGCTACCGGGCCTTACCTCGGTGTACCGCTGGGAGGGCCGGGTGGAGGAAAACCCTGAGCACCTGCTCCTGATTAAAACCCGGCAGGAGCGCTATGCGGAGCTCGAGCGGCGCCTCCAGGCCCTCCACCCCTACCAGGTGCCGGAGATTCTAGCCCTAGAGGTAAAGGCCGGCCTCCCGGCCTACCTGGCCTGGCTCGAGGCCAGCACCAGCTAAAATGATCCGGGCCAAGCAGCTTTCCAACGGGGCACCCGTCGGTCTTTTGGCCAGTGGGGTATGGGTGGATGTGGAGACCCCCACCCCCGAGGAGCTGGCCTTGCTGCAACAGCACTACCCCCTCGAGCCCCTGGCCCTGGCCGATGCCCAGGAGATCGGCCACTGGAGCCGCTTTGAGGAGTACCCTGCGCACCTCTTCCTCATCCTTCGCACCCTCGAAACCCCCCAGAATTCCAAAAGCCGCACCGAACGGGTCTCCTACTTCTACTTCCCCGAGGCCCAGGTGCTGCTCACCTACCGCAACGAGCCGGTGACCTATTTGGAGGAAATCTGGCAGAACTTCCGCGGGGGAACCGCCCTGCGGCTCTGGCAGCGCCTGCTCGACCAGGGGGTGCAGACCTTCTTCGCCTATACCGACGCCCTCACCGACCGGGTGGAGGACCTGGAGGAGCTGGGGCTGGACGGGCAGGAAAACCCCGAGGTGCCCCGCCGCATCTTCGCCGCCCGACGGGAGGTGCTCCGGGTGCGGCGGCTGGCCTCACAGGCCCGGGAGGCCCTTTTGCACCTGGAGCGGCTGCCCCTTCTGGGGAGCGAGGCCTATCTCTTTCGCGACCTCACCGACCGCATGGGCCGGGTTTATGAAGGGCTGGACGCAGCCCGCGACGAGCTTTCCAACGTGCTGGAGGTCCACCTATCGGCCCAGGGCAACCGGCTCAACCGGGTGGTGCAGGCCCTTACCGTCATCTCGGTGCTCTTCCTGCCCATGACCCTATGGGCTGGCATCTACGGCACCAACTTCGAGGCCTTCAGCGAGTACCAGTGGCCCTATGGGCGCCTCTACTTCTGGGGAGGGCTGGTCCTAATCGGCGGTAGCCTGGCCCTTTGGATGAAGCGGCGGGGCTGGTGGTAATAAATCAACACAAATGTTTACAAAATACGGGAAGCCTGCTATCCTCAGGTCGAGGAGTGCGCTATGCAAAGCGGCGTCTTGGATACCCTGACCTTTGACCCTGGCGAGATCATTCTCTACCCAGGGCAGCCCAGCCCCAAGGACGCCCTCTACCGGGTGCGGGAGGGGCTGGTGCGGCTCCAAAGCGTGGACGACGAGGGCAACGCCCTGACCCTGCGCTTTGTGCGCCCTGGGGAGTACTTTGGCGAGGAGGTGCTTTCCGGCACCGAGCGAGCCTATTTTGCCGAGGCGGTGACCGAGACCAAGGTAGACGCCCTGGCCCCCGGCCAGCTCGCCCCGCAGGAGCTCAACAGCCTGCTACAGGGGCTGGTAAAGGCTCTGGGCCAGACCTACCAGACCATCCAGCGCATCTCCGGCCAGCGGCTCAAGAACCGGATTGCCGCTGCATTGCTGGAACTCTCCCGCACCCCGGTGGCCTTCGTGGAGAAAAACGGCCGGGTAGGGGTGCGCGCCACCCACGACGAGATCGCCTCGGCGGTGGGCTCGGTGCGCGAGACGGTGACCAAGGTCATCGGCGAGCTGAGCCGCGAGGGCTACATCCGCTCCGGCTACGGCAAGCTGGTGCTGGAGAACATCAAGGGGCTGGAGCAGCTTTCCAAAGAAGCCGCCTAGGCCGTCTTTGAGTGGAACAGGGCCTGCGCTTTTCGCTCCAAAGCCGCCGCAATGAAGCCGCTGAAGGGCGGGGAGGCCCGCATGGGGCGGCTTTTTAGTTCGGGGTGGGACTGCAGCCCTATGAAGAAGGGGTGGCCGGGAAGCTCAATGGCCTCCACCAGCCCCTCCCCCCGGCCCGCCACCCCGGGGGTAACCGCCGAGACAACGAGCCCCCCCGCCACCAGGCGCTCCACGTAGGCCGGGTTCACCTCGTAGCGGTGGCGGTGGCGCTCCTGCACCAGCTCCTTGCCGTAAAGCCGGTGGAGCAGAGTACCCGGGTAGATGCGCATGGGCCAGTTGCCAAGCCGCATGGTGCCCCCGAGGCCGGGGGCCTCGAGCTGCTCAGGCATCAGGTCGATGACCGGGTGGGGGGTGTAGGGGTCGAACTCGGTGCTGTGGGCCCCTTCCAGGCCCAGGACGTTCCTCGCGTACTCGATGACCGCAATTTGCAAGCCCAGGCAGATGCCGAAGTAGGGAATGCGCTGCTCCCGGGCGTAGCGGGCAGCCAGAATCTTACCCTCTATCCCCCGGATGCCAAAGCCCGGCCCCACCAGAATCCCGTCCACACCTTCCAAAAGCTCGGCCGCCCGCTCCAGGTCGGTAATCTCCTCCGCATTCACCCAGCGCACGTTTACCCGCGCATCGTGGGCAATGCCGGCATGCCGGAAGGCCTCTAGAATGCTCAGGTAGGCGTCTGGCATCTTGACGTACTTGCCCACGAAGCCCACCGTCACCTCGTGGGCTGGCTGCTTTAGCTTGCGCACCGCCTGCTGCCAGAAACTCAGGTTGGGGGGGATGGGGGTGAGGCCGAGCCTTTTCTCCACCACCCGGCCCAAGCCCTGCTCCTCCAGCACCAAGGGCACCTCGTAGAGGTACTCCACGGTGGGGCTGCTGAAGACGGCCTCGGCGTGGACATTGGTGAAAAGGGCCACCTTCTTGCGCACCTCCTCCGGTACCCGCTTTTCCGAGCGCAAAACCAGCACATCGGGCTGGATGCCCACCCCGCGCAGGGTGGAGACCGAGTGCTGGGTGGGCTTGGTCTTGAACTCGTCCGAGCCGGGAAAGTAGGGCACCAGGGTGAGGTGGATGTACATGAGGTCCTGGTCGGCCTCGTCGAACTGGAACTGACGGATGGCCTCCAGGAAGGGCAGGCTCTCGATGTCCCCCACGGTACCCCCCACCTCCACCACCACGATCTCCGCGTTCTGCTCCAAAGCGGTGCGGCGGATGCGCTCCTTGATCTCGTCGGTGATATGGGGGATTACCTGCACGGTCTGGGAGAGGTACTCGCCCCGGCGCTCCTTCTGGATCACCGAGAGATAGACCTGGCCGGTGGTCAGGTTGTTGGCCCGCGAGAGGTCGACGTCCAAAAAGCGCTCGTAGTGGCCGATATCCAGGTCGGTCTCGGCCCCATCGCCAGTAACGAAGACCTCCCCGTGCTCATACGGGCGCATGGTCCCCGCATCCACGTTTACGTAAGGGTCGATTTTGATGGCGGTAACGCGGTAGCCGCGCCCCCGCAGGATGGCCCCGAGGCTCGAGGTCAGAATCCCCTTGCCCAGGCTGCTCACCACCCCACCGGTCACAAAGATGTACTTCACAAAAGCCCCCTCTTCGCCCCAAAAACCCGGGGCCAAAGCGCAGAAAACCGCTTAGAGCGGCTCAACTTTCACGGGACTCCATCGTACCATGCCAGCCCAAAGGAAGCCAACCTCTAGGCCAGGCCGCTCACCTTGAGAACGAAGAGGGCATAAAGCAGCAAGAATAACCCCCCCTCCCAGCTCGAGATGCGCTGGTCCTGGACCAGCAGGTAAAACAAAAAGGCAGCGCCTAGCGCAAAGGGCAGAGCAAATCCGGCGAGCTCTGGAGGCACCGCCACCCCGCCGTAAACCGCTCCCGCTCCCATTACCATCAACGCGTTGAAAACGCACGAACCCAGGATGTTGCCCACCGCCAAGGCAGCCTGGCCCTGCCGGGCTGCCATGAACCCCACCACCAGCTCGGGCAGGGTGGTGCCCAGGGCCAGCAGGGTCACCGCCACCACGGCGTTTGGAACGCCAAACCCCGCGGCCAGGGCCTGCAAGTTGGCCAAGGTTCCCTCAGCACCCAGGTAGGTCCCGAGCGCAGCCAAAAGCAAAAGGACGAATTCACGCAGGGCCAGTGGCAAGCGACCCGCCTCTTCGTGCTGCTTCCCCTCGCGCAGCAAATAGAACAGGTAGACGGCATAAAGCGCCAGCAAGACCATCCCCTCGCCCCGCCCTACCTGCCCATCCTGCGTTACCACCCAAAGCGCAAAGGCTGAGCCCACCAAAAAGTGCAGGTCTATGGCGATGTAGCCCCCGTTCAGGTGAACAGGGCGCACCCGCGAGAAAACCGCGCTCACCCCCAGCACCAAAAGCAGGTTGGAGACGTTGGCCCCCAGCACGTTGCCGCTCAGGACCTCCGAGACCCCCTCCCGCACCGAAAGCAGCCCCGTGATGAGCTCGGGCAGGGAGGTGCCCACCCCCACGATCACCACCCCCACCATAAAGGGGGAAAGGCCCACCGCCCGCCCAATGCGGCGGGCCGACGCGGTGAGCAGCCGGGCGGAGAGAAGCAGAAGGCCCAAACTACCAGCAAAGGCTAGAAAGGGCAGCAGCACTGTGTGATTTTACCGAAGCCAGGCTGCCAGAACCTGTTCCACCAGGCGCAACATGGCCGGGGTGGTCTTGTGCCCGAGGTCGGGATAGAGCACCAGGTGGTCCTGTTCAAAGGGGCCAAAACCGGTAAGAGGGCCGGCGCAGGCCCGGCGGCCGGCCAGGGGCTTGGTCCAGGGCTCCCCCTCCTGGGTAAGGGCCACCCGGTAGACCCTGCGCCCCATCCGCTCCCGCTCGGCGGCCAAACGGCAGCCCTGGGCCACCGGCACCAGAGGGTCATTGCCTGCCTGCAGGATCAGCAGCGGTGCTTCCAGGTTCCAAGCAAAGCGAAGGGGGTCCCGCTCGGCGTAGCAGCGAGGGCATGACTGGGGGGAGCCACCTATGAGGGCCTCGCGCCGTGCTACCGCCTCGAGCCGCCCGGCTGCCCGCAAAAGCTCGAGCTGCTCGGCCAGGTCGGTGGGCCCTAGCCCGTGGACCACCCCTGCTACCCAGGGCGCTTTCTGGGCGGCCCGGAGGGCCACGCAGGCCCCCATCGAAAACCCCACCAGCGCCGCCTTAGGCCCCGCTTTGTGGGCCTGCAAGAGGCGGAACAAGGGGGGCAGGTCGGCGGCCTCCTCGGCGCAGAGGGTGACCCTACCCTGGCTCTGCCCCTGCCCCCTTAGGTGGGGCAAGGCCACCAGATAGCCTGCTCCGGCCCAGGCCCGACAGAGCTGGCGCAGGCTCTCGGTGGGCCCCCACTGCCCCCCGTGCAACAGCAGAACTGTGGGAAAGGGCCCCGGACCCTCCGGGCGACAGAGTTCCACGAATATGTGCACATCCCGCAGCAGCCATCCCTGGTAGACGAGCACCGGGCCAGCCGCCACCGCTCTGAGCTCGAGCCGCTCCTCCCGCTCGCAGCCCAGAAGTCCCAGCAAAACGAGCAAAATCCAGCGGGGCCTAGCGACCAAACACCCACCTCGAGATCTGCGCCCAGCGCACCAGCCAGGCCAAGAGCAATGGAAGCCCCAGGGCCATCAGCGCATAGATGGCAAAGGCCGGGGCAAACCCCAACGGCTCAGGAAAATCGGGCATGCGCTCCAGCACGCGCATCACCAGAGGGTGCAGCAGGTATATCTGCAACGAGTAGCGGCCCAGCCCCCGCAGAACCGGGGCCAGCCGGCTCTGGCTCAGCCTTACCGCCAGCACCAAAAGCAGGAAGGCCATGCCTGTGGTGTAGAGCCAGTGCCCAAACTGGTAGGCCATGGTGTTCACGGGCAGACCTAGGCGGGCCTCGAGGGCATTGGGCAGGTAAAAAACCAGCCCCAGCGCCACCGCCCCCAGCGCCCAGGCCCGCTTCCGGACGATTTGCTCCAGCCGGTCGAGGTGCCCGGCCAGCCCAACCCCCAAAGCGATCGCCGGCAGGTACCAGAGGATCACGCTGGCGGGGTAGGGAAAACGGTACACCTCGCGGTTGAAGAAGTAGACCCCTACAGTAAGCAACCCGCCCAGCAGCAGCACCAAAAACAGGGGGGGACGGAGCCGCAGCAAGGGCAGGAGAAGGGGCAAAAGCAGGGTGAGCTGGATTGCCAGCAGCAGGAAGTAGAGGTGGAAGTAGGCCTTGCCCCAAAGGAGCTGGTGGGGGATGCGCGAGGGATCAAACCACTGGGGAAACTCGTGGTAGCGCCAGAGCAAATAGACGCCGCTCCACAAAAGATAGGGCCAGACCACCCGTAAAAGGCGGTTCTGGGCATAGCGCAAAGGGCGAAAACCCCGTATGAGCGCTGCCCCTAGCACCACCGTGGTCAGGAAGAGGAAGGCCGGAACGGCAAAGTGCAGCAGGCGGTTCAGGGTCGCCAGCAGCCACCACTCCGGGCTGCCCACCTCCAGCATCCGCAAAAACCGGCCCGAGAGGTGGTGGAGCAGGACCTCGAGGATGGCCAGCCCCCGAAACACCTCCACCCAGGGAAAGCGCTCTGGCTCGGTGGTTTGGCTCGACCCCGGCATCCCCTCAATGCTACGGCCTGCAGATTAGAGACGGTTTCAACGCAGGTGCCGCAGGAAAAAAGCCGTGATGTTCTGGTAGTTCCTCGGTGAGGTAAAGGCCGTGCCCCCGTGGCCCATGCCCGGGAAAACCTCCAGGCGGGCCTCCACCCCCTGCAGCTTGAGCTTCTGGTAGAGCTTCTGGCCCTGCTCTAAAGGCACCACCGGGTCCTCGGCCCCATGCTGTATTAGGAAAGGGGGATCGTCCGGGGTGACATAGTACAGGGGGCTGGCCTGGCGGGCCAGCTCGAGCCGCTCGTGCACCGGCCCACCCAGCAGAAGCTGCACCGAGCGGCGCCTCGGGTCCACCGAGGTCAGGTCGGTAGGGGCAAACCACACCACCACCGCCTGCACCCGGCTGGAATACCCTTTCCAACCCCCCGCGCCCTCGAGCCCCTCCACCCCCCCGCTCACCCCCAGAAGGGCTGCCAGGTGCCCCCCGGCCGAGCCCCCCCAGACCCCTATGCGTTCGGGGTTCAAACCGTAGCGATGGGCCTGGGCCCGCAAATAGCGGATGGCGCACTTCACGTCGTGAATCTGGGCAGGGAATTGGGCCTCCCTGCTCAGGCGGTAGGCAACGGTCGCGGTGAAAAAACCCGCCTGGGCCAGGGGCACCAGGTGGGGCCACCCCCTCCGCTTGTCCCCGCTGTACCAGCCTCCCCCGTGAATCCAGACCACCGCCGGCAGGCCCTCCGCGGGCCCCTTGGGCCGCAGGATGTCCAGGGTGAGCACCCGCGCCCCCGCCTGGCAGTAGGGAACGTCCTGAATCAGCTCCACCCCGGGCGGAAGGCCGGCCGCCTGGCCCCCACCTAACAAGAAGCAAAGCCCCAGCCAGAACCCGCGCACGCCCACGATTCTACCCCCAGTTGACCAAGGCCAGCCCCGGGGCGTAGGATGGCGGGCGGGCTTGGCCCCACACCTTTAACCCGATCCTGCGAGGTCGGAAAGGAGCTAGTGTGAACAACAAAGTCGCCCAAAAACCGCACGCCCCCACGGGGCGCGTTTTTTCTTCGCCGGCGCAGGGTAGGCTGGATGAGGAGGCCACGCCATGACCTTCAAATCCCGCATCCTGAACCAAGACGAGGTCCGCCGCGCCCTCATCCGCATCGCCCATGAGGTTATCGAGAAGAACAAGGGCACCGATAGGCTCTGCTTTGTAGGAATCCACACCCGCGGCATCAGCCTGGCCAAAAGGCTGGTGGAGCTGGTCGAGCGCTTCGAGGGCAAGCGGGTGCCCATGGGCATCCTGGACATCACCCTCTACCGCGACGACCTTTCGGAAATCGGACTCCAGCCCAAGGTGCGCGAGACCCGAATTCCCTTCGATATAAACGGCAAGGCGGTGGTGCTGGTGGACGACGTGCTCTATACCGGCCGCACCGCCCGGGCCGCGCTGGACGCCCTCATCGACCAAGGCCGCCCCAGCCGCATCTACCTGGCGGTGCTGGTGGACCGGGGACACCGCGAGCTGCCCATCCGGGCCGACTTCGTGGGGAAGAACCTGCCCACCTCCAGGGCCGAGGTGGTCAAGGTCAAAACCCAGGAGGACGACGGGGAAGACGCGGTGGAGCTGTGGGAGGTACCATGAGCTTTCCCAAGCACCTTTTGGACTTCCAGGGCTGGAGCCGCGCGCAGATCGAGAGCCTCCTTGAGACCGCGCGGCTCATGCAGGAGGTGCTGGCCCGGCCGGTCAAGAAGGTGCCGGCCCTCACCGGCTTCACCGTGGCCACGGTCTTCTTTGAGCCTTCCACCCGTACCCGCATCTCCTTCGAGCTGGCCGCCAGGCGGATGTCTGCCGATGTGGTGAGCTTTGCCGGGGCCACCAGCTCCACCGCCAAGGGCGAGACCTACCGCGACACCCTGCGCACGCTCGACCAGATGGGTATCGACGCCTACATCCTGCGCACCGATGCCGCTGGGGTGCCCCACCAGGCCCACCGCTGGCTAAAAAAACCCGTCATCAACGCCGGGGATGGCTGGCGGGCCCACCCCACCCAGGCGCTGTTGGACGCTTTCACCCTTTTGGAAAGGCTGGGCAGCCTGGAGGGCAAAAAGATTGCCATCGTGGGGGACATCCTGCACTCCCGGGTAGCCCGCTCAAACGCCGAGCTGCTGCCCCGCCTTGGCGCGCAGGTGGTGGCCTGCGGCCCGGCCACCCTGCTCCCCGCCCACCTGCCCGGGGCCAGCCTTACCACCAGGCTCCAGGAGGCCTTGGAGGAAGCCGACGCGGTTATGGTGCTGCGGCTACAGAAGGAGCGCATGGACAGGGGGCTTCTGCCCTCCATACCGGAGTACATAGCAGGGTACCAGCTCACCGAGGCGCGCCTGGCCTGGGCCAAGCCCGAGGCCCCCCTGCTCCACCCCGGCCCCATGAACCGCGATGTGGAGCTGGAGGGCACTCTAGCCGACTCCACGCGCAGCCTGGTCGAGCGGCAGGTGGCCAACGGCCAGGCTGTGCGGATGGCGGTGCTGTACCACGTGCTGGTAGGAAAACAATGATGAAGGGCGAGATTCTGATCAAAAACGTCACCCTGGTAGACAGCCAGGGCACCCATGGGCAGGCCGACGTGCTGGTGGGCGAGGGACGCATAATCTCGCTTGCCGGCGGGGAGGCAGCACAGGTGGTGGAGGCCGCCGGGCTCTACCTTTCACCTGGCTTCCTCGACCCCCACGCCCACCTGCGCGAACCAGGGCAGGAGGTCAAGGAGGACCTCTGCTCGGGCCTTACCGCCGCGGCCCGGGGGGGGTATACCGATGTGGTCTCGATGCCCAACACCACCCCGCCCATAGACCGGCCCGAGGCGGTGGCGGCGCTAAAGTCCAGGGCCCGCGCCATAGGCCAGGCCCGGCTCCACCCCGCCGCTGCCCTCACCCAGGGGCAGGAGGGCCAGCTTCTGACCGAAGCCCGGCTCATCAAGGAGGCTGGGGCGGTGCTGCTTACCGACGACGGCCGCACCAACGAGGATGCGGGAGTGCTGGCCCTGGGCCTGCGCTATGCGGCCTCCGTTGGGCTTCCCGTGGCGGTGCACGCCGAGGACGCCGGGCTTCGGCGGGGCGGGGTGATGCACGAGGGGGAGGTATCCTTCCGGCTCGGTCTGCCGGGCAACCCGGCCTACGCCGAAAGCGCCCGCATCGCGCGGGATCTGGAGGTGGTGCGCTACCTCACCGAGGAGCTTGGGGTGCGAGCGGAAGGGCATAGCCTGCTGCACTTCCAGCACCTGAGCACCCGTCGGGGCCTCGAGCTCATCCGCCAGGCTAAGCGAGAAGGCCTGCCCGTCAGCGCCGAGGTTACCCCCCACCACCTGACCCTAACCGACCGGTACCTGGAGCGCCTCGAGCCCCTCTACAAAGTGGCCCCACCCCTGCGCACCGAGGCCGACCGGAGAGCCCTCCTCGAGGGGCTGCTGGAGGGCAGCCTGGACTGCGTCGGCACCGACCACGCCCCCCACACCGCCGACGAGAAGGAGCTGGACCTCCTCAGGGCGCCTTTTGGCATCCCGAGCCTCGAGGTGGCCTGGCCCCTCCTTTACACCGAGCTGGTGGAGAAGGAAGGCTTCCCCCTGCCCACGCTGCTGGAGCGCTTTACCGACGGACCCAGGCGCCTTCTCGGCCTCCCCCCGATCCGGCTTGAAGAGGGGGCCGAGGCCAGCCTGGTGCTGTGGGCCCCTCGCCTGAAGCGCCCGGTGGAGCCCAGGACCTTTGCCTCCAAGGCCCGCTATAGCCCCTGGGCGGGCTGGCAGCTTCAGGGCTGGCCGGTCATGACCCTGGTGAAAGGGCGGGTGGTGTTCGCGGATTTGTTAGACTATCGCCCATGAAGCGTTTTGGCCTCGTCTTGCTCCTACTAGCCGGCTGTAGCAACGCTCCCATCACGGTGCCCATCCAGGACTTCGATACCGACTTTGCCGGGGTGCAAAGCAGCCAGGCCGTTTTCGCAAAAGGCG
Organism: Meiothermus sp. QL-1; assembly: GCF_003351145.1. Taxonomy (NCBI): domain Bacteria; kingdom Thermotogati; phylum Deinococcota; class Deinococci; order Thermales; family Thermaceae; genus Meiothermus; species Meiothermus sp. QL-1. The sequence continues at coordinate 197,964 of NZ_QQSV01000001.1, read as the reverse complement.
AGTTCAGGAAACCCCCGGTCAACCTCTCGAGCCTGGTCCTCGAGGGCACCCTCTACTACCCCCAGACCTCGGCCAGCTTTACCTTCTTTGTGAGCGATACCGAGCCCTGCGGCAACCGGGCCAACGGCTTTTACATCTGCAACCCCAACGCCTCCCACATCGAGCAGGCCGGCACCGCCAGCTTCCAAAGCGGAAGCCCGCAGCCCCTGCGGCTTTCCGCCAACCGGCTCACCAGCGGTATCAACAGCGGCAACCTCTGGATTGGGGTACGCCTCGATAGCGGAATCGCCACCGCCGGTACCCTGCAGTTCCGCAACATGGTGGCCAGGGTGGCCGTGCTGCCCTAGGGTCCAAGGCTGCTTATGGAACGCCTGCTGGTTGTGGAGGACGATCTCCACCTGGCCCGCCTGATCACCTCGGTGCTGGAGCGCGAAGGCTACAGGGTGGCCCTGGCCACCAACGGCCTGGACGCCACCCAACTGGCCCCCCAGGCCGACCTTATGGTCCTGGACCTGGGCCTGCCGGGGCTAGGGGGGCTGGAGGTCATCCGCGAGCTGCGCGAGGGCGGATGGAATCTGCCCATCCTGGTCATCAGCGCCCAGGGTAGCGAGGAAATACGGGTGAGGGCGCTGGAACTGGGGGCCGACGACTACCTCACCAAACCCATGGGCGTGCGGGAGATGGTCGCCAGGGTTCGGGCCCTCCTGCGTCGCAGCCGACCTGAACAGGAAATCCAGATTGGGGACCTGCGCATCTCCCTCAAGCGCCGCCAGGTATTCGTGCGCGAACGCGCCGTCGACCTCTCCCCCACCGAGCTGGAACTGCTTCTTACCCTAGCCCAGCACCCCGGCGAGGTCTGGAGCCGCGAGCGTCTGCTCCAACGGGTCTGGGGGGCCGAGCGGGGCAGCGCGGTGGACGAGCGGGTGGTGGACAGCTACATCGCTCTCCTGCGGCGCAAGTTGGGGGACAACCCCAGGGCCCCCCGCTATTTGGAAACGGTCTTCGGTCAGGGCTACCGAATTCGCGACAACCGCTAAATTGAGCGGTTTTGTATTTTTTATACCCCCGTTACGGGGGTTTTTCCCTTACTTTTCGGCCTAGAAAACCGGTTTTTCAAGAGTTTTGCAAATACCCCCCCAGGGAATCTGTGAAAAATAGCCAAAGCCTTTACAAAACTCCCGGCTAACATAGGAGACCGGGTTTTGTGACAAACCTTACCTTAGGCGCACAAAACCCCCGGGAGGAACGATGCACTGGAAAGGTTGGTTGGCTTTTTTCCTGGTCGCCCTGGGGGCCCTGGCCCAGGGAGAGCTCAGGCTCGACCTCAAGGCTTTTCGCGTGGTGAGCCTGGTACAGGAAGGAAAAACCGTAGAGCGGCTCGAGATGGCTACCGAGGCCCGGCCTGGAGCAGTTGTGGAATACCAGCTCGTGGCCACCAATCCCACCGATCGACCCATCAGGCAGGGCGCGCTAGTCATCCCCATTCCCCTGTCCACCTTCTACCAGGCCGAAAGCGCCGGTCCCCTTTCCTGGAAGGGGCAGGTCATCCTCCCTGAGTTCAGCTTCGACGGGGGGCAGAGCTACGGGCGCCCGCCCCTCAAGCGAACCCTTACGGTCATCGAGAACGGCAAGGAGGTCCGCAAGGAAGTAGAGGTCAGACCCGAAGAGTACACCCACGTCCGCTGGATTGTTCCTGAAATCGGTCCTAAGGAAAGCCTCACGCTCAAACTTCGAGCAATCGTGCGCTAAGGAGGTATATGCAGAGAATCCTTTTCGCGCTGGCGCTGGCCCTGGGGCTGGCCCTAGCCCAACCCACCCCGGCCGGCACCAGCATCACCAACCAGGCCTCAGCCCAGTACATCGACTCAGCCGGCCAGGCCCGCTCCACCACCTCCAACCAGGTCGTCACCGTGGTGCAGCAGGTCTACAGCCTCACCATCACCCCCAACGGCACGGAAGCAAGCCCTGGCCAGACCCGCACTGCCCTGGCCGGCGCCACCGTCTACTTCGCCTATGTGGTGAGCAACACCGGCAACGGCAACGACACCATCGCCCTCACCACCGCCCAGGGCTCTTCCGACAACTTCGACCTCGGCGGTGTCGCCATCTACCACGACCAAAACTGCAACGGCACCCTGGACGCAGGCGAACCCAGCATCACCAGCCTGGCGCTTACCCGCCAGGGCACCCTCCAGAGCTCGGCCTGCGTGGTGGTGGCCGCCACCATTCCCGCAGGCGCCTCAAACGGGCAGTACGGCAACCTGAACCTGGTGGGGACCTCCTCCGGGGGCCCGGCGGATAACGACAACTGGGCCCGGGCCACGGCCACCACCGCGGCTGCCCTCACCGCCATCAAGGCCGCAAGCCCCACAGGGGGCGTCAACCCCGGCGCCACCATCACCTACACCATCAGCGGGGCCAACACCGGGGGCAGCGCAGCCAGCGGGGTGAGCATCTCCGGCCTGGGCACCGGCATCCTCATCGCCGATGCCATTCCAAACGGGCTCACCGTCTCCTCGCCCCCCACTGGTACGGCTGGGGCGGGCACGGTGCAGATCGTCTACTCCACCGATGGGGGCGCCACCTGGACCACCACCTCGCCCCTTCCCCTCACCGGCAACGCCGCCGGCAGCAACCGGGTGGGCATGTTCATCAGCGGCAGCGGGGCTTTCTTCCCGCAGGGGGCTTCGTACACCTTCAGCTTCCAGGCCACCGTGCCCGCAGGCGCGGCCCAGGGCACCCAGTACACCAACACCGCCACCGTCCAGTTCAACGACGGCAGCGCCAACCGAACCGTCACTTCCAACGGCACCACCCATACCGTAAATGCAAGCTACAGCGTGGTCGTCGGACCCTTCGGCTTCCCCACGGGAGGGGCCTCGGGCACCTACAGCGCTGCTGGCTACACCATCACCCGTTCAGGCGACAACCAGAGCATCGCCTCGGTCTACAACGGCCAGAACATCACCTTCTATCACACCCTGCGCAACACCGGCAACATCGCCGACAGCTACACGCTCTCGGTAAGCGGTGCACCGGCGGGTTGGTCCTGTAGCTTCCGCCAAAGCGACCACCTGACCCCCATCTCGGGCCCCGTAGGCCCCATCGCCCCTGGCAGCAACTTCGACTTCGACCTGGTCTGCTACGTTCCCCCCACCTACACGAGCAGCTCTTCGGTTAGCCTCACTGTAACCGCCACCTCGACGGGGAACAGCGCTCAAAGCGATACCACTGCCGATACCATCGGACAGGTGGTCTCGGGCTATGGGGTGGACCTGGCAAGGCTGGGAAGCGCCGGGGATGGCAACCCCGCCAACGACAACCCACCCGCCCAAAACGCCAACCCCGGTACCCAGGTGAGCTTCCCCATCGAGATTGTGAACACCGGGGTCAACCCCGACACCTACAACCTGAGCGCCCCCACCCTGCCGGCAGGTTGGACCGTGCGCTTCTACCCGGACACCGATTGCAACGGGCTGATGGATAGCCCCGCGCCCTCACCCGTGACCAACTCGGGGCTCGTCAACCCTGGGAACGCTGGTAGACGCTGCTTCATCGCAGTGGTGGATATCCCGACCAACGCCGCGCCAGGAGGGTATTCAGTAAACTTCCAGGCTGATAGCGCTACCGACAGCGACGCGAACACGCCCGGCATCCAGCCCGTCTCCAGCGATACCATCAGCACCACCGTCAACGTCAACCTGGTGACCGGTTTCACCCTGAGCCCTGACCGCAGCGGCACCGTAACCAGCCCGGGCACCATCACCTACACCCATAACCTGACCAACAGCGGCAACGCCCAGGCCAGCGTGAGCATCTCCGCTCCCACCAGCGCCTACGGCTGGACCTACCAGCTTTCCAGCGACGGCACCAGCTGGCAAAGCAGCCTCTCTATCCCAAATTTACCCCCAGGCGGCAGCACCCCGGTGTACATACGGGTTCTGGTGCCTAGCGGGGAGCCCATCGGGCGGAGTGAAACGGTGACCCTCACTGCCTCCGCCAGCTACGCGGGAGGGGGCAGCGCCACCAGCAGCGTGCAGGTGACCACCACCATTGTGGGGGGCGAGCTCTCGCTCAGCAAGAGCGGGGTGAGCTATGTGGGGAGCAGCACCACCGTGCGCTCCAGTACCGCTGCCATTGCCTTCCCCGGGGACCAGATCGTCTACACCGTGGTGGGGCAGAACATTGGCACGGGAGATCTGAGAAACGTCCGCATCTCCGACCCGCTGCCGGCCTTCACCACCTTTGTCTCAGCCTCGGCCACCACCACTATTTCTGGCGGTACCATCCTCTACTCCACCGACGGGGTGACCTGGAGCACTACGGCACCCACGAGCCTTGCTGCGGGCCAGAGCCTCTACGTGGGCGTGGACACCAACAACGATGGCAACATCACCAACGCTGACGTGATGCCTGCAGGCAGCAGCATTACCCTCGTTCTGCGGGTGCAGGTGCAGTAAGTATGCGGGGGCTTCGCTGGCGCATTGGCAGGGGCGCACTAGCGCCGGCGAAGCCCCTCTTCTTTTCAGAAGCAAAACAGTGGATGCGCTTTTTGGTCTTCCTTCTACTCCTCCCCTCTTTGGCCTGGGCGCAGGTTGTGGAAAACCAGGCTCGAGGCGCTTTCGAGGGCGGGAGCCACTCCTCCAACACAGTAAGGACGGAAGTGGTGGATACGAACCGGCTCCGCCTGCAAAAGCAGCAGGACGTAGGGGAGAGAGCCGAGCCCGAAACCCCTGTCACCTACCGCCTCAGGGTGGAAAACCACCTGGGCATAGCACTTCAGGACCTAGTGCTGGAGGACCCTCTGGCGCCCGAGCTGGAGTTCGTTGCCGCCTCAGACGGCGGGGTCTACGACCCAGGCACCCACCGGGTGCGCTACAGCCTGGGCGTGCTCGCCCCAGGCCAGGTTCGGGAAGTCCGCCTGGTGGTGCGGGTAAAAGCCAGCGCGGCCGAAGGAAGCCTAGTGGAAAACCGCTTCACCCTGCAAAGCCGGGAGCTCGCAACCCCCCTTACCTCGCCCCCGGTGCGCTTCCGGGTGCAAACCACTCGGCTTCTCCTCAGCAAGGAGGTGGAGCGCAAAGAGGTGCGGGTAGGGGACCGGCTCAGCTACACCCTGAGGCTCACCACCCTGGGCCAGCCCCCCCAGAGCATCACCCTGGAAGACCTCCTGCCCGAGGGCACCCAGTACATCCCCGGCAGCGCCCAGCTCGCCTACGAGGGAAGCCCCCCGACGCCAGCAGAACCGCAGATAGAAGGCAGGCGGCTTCGCTGGGCCGGGCTCGCCCCGGGCCGCCTCGCCCTGAGCTATAGCCTCCGCATCACCCCAAGCGCCCCTGCCCGCCTCACGAACACCGCGGCCGCGAGGGCCTTCGGGCAAGGCGGAGAGGTGGTGGCCGAGGCCTCGGCCGCCGCCCTCACGCGGGTCCTGCTCGGGGTGCTGGCCCCGCCCAGTCTTCTACAGGGCCGGGTCTATCTGGACGTGAACCGGGACGGGAAGTACCAGGCCGGGCTGGATGTGCCCCTGCCTGGGGCCCGGCTTCTTCTGGCGAATGGGGCCCAGACCCTCACCGATGCCGAGGGGCGCTACACCTTCCGGGAGGTGTCCCCAGGGGTGCACGAGGTCTTCCTCGACCCCCTCTCAGCCCCCTTCCCGCCCCTGCCGCACCCTGAGGCCCTGGGCGAGGGCTGGCGCCACCGGGTGCGCGTGGACGGGCTCACCACCACCGACTTCCCGCTGGAAGCCCCCCGAGGGCTGGCCCAGGCCAGCCGTTCGACCCGGTTGGTCTTCGGTCCTTTGACTGTGGAAAAGAGGCTCCTGCCCCTGCCCTCTGGGGTACGGGTGGTGCTGGTGCTGCGCACAGACGAGCCCCTGCCCGACCTCACCCTGACCGATCCCCTTCCAGATGGGGGCAGCAAGACCTTCCACTTTGAGCTTTTGAAGGGCGAACAGACCCTGACCTACGACCTGCCCAAAGGGCATCTCACCGACCCGGAGGTGCGCTGGAGGTACCCATGAGAGGCCTGGTGCTCATCCTTCTGGCAGGGCCTCTAGCCCTGGCCCAGCCCCGCACCGACCTCAGGGGGGTGGTGCCGGGGGACGCCCTGGGCTGGGAGACCCACACCCTGAGGGCCTCGGTGGTGGTGCACAGGCCCACCCTGCTGAACCTGCAGATATACTCCCCTGGGTTCGACCCAAACGACTACCGCCGGGGCAAAGGCGAGCTTGGGGACGAGCGCTACGACCGCGGCAGGGGAAGGGTAGAGTCCACCTTCGCGTTCTACCAGGGCCCACGCACCCTGGCCGAGGCCCGCTTTGGGGTGGAGCCCCACCGCTGGGTGACCTTCTTCCGGGGAGAGCTCGCACCCGGGGTCTACACGCTGGAGAGCAAATTCTTTGGCAACGGCAAGAACGCCTTCCTCTACCGCATCCAGACTCGGGTGCCGGAAGCGGCCGAGCTTCTGCTGGACCCGGTCTTGCAGCTTTATGATGTGCGCAACCCAGACCCAGAAGCGCGTACAAAGCCCCTCGCAGGCATAACCGCTGTGCGCAGTAGAAGCTGGGTAGAGCCCTTTTCACTCCAAGTCGAACCCGACGCCCTACCCATACGGGTGGGCTTCTACGACGAGGATGGCCCCGCCGAGCTCGAGGCCCGGGTGCACTACGAGGGAGGAAAAATCGTGCCCCGAACGGTCTCGGAGGACCGAAGCTGGGCCTACTATGAGGTCCGCCAGCCGGGGCTGGTTCGATTTGGCTTTCGCCAACCCGAAGGAAGCCGCCAGTACTCCAATACCATCGGTTTCAAGGTGGAGGGGTGCTTGGAGGTGGCCCCAAAGGGGGCTCCGGCCCAATTCGTGCTCACCGGCCCCAGGCCCATCCAGATTGAGGCAGCGGATACCAGCGGGCGGCCCGTTGAGGTAAAGACCCGTCTACGAGGAGAACGGGTGCGAATCCTGGAGCTTTACGAAGTGCCGGCAGGCTATGCCCTCAAGGAGAGCCAGGCTCTGGGGGGAGAGGCCCTGGGGCCCACCACCCTGCGCTTCGGCTGCGCCGGCGGGGTGGCCCGCTTTTTCTTCACCCAAACTCCTCCTCCGGCCGCAGAGCCCGTCCCCACCCTCGACAAAGCCTGGCTGGAGGCCCAGGCGCTTCTGGTGACCCCTGAGGGGGAAAGGCCGGTGGAGCTGACGCTGGAGGCTGGAGGGGAAAACCTGCGGCTTCTAGAAGGCCAGGGAAGCCTGGAGCTTCCGCCGGGAAGAATCCCCCTCCGGCTCCGGGTGGAAGGGGCCCGGGTGGAGGGGCCAGAGGCGGTGGAGCTTAAAGCTGGTGAGCGACGGAGAGTTCTTTTCTGGGTCTACCCCCAGGTCAGCCTGGCGCTGGAGGCCCCCGAGCGCCTCCGGGTGGGCGATACGGTCACCCTGACCCTGCGGGCACGCACGGCCTTCCCAGCCCTTCTCCCAGGGGAGTTAGAGATTGCCTTGCCCCCCTGCCTGAGGCCCCTGGCCACCCCCCGGCTCACCGCTCCCCTGTCCGCGGGGCGTGAAGCGGTCCTCCAGGTACCCGTAGAGGCTCTTTGCCGGGGTGAGGCCTCTGTGGAGGGGACCCTCGCCCCCTGGGGGCTGCGCGAGACTGCCAGAATGCGGCTTTTCGAGCCGGCCAGGTTCGCCCTGCGGAAGGAGGCCTCCACCCCTGCTGCAGCCATCGGGGATGCCGTCGTCTACCGGCTGGAGGTCAGGAACACCGGGGACGAGGCCGGGACGGTGGTGCTGCGCGACCTCCTTCCCGAGGGCTTGGAGGGCCCCAGTCTCCAGGAGACCCTTCGCCTGGCCCCAGAGGAGGTCCAGGTGCGCGAGGTAAAGGCCTACGTTCGCCCCGGCGGCGCAAGGACCATAGTGAACCGGGCCCAGCTCCTGAGCCCCGAGGGTAGCCTCCTACAACAAGCCGAGGCCCCCCTCCAGGTCCTGCAACCGCTCGGGCGGCTCTCGCACAGCCTGGACAAACCGGTGGTGGTACCGGGCGAGACGGTGGAGGTATCTCTTCGGGTGGAAAACGCCGGCCAGGCCCCTCTTCGCTACACCCTGGAGGACACCCCGCCGGAGTGGCTGGAAGTAGAAGGCCCCCTGCGGTTTTCGGGCGAGCTTCCTCCAGGCCAGGCAGCCACCCACACCTACCGGGCGCGGGTGCGTTTTGGCAGCGAAGCAGAAGGGCGCTTCTCGGCCCTGCTGCGCTTTGAGGGCGGGCTCGTGCGAGCCGAGAACCAGATTCAGAGGAGGCTGGTGCCCCTCTTTCTGGAGCCCCGCCCACCCCGGGTGCTGGTGAGTGGGGAGGCCGGTTTTGCCCTGCGGGTGGAGAACCCCACCAATCGAACCCTGAGCCTCTCGCTGAAACTGGCGCCTGGCGAAGAGGCCCTGCTCCTTGGCCCGGGCGAGGTGCGGGAGGTCTTCTTCTCGGCCTCTACCGAGCGCCTAGGACGGCTCGAGCAGCAAGCGGTCGCCTTTGTGGGCGAGACCCCTGCCTCCCAGCCCGCCCGAAGCACCCTGGAGGTCCTCCCGCTTCCCGAACCCCGGCGCCTTTCGAACATCGAACTCCGCTTCCAAGTCGAAGGCCAAGGAGAGGGCCTCCTCCTCACCCACCCCTTGCCCGAGGGGGCCCGCTACGAACAGGGCTCGGCCCGGCTGGACGGTCTTCCCATCCCTGACCCCCGGGTGGACCGGGAAGGGCGGCTCTTCTTCGAGCTCCCCTACCGGGCTGAAGGGGTGCTGAGCTACAGCGTAGACCACCGCGGACCGCTCCCCCCGCTGGAAGAACCCACCCTCACCCTGCGGGTGGGCGAGCGAGAGGTATTTTTGCGAGGACGGGTGAGCTATAAAGAGCTGGAGAGAACCGCGGCAATGCGCGAAGAAGAGCGGCCAGGGTGGATCCGGGCGCCCCGCCCAGGCCAGGTCTTCCGCGAAGACCGCATCCCAGCGGTCCTGGAGCTTCCCTACGGCCTTACCTACCGGCTTCTCCTCAACGAAGAGGAGGTAGCCCAGACCCAACTAGGCGAGGCCACCTATGACCCCGGAAAAGGGGTGCAGACCCTCCGCTTCTACGGCCTTGCTCTCCGGGAGGGGAAAAACCGGCTCCGGGTGGAGACCCCCCAGGGCAGCGACGAGGTGGAGGTGTTCCTGCAAGGGCGCCCCGTGCGGGTCGAGATCCGCCCCCTGCGGGTCTTGGCCGACGGGAGAAGCCCCCTGGAGCTCGAGGTCCTGGCCCTGGACAAAGCCGGCCTCCCAAGCGGCACGGGCCCCCTCACCGTGGAGACCAGCCCAGAGCCCCTTACCCCCGACGCTTCCCCTAAGGAGGCGGGCCACCAGCTCATCCTGCAGGAGGGCAGGGCCCGCCTCAGCCTGAAGCCGCTCTTCACCGCGGGCGAGGTGCGGGTCCGGGTGAGGTTCGAGGACCTCGAGGCCGAGGCCCACTTCTTCGCCCTGGGGCCGGGAGCCGGCCTGTGGCAGACCCAGGGAAGCCTAGGGGTTCACTTCGGTCAGGAAGTCCAGGCCTTCGGCCTCTTCCGGGGCTACCTGGAAGCCCCGCTGGGCGAGGGCCGGCTGCAGGCTGCAGCCGACGGACAGCTTCGTCCGGGAGGAGGCCTGGAGAGCGGCCTGAGGCCCCCAGCCGACCCCCTGGAGCGCTTCCCCCTCACCGGCGCAGGCACCGAGGCAGCCCTCCCCCTCTCCTCCGACGACCCCCTGGCCCTGCGCTTCGACACCCCCGACCTCAGCTTGGGCTACCACAGGGGTGAGCTTGGCCTCCCCGGGGTGAGGGGGCTCCCCCAGGCCACCGCCTTCCGCCTTCAGACCCGGGGCGACCTTGCGCTGCAGGCCTTTGCCGGCTGGCTGCCCCAGAACACCCGGACCGAGCTCATCGTGCCCGATGGCACCCGCTTCTACCGGCTCCCCACCCCCGCCGAGCCCGGCAGCGAACAGGTGTTCTTGCAGATAGGAGGCAGTGAAAAACGGCTAGAGCGCTACAAGGACTATACCCTGGACGCCACAGGCACCCTGACCCTGGCCCGCCCCCTCTGGCCCACCTCCACGGACTTCCAGCCCGTGCGCCTGCGGGTGGTCTACGCGCCTTCGGAGGGCACCCGGGCGCTTGGCTACGGGGCCGGGGTGCGCTACCAAGCTGGGGGCCTCAGCCTGGGCGGGGGGGCCGCTTATCTGGCCGGGACGGGCTGGCAGTGGGGTCTGGAAGCAGGTTTCAGGCAGGAGGGCTTCGGCCTGCGCCTGGGCTACGGCCGTGGGAGCCGGGAAGCGCTCGAGCTGGAGGCCATGGGCGAGGCAGGCCCGCTGGAGACCAGCGCCAGCCTGACCCTTCAGGAAAAACTTCAGGGCCAGGCCCGCCTGGGCTACCGCGTGGATGAGAATGCCCGGCTCTCCCTCGAGCACACGGCTGCCCAAAACAACCAGACCGGCCTTCTCCTCATCACCCAGCTCTCCCAAGGCTTTAGCGTGGGCGCAGGCCTGGGCTACACCTGGGAGGCTGCGGCCCTTGCGGCCCTGGGCCGGGTGGGCTTCCAGGAGGGCAGAGCGAGGGCCGAGCTCACCCACAGCCAGCCCTTCACCGCTCTCACCCCGGCCCTGACCCAGCTCAGAAGCAGCCTGGCGCTGGACGCAAACCTCGCCCTAGAGGGGGAGCTTGCTCACACCTGGGGAGTGGGCCTGTCGGGCAGCCTGGGCCTCAGGCAAAAATTGGGGGGCGCCAATCTGGCCCTCTCCTATCAACTGCCGGGGGCCTCCGGCGAGGGCAACCGGGCCCGCTTCGGCCTGGAGGCCCCCCTGCCGCTCGATGAGCGCTGGAGCCTGGACCTCACGGCGGGCTACGAACAAAGCTTGGGGAGCGGGGCCAGCCAGGCGGCCTTTGGGCTTGCGGCACGCTACCGCAGCGAGGGCTTCACCGCTACCTTAGGAGGAGAGGCTGCCTTTAGGGAAGGCACCAAACTGGTGCTGCGCGGGGGGGCCACTGGGCAACTCGACCCTCAACAGACCCTTTCCCTCGACGCCACCGCCCAGCTTCTGCCCACCCTGGAGGGCCGTTTCACCCTGGCCTACGCCCTGCGGGGCAGCGACCTCACCCTCCTCACCTACCACCGCCTGGTCCAGGCAGGCGAGAGCACGTTGGAAGGAGCTTTGGCCGCAAGCTATTACCCCCAATCCTCCTTCCAGCTTCGCCCCAGCCTAGCCTACCGCCTGAAGCCCTCCGACCCCGAGGCCAGCACCTACCAGTTAGGCCTGGCAGGCAACTACCATCTCACCCCCTGGCTCGGCCTGGGGGCTGGCTACTACCACCTGTTCCAGCCCAGCACGGCCACAAGCGCACGGGCCTTCAGCCTGGAGGTGAGCTTCCGCCTCCTGGAAGGCCTTTGGCTGAGCGCAGGCTACACCCTGGAGGGGTTCTCGGGCCTCACCCCGGAGACCCGACCCGGCCTCTACTTGAGGCTTGATCTTCTGGGAGGCAGCCGGTGAAGAAGCTGTTTTTCCTCTTGCCCCTGATTCTTGCTCCCGCCTTGAGCCAGGTCACCACCCCCTTTCAGGCTCGTTATGGGCCTGCGAACGAGCCAGGTAACATCGTCCTGGTGGGCAACACCCTCATGTGCGCCGGCTCAGGAAGCGCATGCAACACCGGCCAGATGAACAGCCCCAGCGCCAGCAACAACCAGAGCATGATCTTCGCCAACTACGACCCCAGCGCCCCCACCTGGGGCCCAGGGCGGGGCGGCTCCAGCAGCGCCACCCTCACCCTGCCCACAGGGGCCCAGGTCCTCTGGGCGGGGCTCTACTGGGGGGCCAGGGCGAGCGAATCGGCCTCGGGAAGAAACCTTATTAGCCTAAAACCCCCCGGGGCCACCAGCTACCAGACCGTCACCGGCACCCTCCTGGGCACCATAACCAACCAGGGCGCCGCCACCACCCGCCCTTACGCGGCCTTCGCGGATGTCACCGGCGTCGTGCAGACAAGTGGCAGCGGCGCCTACTGGGTAGGGGGGATTCTAGCAAACACTGGAAATGACAACCTCGGGTTCTACGCCGGCTGGAGCCTGGTGGTGGTCTACCGCCACCCCAGCGAGCCCTTCAAGAACCTGGTGGTCTACGACGGCCTGGCGGTGGTTTCCGCTGGCAACAACGTGACCATCACCCCTAGCGGCTTCCTCACCCCGGCCACAGGTGCGGTTAACGCCCAAATCGGGGCTGTGGCCTTTGAAGGAGATGGGGGTATCAGCGGCGACCAGCTAATCCTGAACGGCACCCCGCTGAGCGATGCCCAGAACCCCAGCAATAACTTCTTCAATAGCTCCATCTCTCGCTTAGGAAACCGCTTCACCCAGAAAACCCCCGACTTTATCAACCAAATGGCGGTGGACGTGGACCTGGTAGACGCCACAGGACGCATTCCCAACGGAGCCACCTCCGCTACTTTGCAGTTCACCTCAACCCAGGACGTCTACTTCCCTGCGGTGCTCACCTTCGCCGTGAACATCTATTTCCCCAACCTCACCACCACCTTCACGAAAAGCGTTGAAGACCTCAACGGAGGCAATGTGGTGGTGGGTGACATTCTGGAGTACACCATTAGCTTCACCAACACCGGCCAGGACGGGGCCACCAGCGTGGTGCTGCGCGACCCCATTCCCGCCGGTACCCAGTATGTGCCCGGAAGCCTTCAGGTGGTGAGCAATGCCACCGGAGCCCCTACCGGCACCTTTACCGACGCCCCAGGGGACGACATTGCCGAGTACAGCAGCGCCTGCAGCGAGCTTTCGGGCAGTCCACCCTGCGTGCGCTTCAGGCTGGGCACCGGGGCCAACGCCAGCCAGGGCGGGCTGATCCTGCCCACCCAGGGGGCCAGCGTGCGCTTCCGCGTTCGGGTGCTGCCTAGCGCGGCAGGGCAGAACATTACCAACGCTGCCCAGATCAGCTATAACGCCCAGACGCTGGGAGGCGGTTTCACCCAAAGCGCAAGCGCCAGCGTCAGCACCAGCGTGCCCATTCCCCCTAGCTTGAACAAAACCTTCAGCCCCCCAAGCATCCTCCCCGGCCAGATCAGCACCCTGAGGATTACCCTTAGCAACCCCAACCCTGTGCCGGCTACCCTCACCGCACCCCTGGTGGACAACCTGCCCGCGGGCCTGGTGGTGGCCAGCCCGGCCGGTGTGAGCACCACCTGCAGCGGCGGCTCGGTGGTGGCCAACCCCGGCAGCTCCAGCGTGACCCTGAATAGCGGCCAGATTCTGGCCAACGATTCCTGCACGGTAAGCGTCAACGTTACCGGCAGCACCCCAGGCAGCTACACCAACACCCTGGCCGCAGGGGCCCTGCAAACCGACCTGGGCAACAATACCAGCGCTGCCACTGCTGTCCTCACCATCCAGGGGCTAAGCCTCTCGGGGCGCGTCTACGCCGACCGGGAACCCAATGGGGTTCGGGAAGCAGGGGAAGACTGGCAAGGCGGCCCCACCGTGTACGTCAATCTGATACAGGGCAGCGGCGTGGTGCAGTCGGTAGCGGTAAACGCAGGAACGGGTGCTTATAGCTTTTCTGGCGTAGCCCCGGGCAGCTATACCCTGGTGCTTTCCACAAACCCCACCGCCACCACCCCCCAGGCCCCTTCGGGCTGGCTCTTCATCAACCCGGCGGGGACTCGCCCGGTAACGGTGAACAGCGCGAACCTGGAGGGGCTGGACTTTGGTCTGTTCCAGGGCTACCGCATATCAGGCCGGCTCTTCCTGGACGACGGCCGGGGCGGAGGAACGCCCAACGACGCTCGGCAGAATGGGGGGGAGACTGGCCTGGGCGGGGTGGTGGTGGAGGTGGCCGGGAATAGCCAGAGCCGCTCCACCCTGACCGACGCCAGCGGGGACTACGTCCTCTACGTTCCCCACAGCTTTGGCAGCAGCGTCGCCCTGCGCCACTACCAAAGCCCTGCCACCGGCAGCAACATAGCAGGCGGAAGCGTGCTTCTTGCCACCTCGTACGGCGACCCTGGAGCCCAGACTCGAGTCCTGAGCGGGATGAGCTCAGGCCAGGTCTACACCGGCTACAACTTCGGCATCGTACGGCCTTCTTTCTTCCAGCCCGACCAGTCCGCTCAGGCCGGGAGCCCGGGGGCAGTAACCTACCGCCACTTCTTCCGCCCGGGCACCTTGGGAAGCGCAACCCTGGGCGTCTCTGGGGCCCATAGCTACCAGCTCCGCCGGGATGCCAACTGCGATGGGGTCTTTGACGCAAGCGAGGTCTTCCAACCCCCTCCCCTCAGCTTCACCGTGGACGCCGCCTGGCCCCGTGAAGCGGACGGCAGCCTCAGGGCCTGCGCCATCGAGGTGCGGGTCCTGCTGCCCGGGGGGCTGCCCGCTGGCCATACCGACATCGCCGCTCTGGGCCTGGAGCTTACCTGGACCACCAATCCAATCACCGAGCGTCGCACCCTCTACGACACCACCCGGGTGGTGGTGGGCGGCGACCTGGAGCTCACCAAGCGGGTGCGCAACGTAAGCCAGAGCACCCCCTTCGGCGAGTATGTGCAGGGGCGGCCCGGCGAGGTGCTGGAGTACTGCATCGAGTACCGCAACCAGGGGAATGCCTCCGTAAGCCAGGTGGTCCTCACCGACCCCATTCCCTTCTTCACCCTGTACCAGACAGGCAGCCTCCGCCTCAACAGCACCCCCCTCACCGACGCACAGGATGCCGATGCAGGCGAGGTCACGGGCGGGGTGGTGCGGGTGAGCCTCGGTGTGCTGGCCGCAGGGGCTTCGGGCAGCGTTTGCTACCGGGTGGTGGTGCGCTAAGTGAGGCGCTTAAACTGAGGAAGATGTTGCTTGAAGCACTGCACGAGGAGCAGGGGGTGCACTGGGGCCGCGAGGGCGAGGCCCGTGTACCGTGGCACTACAAGAGCATAGAAGAAGAGCTGGAAACCCTCTACCAGGGCGCAGCACTGCTCGATTTTTCCGAGCACGGCCTGCTGGAGCTCAGCGGGCCCGACCGCACCGAGTTCCTGCACAACCAGTGCACCTCGGATATTCGCCAGATGCCCAGGGAAACCTGGCTCGAGACCCTCTTTCTGAACGCCAAAGGCCAGATCGAGCACCTGGGCAGGGTGCTGCACCTGGGCGAGAGCCTCTGGGTGAGCACCCCCAACGCCGAGGCCCTGAGCCGGCGCTTTCGGCGCTACATCGTATTCGACCAGGTGGAGGTGGGCGCGCTCTCCTGGTCCCTTCTGCGCCTGCAAGGCCCGGCCGCGGGCGAGGTGGCCCAGCGGCTTCTTCCCCTGCCCGCCTACTGGAGCCTGAAGCGGGCTCCCGGGCTGGTGGTGGCGCGGGACGAGCTGGGGGTTTGGCTTTTTACCCCCAGTGAGGAGGCGGCCCACCTGGCCCGGCAGCTTCTGGAGAACGGGGCCAGCCTGGTGGGGCGCGCGGCCTGGCATATCTGGCGGGTCGAGCGCGGCCAGCCCGACCTGCCCGAGGCCATAGGCGAGCTGCCCCAGGAGGTGGGGCTGGAGGGGCGGGTGAGCTACAAGAAAGGCTGCTATTTAGGGCAGGAAATCATGGCCCGGCTCGAGGCCCGGGGGCAGACCCGCTACCAGCTCATGGCCCTGCTGGGCCAGACCCAGATCCCCCCCGGGGCCGAGGTTTTTCGCGAGGGCCGTCCGGTGGGCCGGGTGGGCACCGCGGTGGAGTCGCCGGAGTGGGGGGCGGTCGCCTTGGCCCTCCTGCGCAAAGAACTCCGGCCCGGCGACCAGGTACGGGTGGCGGGCTGGTCGGCCACCGTGGCCGCTTTGCCCCTGCACTAGCGCGCTTTGCGCCTCCCCTCCGTATGATGGAGGTACGGGGGGTCTTGGTTTTTTAAAGTTTTGCTGTAATATAGGAGACAGTTTATGTTTTTAGCAGAAATAATAGGGGTAGGGGATGAGCTGCTATACGGCGAGACGGTGGACACCAACACCGCCGAAATCGCCTCGAGCCTGCGCCCCTACGCCCTGGAGGTGCGACGCACCCTGCGGGTAGCCGACGACCTGGAGGCCCTAGCCCAGGAGGTGCGACAGGCCTGGAAGAGGGCCCGCCTGGTGGTGCTCTCGGGCGGGCTTGGACCCACGCCGGATGATATCACCCGGGAAGCGGTGGCCCTGGCCCTGGGGGAGCCCTTGGAGACCGACCCAGAGATGCTGGCCCGGCTGGAGGAGCTGTTCGCCGCGCGGGGTTGGCGGATGCCTGAGGCCAACCGCAAGCAGGCCGCCAGAATTCCCTCGGGCCGCTGGATCGAGAACCCCCGGGGCACGGCCCCCGGCTGGTGGGTGCACCGGGAAGGCAGAGACCTGGTCTGCCTGCCCGGCCCCCCGGCCGAGTGGCGGCCGATGTGGGCCAGCCTCCTACCCCAGCTAAACCTCCCTCCAAGGGCCTATCAGCAGGTCACCCTCAAAACCTTCGGCCTGGGCGAGTCGCGCATTGCTGAGCTTCTGGGGCCGCTTTTCTCCCGCAACGGGGCCGTCCAGGTGGCCACCTATGCTCACACGGATGGGGTGGCGGTGGTGGTGCGAGGGGAGCCTGAGGCGGTGCGCCAACGGGTGGAGGAGATCCGCCCCCTTCTGGGCCGGGCGCTGTGGGGCCAGGACCGGGACAGCCTCCCAGCCCTGGTGCTCCGGGCGCTGGAAGCCAGGGGCGCGACCCTGGCCACCCTCGAGTCCATGACCGGCGGGGCCCTAAGCACCCTGCTCACCGGCGTGGCCGGGGCCTCCCAGGCTTATCTGGGCGGCCTGGTGGCCTACCACCCCTCGGTCAAGGCCCGGCTGGAGCTGCCTGCTCCCGCGGTTTCGGCCTCTGCTGCCCAGGCCATGGCCATCTGGGTGCGCGAGCGGCTGGGGGCCACCTATGGCCTGGCCACCACCGGGGTGGCCGGACCCGATCCGGTGGCCGACCAGCCGGTGGGCACGCTCTACGTGGGCCTGGCCGGCCCTGAGGGTAGCCTATCCCAGCACCACCGGCTTCCCGGGGCCAGCCGCGAGGTGTTAAGGCAGCGGGCAGCCCATGCTGCGCTGGCTTTTCTGCTGGGGGAGTTGCGATGAGGCTCTTCTACGCCCTCTTTCCCCCGCGCGAGGTGCAGGAGGCCCTGCGCCCGGTGCAGGAACGGGTAAAGCCCTTCCGCGGCTGGAAGCCGGTAGAGCCCCGTCAGCTCCACATCACCCTCCTCTTTTTGGGCGAACAGCCCGAGGCAAGGCTGGCCGAGCTGCGCCAGGCAGGACAGGAGGTGGCGGCGCAGGTCCCGGCCTTCGAGGTGACCCTAGGCGGCACAGGATACTTTCCCCCCACGGGCTCCCCTCGAGTCTGGTTCATCAAGGCCGCCGGGGCAGGGCTGGAGCCCCTGGCCCAGGGGCTGCGGCAGGCCCTGGGGGTGCAGGACGACCGCTTCCACCCCCACCTGACCCTGGCCCGCAAAAAAGGCCCTGCCCCCCGGGTGGGGCCGGTGGTGATGAACCTGCGCTTTGTGGCCCAGCACGTCTACCTAGTGGAGTCAAAACTCGATCCCTCGGGCTCCAAGTACCGCATCGTCGAAGCGTTTGCGCTGAACGGGAGTGAATATGGACAAGGAGAGGCAGAAGGTTCTGGAAGGCACCCTAAAGACCATTGAAAAGCAGTTCGGCAAGGGGGCCATCATGCGCCTGGGGGAGGCTCCCCGCCAGCAGGTAGACGTGATTCCCACCGGCAGCCTGGGCCTCGACCTGGCTTTGGGGGTAGGCGGCATCCCCAAAGGCCGCATCACCGAAATTTACGGCCCGGAGTCGGGGGGCAAGACCACCCTTGCCCTCTCCGTCATCGCCCAGGCCCAGCAGATGGGGGGGGTGGCGGCCTTTATTGACGCAGAGCATGCGCTCGACCCGCTTTACGCCAAAAGCCTGGGGGTGAACATCGACGACCTATTGGTCTCCCAGCCGGATACCGGCGAGCAGGCCCTGGAGATCGTGGAGCTTCTGGCTCGCAGCGGGGCGGTGGACGTGGTGGTGGTAGACTCGGTGGCAGCGCTGGTGCCCCAGGCCGAAATCGAGGGGCAGATGGGCGACGCCTTCGTGGGCATGCAGGCCAGGCTGATGAGCCAGGCCCTGCGCAAGCTCACCGCGGTGCTGGCCAAAAGCAACACCGCTGCCATCTTCATCAACCAGATTCGGGAAAAGGTGGGGCAGATGTACGGCAACCCCGAGACCACCCCGGGCGGGCGGGCCCTCAAGTTCTACGCCTCGGTGCGGCTGGACGTGCGCAAGCAGGGGCAGCCCATCAAGGTGGGCAACGCAGCCGTGGGCAACCGGGTCAGGGTCAAGGTGACCAAAAACAAGCTGGCCCCTCCTTTCCGCGAGCACGAGATAGAGCTCTACTTCGGCAAGGGCATAGACCCTATGGCCGACCTGGTGAGCATTGCTGTAGCCACGGAGGTCATCAGCAAGTCGGGCTCCTGGCTTTCATACGGCGAGGTGCGGCTTGGGCAGGGCAAGGAAAAAGCCGCCGAGTTCCTGAAGGCTGAGCCCAGGCTGGCCCAGGAGATTCGTGAGAAGGTCCTGGCGCAAGCTGGTAAGCTAACGGTGCTGGCCGCCTCACCGGAAGCAGAGGAGCCGGCGGAAGCGGCCGAGGCTTGAGGGCTTTTGGCGGGGGTTCTCCCAGGATGAAGGGCCATGCAGCCATGGCACAGACCCAAAGCCCGCTGCGATACATGGTAGGTCTAGCCCCAAGGTCTAGGGATTCGCGCTAGACGCCACCCGACCCGAAACTGAGAGAACCTCCTTTTCGAGGAGGTAGCAGTGACTTTTACTCTTCTAGACGTAATCCTTGCGCTCATGGTGGTGGTGCTGGGGGTGGCGGTGGTGGTGCTGGCCCAGCGCAGCAACCGCCTGGCCGAGGCCGGCCGAAGCGAGCTCGAGGCCGCCCGGCAGGAGGCCCAGCAGATTCTGGCGGCCGCCCGGCGGCAGGCCGAGGCGGCTTTAGAGCAGGCCCGGGCCCAGCTCGAAGCAGCCCGTGAAGAGGCCCAGAACCTGCGTCAAAGCGCGCTTTTGGAGGCTCAAAACCTGCGCCAAAGTACCCAGGCTGAGCTCGAGCGGCTGCGCCAGCAGGGGGAGGAGCGGCTGCGCCAGCAGCTCAGGGAGGAGCGGGAGCGGCTCCAGGCCAGCTTAGAGGCCGAGCGGGCCTCGCTCAAAACCGAACGCGAACGGCTCCAGGCCGACCTTCAGGCCGTGCGGGCCGAGCGCGAGGAGCTCAAGCGCGAGACCGAGCGGCTGGCCAGGCGGGGCGAACAGCTCGACGCGCGGGCGGCCCGGCTTGATGAGCAGGAAGAACGGCTCGATGCTCTGGAGAAAAGCCTCCTGGCCCGCGAGGCCGCCCTCGCGGAGCGCGAGCGGCAGATTGACCTCAGGCTGCAGGAAGTGGCCCAGATGAGCCTGGAAGAGGCCCGGAATCTGCTCTTCTCTCGCCTCGACGCCGAGCTCGAGGAGGAGAAAGCCCTCCGCGTCAAGGCCAGCCTGGAGCGGGTGAGGCTCGAGGTCAAGCGCGAGGCCCAGAAGCTGCTGGCCCTGGCCGCCCAGCGCCAGGCCTCCGAGACCGCAGCCGCGCTGGCGGTCTCAGTGGTGCCCATCCCCTCCGACGCCATGAAGGGCCGCATCATCGGGCGTGAGGGGCGCAACATCCGCACCTTCGAGGCCCTCACCGGGGTAGACCTAATCATCGACGACACCCCCGAGGCCGTGCTCCTCTCCAGCTTCAACCCCATCCGCCGTGAAATTGCCCGCATGGCCCTGGAGCAGCTCGTGGCCGACGGGCGCATCCATCCGAGCCGCATCGAGGAGGTGGTGGAAAAAGCCAGGAACGAGATGAAGACCTTCATCTACGAACGGGGCGAGGAGGCCGCCCTGGAGGCGGGGGTGGTAGCCCTGAAGCCCGGGCTGGTGCAGCTCCTGGGCCGGCTCCACTTCCGAAGCTCCTACGGGCAGAACGTGCTCAAGCACTCCATCCAGGTGGCCCACCTCGCCGGCATCATGGCCGCGGAGCTGGGCCTGGACGCGGCTTTGGCCCGCCGGGCCGGGCTTTTGCACGACCTGGGCAAATCGGTGGACCGGGAGATTGAGGGGACCCACGTGGAAATCGGCATCACCCTGGCCACCCGCTTCGGCGAGCCCAAAGAGGTAATCGACGCCATCGCCCACCACCACGACCCCGAGAACGGCGAGACCCTCTACTCGGTTCTGGTCGCCACCGCCGATGCCATCAGCGCGGCCAGGCCCGGGGCCCGGCGCGAGAGCCTGGAAGAGTACATCCAGCGCTTAGAGCAGCTCGAGCGCATCGCCCTCTCCTTCCCCGGGGTGGACCACGCCTTTGCGGTGCAGGCCGGGCGCGAGGTGCGGGTAATTGTGAAGCCCGAGCGCATCTCCGACGCCAAAGCGGTGCTCCTGGCCCGCGAGATTGCCAACCGCATAGAGCGTGACATGAACTACCCCGGCCAGGTTCAGGTCACGGTGGTGCGGGAAAGCCGGGCGGTGGAGTACGCCAAGTAGGCCCGGATTTGTAGCCCCGCCGAAGAATCTGCCCCTGGCCCCAGGGTATTCTGCCCCATATGGCGCGAACCGCAGTGGTCATTGGAGCGGGCATCGGCGGCCTGGCCATGGGCATCCGGCTGCAGAGCCTGGGCTTTGACACCACCATCGTGGAAAAGCTGGACGGGCCTGGCGGGCGGGCCTACGTGAAGCGGGTAGACGGCTTCACCTTCGACATGGGCCCCACGGTAATCACCGTGCCCCACTTCATCGAGGAGCTCTTCGCCCTGGAGCGGGGCCGGCCCAACCTTCACCTGCCCGACTTCCCCGAAAAAGCGGAGGGCCTGCACACCCGCCGCTATGTGCAGTTGGTGCCCATCCTGCCCTTCTACCGCATCTACTTCGACGACGGCAGCTACTTCGACTACGACGGCGACCCCGTGCACACCCGCCAGCAGGTGGCCGCCTTGGGCGAGCCGGGCGACCTCGAGGGCTACGAGCGCTTCCACCAGGATGCCAAGGCCATCTTTGAGCGGGGGTTCCTCGAGCTGGGCTACACCCACTTCGGCGACCCCCTCACCATGCTCCGCATCGTGCCCGACCTGCTGCGCCTGGACGCGGTGCGCTCGCTTTTCAGCTTCACCGCCAAGTACTTCAAGTCCCCCAAACTGCGCCAGGTCTTCAGCTTTGAGACCCTCCTCATCGGCGGCAACCCCCTGGCGGTGCCGGCCATCTACGCCATGATCCACTTCGTGGAGAAGACCTGGGGCATCCACTTCGCCCTGGGGGGCACCGGCGCGCTGGTGCAGGCTTTCGTGCGGAAATTCGAGGAGCTGGGCGGGCAGATTCGCTACAGCGCCGAGGTCAAGAAGATCAACGTGGTGCGCCAGGGCCTGCGCAAGGTGGCCACCGGCGTCACCCTGGCCGATGGCAGCGTGCTTGAAAGCGACCTGGTGGTCTCCAACGCCGACTACGCCCACACCTACCTCAAGCTCATCGAGCCCCAGTACCGCTTCTGGAACGCCGACTGGGTGGTCAAAAGGCGGCGTCAGAGCATGTCCTTGGTGGTGATCTACTTCGGCTTCAAGGCCGACGGCAGCGAAAAAGAGCGGCTGCGGCACCACAACATCATCCTGGGCCCGCGCTACGAGGGGCTTTTAGAGGACATCTTCCAGCGCAAGGTCCTGGCCCGGGACTTCAGCCAGTACCTCCACATCCCCACCCTAACCGACCCCAGCCTGGCCCCCCCCGGCCACCACGCCGCCTACACCCTGGTGCCTGTCCCCCACAACGGCAGCGGCCTGGACTGGTCGCTTTTAGGGGAGCCCTTCACCCAGCGGGTGCTCGCCTTCCTGGATGAGCGAGGCTACCTGCCGGGCCTCCTAAAGCGCCTGGTGCACGTGAGCTTCATCACCCCCGACTACTTCGAGCACACCCTCAACAGCTATCTGGGCAACGCCTTTGGCCCCGAGCCTATCCTGACCCAGTCGGCCTTCTTCCGCCCCCACAACAAAAGCGAGGATATCCACAACCTCTACCTGGTGGGGGCCGGGGTGCAGCCGGGAGCGGGCACGCCCAGCGTGATGATGTCGGCCAAGATGACGGCCCGGCTCATCGCCAGGGACTTCGGCCTGGCCGGGGCACCCGACCAGGGTGAGCCCGCCCTGGGAAGGGCCTAGTCGGGCCACTCGCCTACCCGCTCCCGCTCGGGGTGGTAGCCTGCTTCCTCCAAAACCCGCCGGACCTCCTCGCCGTGGGCGGCGTCCCGCACCTCGAGGACCAGCTCCACCCCCACCTTGCCGAGCGGCGCCAGCCACAGCGCGCGGCGGTGAAAGATATCGATGATGTTGGCCCCGGCCTCGGCCACCCGCGAGACCACCCGGGCCAGCGCCCCGGGCCGGTCCACCACCGCCAGCTTGAGCAGGATATACCGCCCCTGGCGCACCATCACCTGCTCGATTACCCGCGAAAGCAGGTTGCCATCGATGTTGCCTCCACAAAGCACGGTGGCCACGGTCTGGCCCGGCGCCAGGGGCACCTTGCCCGCCAGCAAGGCCCCCATCCCCGCCGCCCCCGCCCCCTCCACCACCAGTTTGAGGTTCTGCACGCAGTGGACGATACCGCGGGCGATCTCGTCGTCGCTGACCTCCACCACCTGGTCCACGTAGTCCCGAATGAGCGGCAGGGTGAGCTCCCCGGGCCGCTTGACCGCAATGCCATCGGCGATGGTCTGGGCCACCGGGACGCTGATGGGCCCCCCTGCCTTCAGGGAAAGGTTGACCGGGGCGCAGCCCTCAGCCTGCACGCCCACGATGCGCACCTGGGGGCGCAGGCTCTTGACCGCCACCGCGATTCCCCCAATCAGCCCACCCCCTCCAATGGGCACCACCAGCACATCCAGGTCGGGCAGCGCCTCCAAAAGCTCCAGCCCGATGGTGCCCTGCCCGGCGATGACCTGCTCATCGTTGAAGGCGTGGACATAGGTGTAGCCGTGCTGCCGCTGCAACTCGTGGGCGTGGGCCACCGCATCGTCAAAGCTGGCTCCATGCAGGACCACCTCGGCCCCCAGCCGGCGGGTGGCCACCACCTTGGTCAGGGGGGCGTGCTGGGGCATGACGATGACCGCCCTGATGCCCTGCAAGGCAGCGGCCAGGGCCACCCCCTGGGCGTGGTTGCCCGCCGAGGGGGCGATGACCCCCCGGGCTTTTTCCTCCTCGGTGAGCGAGGCAATCTTGTTAAAGGCCCCCCGAACCTTGAAGGAGCCCCCCTTCTGCAAGGACTCGGCCTTGACAAAAAGCTGCACCCCCAGCTCCTCAGAGGCCAGGGGGTCGGGCAGGGTGGGGGTCGGGGCAACCACCCCCCGGATGACCTCCCGGGCTCTCTTGACCTCCTCCAACCGAACCGCCATGGGGTGATTGTATCGTTACCCCACCCTGGGCGGTGCACAGCTCCCCCGGCGAATGAGCCGCCCAGGGAAGCGCCGCCGCACCACCTTGTCCAGGGCCTTGTGTTCCACTGCATCCAGCACGATTTCCACTGCCGCCTGGCCCATCGCCTCTACCGGCTGTTCAATGGCATCCAACGGTGGGGTAACCAGCGACATCCAGGAGTAGTTGTCGAAAGTAAGCAAAGAGACGTCCTCGGGAATACGGAGCCCCAGCTCGCGCAAAGCGCGGAAAGCCCCTGCAGCCTCGCTGCCGTTGAGGGCAAAAAGAGCGGTGGGGGGCTCGGGCAGGCGCATGAGCTCGAGGGTGAGCTGGTAGGCCTCCGGCTCCACCAGCCGGATGACCCGCTGGTAGGCCTCGACCAAAGGCAGCCCTACTGCCTTTAGGGCCTCGGGGAAGGAACGGCTGCGCTCCTCGGGGTGGTGCACCGGGTCGTAGCTGCCCAAGGCCGCAATGCGCCGGTGGCCTAGCTCGTATAGGTACCGCACCCCCTCGAACACGCAGCCCTGGTTGTCCAACATCACATGGCTGAAGGGGCTTTCGGGGTAGAAGTAGTCGATCTCGAGGATGTAAGTACCGCGCTGGTGCAGCCGGTGCAGGTAGTCCAGGTTGGGCTCCCCATAGCCCGAGCGGATGATCAGGCCGCTCACCCGATGGCCGTACATCACCTTGAGGTTGGCACGCTCCACCTTGGTATCGTACTCGCTGTCGGTCACGATCAGGGCGTACCCCCGGGCCTGGGCGGCATGGGCCACGCTCCGGATTAGGCTGGCGAAGAAGGGCTCGATGATGTTGCCTACCATCAGTCCCAGGGTGCGGGTGCGGCCCCGCCGCAGCCCCCCTGCCACCAAATCGGGCTCGTAGCCAAGCTCTTCGATGGCCTTGCGCACCCGCTCGAGGGTGGCCGGGGCCAAAAGGTGGGGCTCGTTGATGGCCCGCTTGGCGGTGGTGGGGGCTACCCCTGCGCGCTTGGCGACGTCGAGGATACTGGGCACGTGACCATTGTAACAAAAAGGGGCTTGACAAATAGAGGGGGCTTATCTATCTTATGGACACGAGACCATAAAGCAGGCGAGCCTCTCATAGGCCTTCTACCTATGCCGTCTGCGTCGTAATGGTCACGTGACCATTCGTGGAGGTACGACTGCATGAAACCCCTGGTGTTGGGACTGGACTACGGCACCGAGTCGGCCCGGGCGATGCTGCTCGACCTGGAGACTGGGGCCGAGGTGGCCGGCGCCGTGGAGCCCTACCCCCACGGGGTGCTGCAGCAGGCCCTGCCCTCGGGCCGCCCCCTGCCCCCGCTGTACGCCCTGCACCACCCGGGGGACTACCTGGAGGTCACCCGGCGGCTCCTGGCGCAGATGGGCAGGGCAGCCAAGGGGGTTGGAAGCGTGATAGGCATAGGGCTTGATACCACAGCCTCGAGTCCCCTTCCGACAGACAAGAATGGCCTCCCCCTGGCCCTGAAGGAGGGCTTCACCGACGAGCCCCACGCCTACATAAAGCTCTGGAAGCACCACGCCGCCGAACCTTACGCCCAGGCCATCAATCAAGCAGCCCCTGATTTTCTTCGGATGTACGGGGGCAAGACCAGCGCGGAGTGGTCGCTGGCCAAGGCCTGGGAGGTCTTGGAGCAAGCCCCCAGGGTCTGGGAGGCCGCGGCCCGCTGGATCGAGGTGGGCGACTGGCTGGTCTGGCAGCTTACCGGCCAGGAGGTGCGCTCGGCCTGCCAGGCGGGCTACAAGGCCCACTGGCAGCCCACCGGCTACCCTGCGGCGGAGGCCCTGGCCGCGCTGCACCCCGCCCTGCCGAGCTGGCTGGAAAAGCTGGCCCCACCCCGCCCTGTAGGCGAGCAGGCCGGCGGGCTCAGGACAGAGTGGGCAGTGGAGGGGCTGGCCCCGGGTACGCCGGTGGCGGTGGCGGTAATCGATGCCCACGCCGCGGTGCCGGGGGTGGGGGTAAGCGCCCCTGGGGTGATGGTGGCCATCCTGGGCACCTCGAGCTGCCACCTGGCCCTCTCCCCTGATGCAAGACCCGCTCCCGGTATTGCCGGTATCGTGCCAGAGGGCATCTGGCCGGGGTACTACGGCTACGAGTGCGGCCAGCCCGCCACCGGCGACATGCTGGCCTGGTGGGTGCGCACCCTGGCCTGGGCGGGCGGAGCCTCCGAGGCCAGCCTTTTCGAGCGGCTCGACCGGGCCCTAACCGAGCGTCCGGCCCCTTCGGGCCTCTTGGCCCTGGACTGGTGGAACGGATGCCGCACCCCGCGCATGGATGCCGGCCTAAAGGGCGCACTGAGCGGCCTGCGGCTGGACACCGACCCGGTGCAGGTCTACCAGGCCCTGGTGGAGGCCAGCGCCCTGGGCACCCGGCTGGTCAAGGAAACCCTGGAGGCCGCCGTGGGCCCCCTCCCTCGGGTGGTGGTCACCGGCGGGCTTACCCGCTCGGCGGCCTTGTTGCAAATCTACGCCAACGTCCTGGGAATGGCGGTGGAGGTGAGCCCCAACCCCCAGGCCTCGGCCCGCGGGGCTGCCCTCTACGGCGCTTTGGCCGCCGGTTTCCCCTTACCCCCTGCTCCTCCACCTCGGCGCTTTGTACCCAACGCGTGGAGCGAGGCCTACCAGAAAACCTACCGTGAATACCTGGTCTTAGCCGAGTTCTTCGGCCAAAACCCCAAGGAGGTGACGCTGTCCTAAAAAACCGTCGGTATCGGCCCAAAGCCCTTTGTTGCAGGAGGTAGCATGATGCGTTTGTGGAAGTTTTTTGCCCTAGCCCTGGCCACCGGCTCGCTGGCCCTGGCCCAGACCACCATCACCATTGCCACGGTTAATAACCCCGACATGATCGTCATGCAAAAGCTGACCCCGGAGTTCGAAAAGGCCAATCCGGGCATCAAGGTCAACTGGGTGGTGCTGCCCGAGAATGAGCTGCGCCAGAAATTGACCACCGACATCGCAACCAACGCAGGTTCGTTTGACATCCTGACCATTGGCACCTACGAGGCCCCCATCTGGGGTAAGAACGGCTGGTTGGTGGAGCTAAAGGATCTGCCGGCTACCTACGACCTCGAGGACATCATCAAGCCGGTGCGGGCTGGACTTTCCTACCAAGGTAGGCTTTACGCCCTGCCCTTCTACGCCGAAAGCTCCATGCTCTACTACCGCAAGGACCTCTTCGCGGCCAGAGGCCTCACCATGCCGGCCCAACCTACCTGGAACCAGGTCATCAACTGGGCCAGAACCCTGCACAACCCTAGGGGCGGGGTCTACGGCATCTGCCTGCGGGGTCTGCCCGGCTGGGGCGAGAACATGGCCTTTATATCTACCCTGGTCAACACCTATGGCGGGCGCTGGTTTGACGAAAACTGGCGGCCCCAGCTCACCAGCCCGGAGTGGAAGCGAGCGATCGGGGTTTACGTGGACCTGGTCACCCGCTACGGACCCCCTGGCGTGACCGGGAACGGATACACAGAGAACCTGACCCTGATGGCTGAGGGCAAGTGCGCCATGTGGGTTGATGCCACTGTGGCCGCGGGCTACCTGGCCAACCCCAAGACCTCCAAGGTGGCCGACAAAATCGGCTTCGCCAAAGCTCCTGTAGCCGTCACCCCCAACGGCTCCCACTGGCTTTGGAGCTGGGCGCTTGCCATTCCACGCTCGAGCAAAAAGGTGGAGGCCGCCAAGACCTTTATCCTCTGGGCCACCTCAAAGGACTACATCGCCTTGGTTGGCCGTACCCAGGGCTGGGTCTCGGCCCCGCCGGGCACCCGCTACTCCACCTACAACAACCCAGAGTACCAGAGAGCCGCCCCCTTCGCCAAGGTGGTTTTGGACTCCATCAACACCGCCGATCCCACCAAGCCCACCGCCAAGCCGGTGCCCTATACCGGGGTGCAGTTTGTAGGCATCCCTGAGTTCCAGGCCATCGGCACCCAGGTGGGGCAGTTCATCGCCGGCATCGTGGCCCGGCGCACCAGTCTGGATGCCGGGCTGGCCCAGGCCCAGGCCGCGGTGGAGAAGATCATGAAGGAGGCAGGCTACCTTAGGTAGGAACCACACGGCCCACGGGGGGCACACCCCCGTGGGACTTCTCAAGGCGGGTTGCATGACCCAAACCCAAGCACTGGTTCGCTCAAAAACCTACCGCCTGCGGCCCAACACTGCTGCTCTCCTGGCCCCCGCCATCCTGCTTCTGGTGGTCTTTACCCAAATCCCCTTTGTCCTCACCCTCTACTACTCCTTCCGTCGCTTCAATCTGCTCAACCCTGAGCGGCAGGGCTTTGTGGGTCTGGAAAACTTCCACTCCCACCTCACCGACCCCATCTTCTGGACGGCGGTGCAGAACACCCTGGTGCTGGTGGGCTCGGTACTGGTCATCACAGTGCTGATGGGCCTGGCGCTGGCAGTGCTCTTCTACCAGGACTTCCCCGGGCGAGGGCTGGCCCGTACCCTGGCGATCTCGCCCTTCTTCGTGATGCCGGTGGTCTCGGCCCTGATCTGGAAGAACATGTTGATGCACCCGGTCTACGGGCTCTTTGCCTGGCTGGCCCAGCGGCTTGGGCAGGAGCCCATTGACTGGCTGGCCGCCTATCCCATGCAGTCCATCGTGTTGATGGTTTCCTGGCAGTGGACGCCCTTCGCCATGCTGCTCATCCTGACCGGGCTCCAGTCGCTTTCCAAGGAACAGCTCGAGGCTGCCAAAATTGATGGGGCCAACGCCTGGCAGGAGTTCCGCTACATTATCGTGCCCCACCTAGCCCAGACCCTCAGCGTGGTGGTGATGCTGGAGACCATCTTCCTGCTTACCATCTTCGCCGAAATCTACGCCTCCACCTCCGGGGGGCCGGGCCTGGCCACCACCACCCTGCCCTACCTGATCTACCTCAAGGCCTTCGGCGAATACCGCATCGGGGTGGCTGCGGCAGGGGCGGTCTTCGCGGTGATTCTGGCCAACATCGTGGCCATCTTCGTGCTGCGCCTGATCGGGCGCAACCTGCAGGGAGGCCGCACATGAGCACCCGCCGTCCGCGCTGGGAACTGACGCTTTTGGCCTATTTAGCCGCAGGGATAATGTTCTTCCCCATCTTCTGGCTCTTTCTGACCGGATTCAAAAGCGAAGCGGAAGCCATGGCCATCCCCCCCAGGCTCTTTTTCTCTCCAACCCTGGAAAGCCTCTATGAGGCGGTCACCCGCAGCGACTACGGGCGACACTTCCTCAACTCCATCATCTCGGCCCTGGGCTCCACCCTGCTGGCCTTGCTGCTGGCCGTGCCGGCAGCCTACGCCATGGCCTTCTACCCCACCCCCCGCACCCCAGGCACGCTCTTGTGGATGATCAGCACCAAGATGATGCCCCCGGTGGGGGTGATCATCCCGGTTTACCTGATCTTCCGCGACCTGCGCTGGCTGGACAACGTCTGGGCCCTGGCCCTGATCTACGCGGTGATGAACCTGCCGGTGGTGGTCTGGACGCTCTACGCCTACTTCCGTGAAGTGCCCCACGAGATTATGGAGGCCGCGCGGGTGGACGGGGCCAGCACCGCGCAAGAAATGCTCCGGGTGCTGCTGCCGGTCTCGGGGCCGGCCATTGCCTCGGCAGCTTTGCTGAGCATCATCCTGGCCTGGAACGAAAGCTTTTGGAGCCTGAACCTGACCGCAGCCCAGGCCTCCCCCCTCTCAGTGTACGTGGCTTCCTTCAAAACCGCCGAGGGCCTCTTCTGGGCCAAGATGTCGGCGGCCTCGATGATCGCCATCCTACCGGTCATAGTGATGGGCTGGCTGGCCCAGCGGCAACTGGTACGGGGCCTGACCTTTGGAGCCATCAAATGAGAGCAGCCGTTATCACCCAACCCAAAACCCTACAACTGGAAAACCTCGAGGCCCCCCAGGCCGGCTTCGGCCAGGTGCGCGTCCGGGTGGGGGCCACCGGGGTCTGCGGCACCGACCTGCACCTATATGAGGGCCACTTTCACGCCCGGCTGCCCCTGGTGCCCGGCCACGAGATTGCTGGGGTGGTGGATCAGGTGGGCCCAGGGGTAGCGGGCCTGGCAGAGGGTCAGGTGGTGGCCCTCGACCCGGTCATCGCCTGCGGCCAGTGCTGGGCCTGCCGCCGGGGGCAGCGCCAGCATTGCCTGCACTTCGAGGCCCTGGGAGTCACCCGGGCCGGGGGCTTCGCCGAGTACGTGGTGGCCCCGGCCCAGAACGCCTACCCGGTACGGGGCCTAAGCGTGGCCGAGGCCGCTTTTGCCGAACCCCTGGGCTGCGTGGCCTGGGGGATTCAGCGCCTAAGACCCGAGCCCGGCAGCCAGGCGCTGCTCTTCGGGGCCGGGCCCATTGGGCTCTTGCTGCTGCAGGCCCTTTTGGTCTCGGGGGTGACCCGGGTGGTGGCGGTGGATCCGGTGCCCGAACGGCGGGAGCTGGCCAAAAGGCTGGGGGCCTGGCAGGCCCTGGCCCCCGGCGAGCCGGTGCGCGACCTGGCCCCCCACGGCTTCGACATCGTGGCCGAGGCCACTGGAGTGCCTGCGGTAGTAGAGTCGATGCCCGCCTACGCCGCGGTGGGGGGTAAGCTCCTCATCTTCGGGGTGGCCCCGGAGGCAGCCCGAGTCCAGCTCAGCCCTTACGACATTTTCCAGCGCGACCTGAGCCTCATCGGGAGCTTCTCCCTCAACGGCACCCTGCCCGTTGCGCTCCAGTGGCTCGAGAGCGGTCGAATACAGGTAAAACCCCTCATCAGCCACCACCTGCCCCTCGAGGCCCTCCACCAGGCCCTGGCCTACAAGGAGCACCCCGGCATGGGGCAGGCTTTAAAGGTGCTGATCGAACCATAGGGAAGGATGCCATGGCAAGCGTTCTGGACAAATTCCGCTTGGACGAACAGGTGGCCGTGGTGACCGGGGGGGCCCGGGGCATTGGGCTGGCCATTGCCACCGCCCTGGCCGAGGCCAAAGCCAAGGTGGTGCTGGCCGACCTCGATGCGGATACCGGCGAGGCGAGCGCCGCCCGGCTACGCCAGCAGGGCCTGGAGGCCCATTTCTACCCCCTGGACGTGACCCAGCCGGCCCAGGCCGAGGCCTTGGCCCAGGCCCTGGTGGAGCGCTGGGGCCGGGTGGATGTGCTGGTGAACAACGCCGGCATCTGCCGCAACACCCCGGCTTTGGAAACCCCCGACGAGGAGTGGCGGCTGGTGTTCGAGGTTAACGTGCATGGGGTCTTCTGGTGTAGCCGGGCTTTTGGCCGCCGGATGGTAGCACAAAAGCGAGGGAGCATCGTGAACATCGCCTCTATGTCGGGGCGGATTGTGAACAAACCCCAGCCCCAGGCGGCCTATAACGCCTCCAAGGCCGCGGTGATCCACCTGACCAAGTCGCTGGCCGCCGAGCTAGCCCCCTATGGGGTGCGGGTCAACGCCATCTCGCCCGGCTACATCGGCACCGAAATGACCAAGCGGGGCCTGGAGACCCCGGCGTGGCGGCAGGACTGGCTGGGCCTCACCCCTATGGGCCGCTTGGGCGAACCCGCCGAGGTGGCAAGCTGCGCCCTTTTCCTGGCCTCCGAGGCCAGCAGCTACCTGACCGGCAGCGAGCTGGTGGTCGATGGGGGATACACGGTATGGTGAGAAGGCTGACCGTCGAGGCTCCGCACCGGCTGGGCTGGCTCGAGGAAGCCCCGCCCACCCCCGGCCCCGGCCAGGCCCTTTTGGAGCCGCTGGCCATCGGAATTTGCGGCTCCGACCTGCACGTCTACGAGGGCCAGCACCCCTTCGTGCGCTACCCGGTCTACCCCGGCCACGAGGTGGCAGCCCGGGTGGTGGCGGTGGGGCCGGGTGCCGACCCAGGCTGGGTAGGGGCGCGGGTGGTGCTCGAGCCCTCCCTTACCTGCGGCCACTGCCCCCAGTGCAGGAGCGGGCGCTACAACATCTGCCAGCACCTGCGGGTGATGGGCTTCCAGGCCCCAGGGGCCATGGCCCAGGCCTTTGTGGCCCCGCTGGAAAAGCTTTATCGCCTGCCCGATGGCGTTAGCGCCGAGGAAGGGGCCCTGGTGGAGCCCTTGGCGGTGGCCGTCCACGCTGTGGCATTGGGCCGGGTGGCGGGGCGAACGGTGGCGGTGCTGGGGGCCGGGCCTATTGGTCTTCTGGTGGCCCAGGTGGCCCTGGCCTATGGGGCAGCCCAGGTGGAGGTGGTGGACCCCCTGGAAACCCGGCGAGGGCTGGCCGAGCGGATGGGTCTTCGGGCCGTTCCCCCCGGTGAGGGCCGATACGAGGTGGTTTTCGAGTGCGTGGGGAGCGAAAAGGCCCTCGAGGCCGCCATCCAGAGCTGTCACAAGGGCGGGGGGGTGGTGGTGGCCGGGGTCTTCGGCCAGCCGGCCTGCATTAGCGCCGGGCTCGTGCAGGACTGGGAGCTCACCCTCCAAGGCAGCCTGATGTACACCTTTTGGGACTACCAGGAGGCCCTGCGCCTCTTGGCCCAGGGCCGGGTGCAGCTCAAGCCCCTCATCACCCACCGCTTTCCCCTGGGGGAAGCCCAGGAGGCCTTCGCCGCAGCCCTGCAGCGTGAAAAGGCGGTAAAGGTAGTGCTGCTGGGCAATCTGTTCTGAAAGTATCGCCTGAACCCCTTAGAATACGTGTGGCGAATGGACAGCAGGTCCTTTCTAGACCACCTTTTGGAAGAGCTTCCATCTCTGGAGGTCTACCGGTCCCTCGAGCTCCAGGCTAGAGCAAAACGCTACTTCGCCGAGCTATGCGAGGGGCTGGCAGCGGTCTACCCTGAGACCCCAGCTCTACTGGAACAAGTGGCCCGGGTCATCGGGCGCAACCTGGCCGAGCGCCCGCAGGAGCTACATGAGCTTGACCTTGTGCGCATCCACACCCCTGACTGGTTCCAACGCCCCGAGATGTGCGGTTACATCGCCTACGCCGACCGCTTCGCGGGGAACCTCAGGGGCGTGACCGAGCGCATCCCCTACCTCAAGGAGCTGGGCATCCGCTACCTGCACCTGTTGCCCCTACTGCTTCCCAGAGAAGGGGAGAACGACGGGGGCTACGCGGTGGCCGACTACCGCCGGGTGCGCCCCGACCTGGGAACCATGGACGACCTCGAGGCCCTCTGCACAGAGCTTCGCCGCGAGGGGATTAGCCTCTGCTTAGACCTGGTCTTGAACCACGTGGCCCGCGAACACCCCTGGGCCCAGGCGGCCCGCCGGGGCGACCCCAGGTACCGCGCCTACTTCTACGTCTACCCCGACCGCACCATCCCCGACCAATACGAGCGCACCCTTCCAGAAATTTTCCCTAACTTCGCCCCCGGCAACTTCACCTGGGACGAGGAACTGAAGGGCTGGGTCTGGACCACCTTCAATAGCTGGCAGTGGGATGTGAACTGGAGCAACCCCCGGGTGTTTTTGGAGTACCTCGACCTGATTTTGTGGCTGGCCAACCGGGGGGTAGAGGTCTTCCGGCTCGATGCCATTGCCTTCATCTGGAAACGCCTGGGCACCAACTGCCAAAACCAGCCCGAGGTGCACGCCCTCACGCAAGCCCTGCGGGCGGCGGTGCGCATCGGCGCCCCGGCGGTGGCCTTCAAGGCCGAGGCCATTGTGGCCCCGGAAGACCTGGCCGCCTACCTGGGCACGGGCAGGCACTACGGCAAGGTCTCGGAGCTGGCCTACCACAACACTCTTATGGTCCAGGTCTGGAGCAGCCTGGCCAGCCGCGACACCCGCCTCTTCACCCAGGCCCTACAGCGCTTTCCCCAAAAGCCCCCCAGCACGGCCTGGGCCACCTACCTGCGCTGCCACGACGACATCGGCTGGGCCATCTCCGACACCGACGCGGCAGCGGTAGGCCTGAGCGGCCCGGCCCACCGGCGCTTTCTGTCCGAGTTCTACAAAGGCGAGTTTCCGGGGTCGTTTGCCCGGGGGATGCACTTTCAGGAAAACCCAAATACCGGCGACCGGCGCACCTCGGGGATGGCGGCCAGCCTGGCCGGGCTGGAGGCCGCGCTGGAATCGGGCCATCCCCGGCTCATTAGCCTGGCCATAGAGCGCCTCCTGCTGGCCCATGCGGTGATCATCGGCCACGGCGAGGGCATCCCCCTCATCTACATGGGCGATGAGCTGGGCATGCTCAACGACTACGAATACGCCCAGGAGCCCGCCCACCAAGACGACAACCGCTGGCTGCACCGGCCCCGAATGGACTGGGGCAAAGCCGAGCGGCGCAAGCAGGCCGGCACGGTGGAGCATCGGCTCTTCCAGGGTATAAAAGCGCTGCTCGAGGCCCGCGCACGCACCCCTCAGATGCACGCCGCCTTCCCCACCCGGCCCCTCTGGCAGCCCAACCCCCACCTGCTCCTCCTCAAGCGCGAGCACCCCCAGGGCGTGCTGGTGCAGGTCTACAACTTCAGCGAGCAGGAGCAGCCCTTTCCCTTTGAGGCCCTGCGGCAGGAGGGCATCGTACAACCCTTCGACTGCATCACCCAGGCCCCCGCCCCAGCCTACCTGCGGCCCTACGAACGCCTCTGGCTCATCCAACACCCCCTTTGAAAGGAGACCCCCATGGAATGGTGGCGCACCGCCAGCATCTACCAGATTTACCCCCGCAGCTTCCAGGACTCGGACGGCGACGGCATCGGCGACCTGCCGGGCATCCGCCAGCGCCTTTACTACATCCGCGACCTGGGCTTTGATGCCATCTGGCTCTCGCCTTTTTACAAAAGCCCCATGAAAGACTTCGGCTACGACGTGGCCGACCACTGCGACGTAGACCCCATCTTCGGTACCCTGGAGGACTTCGATGCCCTTTTGGCCGAGGCCCACCGGCTGGGCCTCAAGGTGCTCATCGACTTCGTGCCCAACCACACCTCCGACCAGCACCCCTGGTTTTTGGAGTCCAGGAGCAGCCGCGAAAACCCCAAGCGCGACTGGTACGTCTGGCGCGACCCCGCCCCGGACGGCGGCCCCCCCAACAACTGGATGTCCTACTTTGGCGGGCCTTCCTGGACCTTCGACGAAAAGACCGGCCAGTACTACCTACACCAGTTCTTGCCCGAACAGCCCGACCTCAACTGGCGCAACCCCGAGGTGCGCCAGGCCATGTACGACGTGATGCGCTTCTGGCTCGACCGGGGGGTGGACGGCTTCCGGGTGGACGTGCTCTGGCTTTTGGTAGAAGATGCCCTTTTCCGCGACGAGCCCGAAAACCCCGACTACCGGCCCGGCCAGATCGACCGGTTCCGCCATCTGCACATCTACCAGGAAGACCAGCCCGAGACCCGCGAAATTGTGCTGGAGATGCGCAGGGTGCTGGATGAGTACCCCGGCGACCGGGTGATGGTGGGGGAAATCTACCTGCCCTACGAAAAGCTCATCCCCTACTACGGCACCCCTGAGCGGCCCGGCTGCCACCTGCCCTTCAACTTCCACCTGATTTTCAGGGGCCTCAACAACTGGACCGCAGAAAACATTCGCAGCATTGTGGAGGAGTACGAAAAAAGCCTGCCCCCCTTCGCCACCCCCAACTGGGTGCTGGGCAACCACGACCAGCACCGCCTGGCCAGCCGCATCGGGCACGACCAGGCCCGCGTGGCGGCCATGATGCTCTTTACCCTGCGGGGCTCGCCCACCTGGTACTACGGCGACGAAATCGGGATGGTGGATGGGGTGATTCCACCCGAAAAAGTGCAGGACCCCGCCGCGCTGCGCCAGCGAGGGGCTGCGGGTGAGCACGGCTTGGACCCAGGGCGTGACCCCGAGCGCACCCCCATGCAGTGGACCGGTTTTGCCTACGCGGGCTTCAGCACGGTGGAGCCCTGGCTGCCGGTGAACCCCGACTACCTCGAGCGCAACGTGGAGGTGCAGGACGCCGACCCCTTCTCCATGCTGACCTTAGTCCGCACCCTGCTGGTGGTGCGGCGCGAGACGCGGGCCCTGCTTTACGGCGATTACCAAAGCTACAAGTCGCCCCCGGGGGTCTACGCCTACCTGCGGGGGGGTGAGGTGCTGGTAGCGCTGAACTTCACCGCCGAGCCCAAAAAGCTCTCCACCCCTGGGGGAGAAATCCTGCTCTCGACCCACCTGGACCGCTACGAGCGGGTGGGGGGGGTGCTCGAGCTGCGCCCCCACGAGGGCGTTATCGTAAAGCTATGACGAGGGTACTCTTCGTTTGCATGGGCAACATCTGCCGTAGCCCCATGGCCGAGGGCATTCTGCGGCGCAAGCTGCGCGAGCGGGGGCTGGAGGAAGAGTTTGAGGTGGACTCCTGTGGCACCGGCGGCTGGCACGAGGGCGAGCCGGCCGACCCCCGCACCCAGGCCGTGCTGGCCAGGTATGGGGCCCTTTTCCCCCACACTGCACGGCAGATTCGGGCCGAGGACCTGGAGCGCTTCGACCACATCTTCGTGATGGACCGGGAAAACCTCCGGACCCTGGAGCGCAGGTTCCCGCAGCACCGGGGCAAGGCCCGGCTGCTGCTCGAGCTGAACGGCGGGGGTGAGGTGCCCGACCCCTACTATGGGGGCATGGAGCAGTTCGAGGAGGTCTACCAGATGCTGGAGGAGGCCATCGAGCAGTTCCTGAACACCCATGCACCCCGCTGAGCTGCTGCGCCGGGCCGGCCTGGAAGCCCATCCCCTCGAGCCCCTCCACGGGGGCGATATGGGCCAGATCTGGCGGGCCGGGCCCTACGTGGTCAAAACCCACCCCCAACCACCCCGGGGCCTGTTCCAGGCCGAAGCCCAGGGCCTCTCTGCCCTGGCCCGGTCTGGAGCGCGAACGCCCAGGGTCTACTGGGCCGGCCCAGAGGGGCTGGTGCTGGCCTACCTGCCGCCGGGCCCTCCCGACTGGCCGGCGCTGGCCCGGATGCTGGCCGAGCTCCACCGGCAGGCCGCCCCCACCTACGGCTGGCCTGGCCCGGTCTTCCTGGGCCGCTTCGAGCTGCCCGGCGGCACCCTGGACGACTGGCAGGGCTTCTGGCTAGAAAAGCGCATCCGGCCCCTGCTGGAGGCCACCTGGGCCCAGCTAGGGCCCCTGGGACCCAGGGTGGAAGCGGCCCTGGAGGCGCCTTTACCCCGGGAGGGGCCGGTGCTGATCCACGGCGACCTGTGGCAGGGCAATGTGCTGCACACCCGGGAAGGGCCGGCTCTGATCGACCCCTCGGCCTGGTGGGGCGAACGGGGGGTGGACCTGGCCATGATGCACCTGTTCGGGGGCTTCCCACCCGAGTTCTGGGAGCACTACCAGGCGCTTTACCCCATCCCGCCCGCGGTGGAGGCTGCTTTGCCCCGCTACCAGCTTTACTACCTGCTGCTGCACCTTTGCTTCTTCGGCCGAAGCTACCTGCCGGCCATCGCTCGAACGCTGGCGGAGGGCTAGGTCAGTTCCGGCTCACCTTGCGGTTCAAAAAATCCATCAGCACGTACTTGCCTATGTTGGCCGGGGTGGTCAGATAGGCCTTGCCCCGGGTGATCTGGGTGATTTTCTTGACGAAGGCCAGAAGCTCGGGCTCCCGCGCCAGCATGAAGGTGTGGATGGGAATCCCCTCCTTGCGGGCCAGGGTGGCCTCCTTGAGGGTCTCGGCCAGAATCACCGGGTCAAGCCCCCAGGCGTTTTTGTAAATCTGCCCCGAGGGCAGGGTGAGCGCCGAGGGCTTGCCGTCGGTGATCATGATGATCTGCTTCATCTCCCCGCTCATCTTGCGCAAAAGCTTGCGGGCCAGCCTGAGCCCCTCGGCGGTGTTGGTGTGGTAGGGCCCCACCTGCACGGTGGGCAGCCGGCCCAGGGGCACCTCCTCGGCGCTGTCATGGAAGATGCAAAAGCGCACCTGGTCGCCTGGGTACTGGGTGCGGATCAGATGGGCCAGGCCCAGGGCCACCCGCTTGGCCGGGGTAAAGCGGTCCTCGCCGTAGAGGATCATGGAGTGGGAGCAGTCCAGCAGGACCACCGTGTTCATGGCCGCGGTGTACTCGGAAAGCTCCACCACCAGGTCCTCAGGGGCCAGGTTCTCCAGGCCCTTCATCACCACGTTCTTGAGGGTCTCGCCTATGTGCAGGTTGGGCTGGTCGCCAAACTCATAGGGCTTGGTCTCCCCGCTCGACTCCACCCCTGAGGCGTAGTGGCGGGTGGGGTGGGCCCCCGGGGCGTTCTTGCCCAGCGAACCCAAAAGGGCCCGCAGGCTCTTGAGGCCCAGGAAGTCCACCGACTTGTTGGTAAGTTCGATGCGAACCTCCTGCGCTTCGCCCTGGTAGCCCTGGCCCATCGGCGGCTCGGTGCCCGGCAGGCGGATGTACCCCTCGTCTTGCAGGCGCTGGATGAGCTTCTGAATCTCGCGGTAAAGCCGGGTCTCCTCCTTGCGGTTGGCAAAGCGCGCCTCCCTGAGCCACTCCTCGGGGATGCGGCCCTGCTCCATCAGGGCCTGCAAAAGCGCGTCGTAAAGGTCTTCCAGGGTAGGGACCCGGTTGGGGTCGGGCTGGTAGCGGTTGTAGGGGTCAGAGAAGCCCGAGTCCATGAGGAAGTCCTGCAGCATCTCCATCAAATCGGCCCCGGTAAGGTCGTCGAAGCCGGGCTCGTACTTGGAGTACCGGACGCGCATGTTAGTTCCCACTCCCCCATCGCTCGCCCCGCTCCACAGGGGCGCTGTAGCTCTCCTCGCCGCGGGCAATCTTGCGTCGGCCCGCCAGCCCCTCCAGGATGAACTCCGCCGCGGCCACCAGGGCCTCGGGGGAGGACTGGGCCTCGAGCCGGCGGGCTGCGGCCAGAAGCCCCGGCACCCGCTCCATGGTCCGCAGCACCTCCCTAGCGCCGGCCTCGGGCAGGGTGAGCAGGTTGCCCTCGGCAAAGTACTGCACCACCTCGTCCACCCCAAGCCCCCGGGCCCGCTCGCCATAGGCCATGGCGAAGGCCTTCTGCAAAAGGTCCTTGGCCACCCGCTCGGCCCCTTGCAGCTCGCCCTCGTACTCCAGCTCTATCTTGCCGGTAATGGCCGGCAGGGCTGCGTACAAATCGAGGGGTCGGGCCACCGGCCGCTCGCCGAAGCGCAAAGCCCGCCGCTCGGCGTTGGAGACCACCAGCTCCAAAAGGCTGATGGAAAGCCGCTGCGAGACCCCCGAGGTCTTGTCCACGCGCTTGTCTTCACGGGCCACAAAGGCCACCGCCTCCGCGGCCTCGGCCACGTAGGCCGGCACGTAGATGCCCTCCTCGCGGGCTATCCAGGCCTCCTGCCGGGTGATGGAAAGCCCCTCCTCCAGGGTGCGGGGGTAGTGGGTGCGAATCTCCGAACCGATGCGGTCCTTGAGGGGGGTGACGATCTTGCCCCGGGCGGTGTAGTCCTGGGGGTTGGCGGTGAAGGTGAGCCACACGTCGAGCGCCAGCCGCACCGGGTAGCCCCGGATCTGCACGTCGCCCTCCTGCAGGATGTTGAAAAGGGCCACCTGCACCTTGGGCGAGAGGTCGGCCACCTCGTTGATGGCGAAGATACCGCGGTTGGCCCTGGGCAGAAGGCCGTAGTGGACGGCCTCGAGGTCCGAAAGGCCGCTCCCCCGTCGGGCGGCCTTGATGGGGTCGATATCGCCCAGAATATCGGCCACGGTGGTGTCGGGGGTGGCCAGCTTCTCCACGTAGCGCTCGTGGCGGGGAACCCAGACGATGGGCGCGTCGTCCCCGGCCTCCTCTAAAAGGCGCTTGGCTTCGGCTGAAAGGGGAAAAAGAGGGTTATCGCGAAGCTCGGTGGGCAGGGCTGGGATTTCTTCGTCCAGAAGGTCGGTGAGCTGGCGCAGGATGCGGCTTTTGGCCTGGCCGCGCAGGCCCAGCAGGATGAAGTTGTGCCGGGCCAAAATGGCGTTCACCAGGCTCGGGATGACGGTGTCGTCGTAGCCCTGAATGCCAGGGAAAAGCCGCTCGCCTGCCCGAAGCTTGGCAATGAGGTTTGCCCGTGCCTCGTCCTTCACGCTGCGGCGAAGCTTTTCCAGGGGGTAGGTACGCTTGAGTTCGCCGAGGGTTCGGGCCTTGGTCATTGCCTAAGTGTAGCCGGGTCTGCCCTAGGATTGTGTAAACCAAACCCCGCTTCGCAGCACCGCCACCACCAACCGCCCCGGCCCGTGCACCCCTTTGACCATGATCTGGCCGATATCGGCGGACTTGCTGGGGCCAGAGTGCAGCCCGATGGCCGAGGGCAGGTGGGGCTTCAGGGCCTCCAGGGCCTCGTAAAGCGTCGCGTATATCCTCTCCGCAGACACAAACACCAGGTGGGTGGGGGGCAAAAGCTGCACCCGGCGGCCTTCCTGGCTGCCCAAAATAACGCTCCCGGTCTCGGCCACCGCGCCCAGGGCCCAGGAGACGCCCAGGGGAGCCTCCTCCGGGGGCCGCTGGGGCAGGGCAGGGCGCAGGGCGGGGGGCACCCCCTCCCCTATGGCCACCCCCTCGAAGGTCTGGGCAAAGCTCTGCAGCCAGGCCGGGGCCTCGTCCTCCTGTAGGAAGACCACCTCGCCCCCGTTCTCGCAAAGCCGCTTCTGGAAAAGGGCCCAGGCGGCGGGCTCGAGGGCCGCGGCCCCCAGGGGCTCGGGCAATCCAGGGCGCAGGCGGTGATTGAGGGCCTGCCGGAGGCGGGCCAGAATGCGCTCGCGCATAAAGGCAGTCTAGCAGGCCCGACGATGGGGCAGGAAGGGTGCGGATAATCGAGGCCTCCAAGGCGACGCTGCGGTAGGGGGGTGGGTACTTTGTGCGGGGATGCACTCGAGGGTCCATAGAAGGCTGCCCGATGGAGAGAACCAAAGGTGGGCCCCTGGGCGACGGTGGACAGCGGCACGTGGGGGTCGGTGGGAGGGCCGGCATCGCCGCCGATGGGGCTGGACATAGGACATTCCTCCGCCCCACCCTCCCCTACAATCCCCCCAGGGGGAGGCCATGCCCATCGAGTGGAACGAACAATACGCTGTGGGGGACGCCCGCACCGACAGCCAGCACAGGAATCTTTTCACCTATGTGAACCGGCTCGAGCAGCTCATCGAGGAAGGGCGCAAAAGGGGCCTCGACCGGCAGGCGGTGGAGAACCTGTTCATCTTCTTAGATGCCTACGTGAACACCCACTTCGCTTATGAGGAGCTCTGCATGACCCTTAGGGCCTGCCCCGCTGCAAGGAAGAACAAAGAGGCCCACGATAAATTCCTGGCCTTCTGGAACGAATTCAACCGCCAGCATAACCCCAACAGCGTTGGGCTAGTTGCGCTGGAGGAGCTGCACGCCGCGCTGGCGGGATGGCTCACCCAGCACATCTGCCGGATTGACGTGGCCCTGCGCAAAAACTGAGCCGGCTTACCCCGCTCATCCACAAAGGGGGGTAGACTGGTGGCATGGGCGCGTACTTCCTCCGCATCCCCCGAGGGCCCCTGGGGCTGCTGGTGCTTTTGCTGGCTGGGACGGTGGGGCTCTTCCTGGCCCTGTGGCTCATCACCACCCTGTGGGTCCTGGCGGTGGGGGCGGGGCTGGTGGGGGCGCTGGCGTATGCCTGGCGCCGGCTGGAGGCCAGGCTGCGCCCCCGCCGCTGGCGGCGGCTGCCGGTGCGGCTGCGCCGGTGGGGCTAGTAGCGGCCCTTGCTCAGGCAGTCGGTGTAGAGGGGGCACCCTCCGCACTTGGGCTTGCGGGCGGTGCAGTGGTAGCGGCCGAACAGGATTAGGGCGTGGTGGACGAAGACCCACTTTTCCCGAGGGAAAAGGCGCTCGAGCTCGGCGCCAATGCGCTCCGGGGTCTTGGCCTCGGAAAGGCCAAGCCGTCGGGCGAGCCGGGTGATGTGGGTGTCCACCGCAATCCCCGGCACCCCAAAGGCCGCCCCCAGCACCACCGTGGCGGTCTTCCAGCCAACCCCGGGCAGGGCCTGGAGCTGGGCCTTGTCCGATGGAACCTGCCCCCCGTGCTGCTCTACCAATCGCCGGGCCAGCGCCACCAGGTTTTTGGCTTTGGCCCTGTAGAGCCCAATGTGCCTGATGTAGGGCTCCACCGCCTCAGGGGTGGCCTGGGCCAGGGCAAAGGCATCCGGGAAGCGCTGGAAGAGGGCCGGGGTAGCCTTGTTCACTGCAGCGTCGGTGGCCTGGGCCGAGAGCACCGTGGCCACCAGGAGCTCGAAGGGGTTGCGGTGCACCAGCTCGGTGGCGGCCTGGGGGTATAGCTGCTCCAGCACCGCCAGCACCCGCCCTGCCCGCCTGGCCTTGTCGTCCGACTCTACTGCTCCAGGCTCCATACCTCAGTAGGCCTTGGCGAAAAGAATCCGCTTGCCATAAGCGCTGGGCCGGCCGCAGCGCACGCAGACCCCGCTGGCCTCGGGCTCCTCAAAGGGAATGCAGCGGGTGGTGGCGGTGGTCTCGGCCTTGATCTGCCGCTCGCACTCCTCATCGCCGCAATGGAAGGCCTTCACGAAGCCCTGCTCCACCTTCTCCCTGAAGACCTCGTAGCTATCCACCACAAAAGTATGCGCATCGCGGAAGGCCAGGGCCCGCTCGTACAGGGCCTGCTGGAACTGCCCAAGCCGGGCTTCGAGCGCCTCGGCCAGCCCCGAAAGCCCCAGCGTCTCCTTGCCCCCCAGACGGCTGGCCAGCACCACGGTGCCTGCCTCCACGTCGCGGGGGCCCAGCTCCAGCCGCAGCGGCACCCCCTTGAGCTCCCATTCGTTGAACTTGTAGCCGGGGCTGTACTGGTCGCGGTCGTCCAGGTGGACCCGCAGGCCGCTGGCTCTGAGCCCCTGGACCAGCCGCTCGGCTGCCGGCAGCACCACCTCACGCGTCTCGGATTTGTAGATGGGCACCACCACCACCTGGATGGGGGCCAGCCTGGGGGGCAGGATCAGGCCCTTGTCGTCGCCGTGGGTCATCACGATGGCCCCTACCACCCGGGTGGAGAAGCCCCAGGAGGTGGTGTGCACGTACTTGTTTTGCTGGTCTTTGTCCTGGAACTGGATGTCGAAGGCCTTGGCGAAGTTCTGGCCCAGATAGTGCGAGGTGCAGGACTGCAGGGCTTTGCCGTCGCGCATCATGGCCTCGTAGCTGATGGTGTAGACCGCCCCAGCAAACTTCTCCGAGGCGGTCTTGAGGCCCACCCAGCCCGGGATGGCGCACCACTCCCTGAGCACCTGGGCGTACACCTCGGCCATCCGGTGGGCCTCGGCCTCGGCCTCCTCCTGGGTGGCGTGGGCAGTGTGGCCCTCCTGCCACAAGAACTCGGTGGTGCGCAAAAAGGGCTTGGTGCGCAGCTCCCAGCGCACCACGCTGTTCCACTGGTTCAAAAGCTGGGGCAGATCGCGGTAGGTGCGGATCCACTTGGCCCACATGTAGCCGATGATGGTCTCGGAGGTAGGCCGTACCGCCAGGGGCTCTTCCAGGGTCTCCCCCCCAGCCTGGGTTACGAGGGCCAGCTCAGGGGCAAAGCCCTCCACGTGCTCGGCCTCTTTCTGCAGAAAGCTCACCGGTATAAAAAGGGGAAAGTAGGCGTTCTGGTGGCCGGTTTCCTTGAACAAGCGGTCCAGCTCACGCTGTATGTTTTCCCAGATGGCATAGCCGTAGGGCTTGATGACCATGGTGCCGCGCACCGGCCCGTAGTCCACCAGATCAGCCCGCAGAACCACCTCGTTGTACCACTCGTTGAAGTCTTGGGACTGAGGGGTGATACCCTTCTCCTTGGCCATACCGACCCATCATAGCTGAAGCGCAAGGGTGCGGGCTAAACTATCTCCCATGCGTCCGGCCTGGCTGGAGGTAAACCTCGACACGCTGGCTCAGAACTACCATCGGCTCAGGCACAAAGCAGAAGGAGCCCAGGTCATCGGGGTGGTGAAGGCCAACGCCTACGGCCACGGGGCGGTGGAGATAGGCAAGGAGCTTTTGCGGCTGGGGGCCTGGGGGCTGGCGGTGGCCACCCCCCAGGAAGCCCTCGAGCTGCGCAAGGCCGGCGTTGTGGGGCGCATCCTGCTCTTGGGCAGCCTGCATCCCGAGCAGGCCCGGACGGTGGTGGAGCTGGAGCTGATTCCCTCCCTCTCCACCCTGGAAAGCGCCGAGGCCCTCAACGCCCTGGGCCGGCCGGTACCGGTGCACCTGGAGTTCGACACCGGGCTGGGCCGGGTGGGTTTTGCCCCCGAAGAGGCCCCGCTGGTGCAGGAGCGGCTGGCCAGCTACGAGAACCTGCTCATCCAGGGCATCTACACCCACTTCGCCAACGCCGAAGAGGACGAGGAGGGAAGCCGCGACCAGATGGCGCGCTTCGAGCGGGTGCGACAAGTGTTCGGGCCCGGCTACCTCTACCATGCCTGCAACACCGCCGGCACCTTGAGATTTGGCGCCTACGGCCTTGGCGCGGTGCGGCCCGGGATTGGGCTTTACGGCCTGCTGCCCGCAGAGGGCCTGCGACCTATAGCCCGGCTGCTGGCCAAGCCCACCCAGGTCAAGCGGGTCCCTCCGGGTCAAAAAATCGGCTACGGCGGGGCTTACACCGCCCAAGGCGAGGAGTGGATCGCCACGTTGCCGGTGGGCTACGCCGACGGCATGCCCCGCCAGGTCTTCGGCCGGGCCACGGTGCGGTACCAGCCAGAGGGCAGCCCCACCCCTTGCGTCTGTCCGGTGGTGGGGAGAATCTCGATGGACCAGATCACCGTGCGCCTGCCGGGGCCGGTGGACCTCGAGCAGGTCTTCGAGGTGGTCAC
The DNA here is from genome assembly GCF_003351145.1 of Meiothermus sp. QL-1. NCBI lineage: Bacteria > Thermotogati > Deinococcota > Deinococci > Thermales > Thermaceae > Meiothermus > Meiothermus sp. QL-1. Next base: position 153,816 of record NZ_QQSV01000001.1, on the reverse strand, counting down.
CCCGGACCACAGCCCCACCAGCAGCCTATGGGGCTGGGCCGAGCTCAGCGGGACCACCAGCTACGAGACCGCGGTGCGGCTGTCCCCCCGCCTGCCCCGGGTCTACCTGCGCGAAGGGGTGGAGGTGGCCCGGGTCGAGTAGGTCACTTTTGCCGCCAGAGCCTGGCACGAGAATCTAAGAATGAAGGCCATCCGGCTGTTTCAGGGCTATCTGTGGCATCCCAAGAGCCTCCTCTTCGAGCCCCGGGCCCACATCCCCCCCCGGCTGGGGGAGGTCTACGTGCTCATCGACAAGGTGCGCCCGCCGGTGAGCTTCTTCGAGGACGGCACCCCCACCGAGACCCAACAGTTCTACCAGCTCACCCTGCTGGTGCGAAGCGACAAGGAGCCCGCGGAGCTAAAACCCCTGGCGGCCTGGGCCAGTCGGGAGCTGGATGCCTATCTGCAGGCCACGCCCAAGGAGGTAGGCTGGCAGATCCTGGAGGACCTGCGCCCCCTCTAGGCGCGGCCCTCCCCCGGCCAGACCCCCTCGGGCAGCCATATACCCTGGGCCCCCTGGACCCGCTGCACGCTGGGGTAGACGTAGAGCCAAACCCGTACCGGGTCCCCCTCCTGGGGATAGGCCCAGCCCGCCACCCGCTGGTACTCGCGCCCGGCGTCCTCGAGCCAGTCCAGCAACCTGAGGGCCGAGGCCAGCTCGGCAAACCACTGCACCTCGCCCCACACCCGCCCCTCGCCCGCCACCACGGCCGGATAGGCGTAGGGGCGGCTTTTCCCCTTGGGCAGGTGGAAGAGCCGGAAACCCTCGATGTAAGCGGGCACCGAGCGCACCCAGCCGGCCCGGCGGGCCACCTCGAAGTTGCGCTCGCCCTGCTTGAGGGTGCCGTATACGAAGACGGCCTCCGGCTCCACCCCTAGAGAATACCCTCAACGCCCCAGCAAGAGCACCACCACCGGGTGCTCCCCCTCGGGCAGAAGGAGCAGGGAGCGCACCTCCTCGTCGTAGAAGGTGGCGGCGGGGTAGGCCTGCAGGCCCAGAGCGGTGGCGGCCACCAGCACCTCCCCTACCGCGTAGCCCACCTCGAGCAAAGCGTAGCGGAAGCCCCGCAGCCCGAAGACCGCCTCCGAGCGCTCCGGCACCGCGCAAAAGACCAGCAAAGCCGCCGAAGCCTCCACCGCCTCTAAATCCAGAAGGGCCGAGCGCCAGGCCCGGCGGTCAAAGCCGCTGGCGAGCTGCTCGAGCTGGTGCTGTTTGGCGGCGTAGTGGTAGACGCCCTGGAAGGTATCCTGCAGCCGCTGCACCGCCAGGTAGACCTCGAGGGGGTACGCCCCCCCCGCCGAGGGGTAGCCCCGCCCCTCGCGGCGCACCGCCAGGGGGGCCAGCACCTGCGAGAGCTCGGCCAGGGTGAGGGAGGAGCCTACCTTAGGTGCGGTAGGGGCCACCCGGGCCAGCACCCGCCAGACCGCCGGCCCCCCCTCCCGCACCGGCTCCGAAAGCTCCACCGACTCCAGCGGGTTGGCGTAGACCTTGGCCGCCGGCACCCGCCCCAGGGGGAGGGAGTCCCCTGGGAACAGGCGGGTGAGACGGTAGAACAGCTTGCCCGGGTGCTTATCCATGCAAGCCCTAGAACCTGTAGCTCTTGGGCACCACCACGATGCCCTCCGGGGTTACGGTGAAGCCGCGGGCCCGGTCGGCCTCGAGGTCGTAGCCGATCTCGGTGTGGGGAGGAATCTTGACGTTCTTATCCACGATGGTGTTGCGGATCTTGCAGTAGCGTCCCACCTCCACCTCGTCGAAAAGCACGCTCCGCTCTACCAGGGCATATGAGTTGATGCGGCAGCGGCGGAAGACCACCGACTCGCGGATGGTACCCCCGGAGATGATGCACCCCCCCGCAATCAGGCTGTTGAAGGCCTGGCCGGTGCGGGCCCCAGCCTCGTGCACGAATTTGGCTGGGGGAGAGTTGAAGTTGGCCGCCCGCAGGGGCCACTCGGGGTTGTAGAGGTCGAATTCCGGGGTGACCTGGATCAGGTCCATGCTGGCCTCGAAGTAAGCGTCGATGGTCCCCACATCGCGCCAGTAGGTGTTGGGACCCTGCTGGCCGGGGATGGGGTTGCGCTTGAAGTCGTAGACCTGGATGCGATAGCCCTCCTGCAGGGCCCGAGGGATTACGTCCTTGCCGAAGTCGTGGGAGGAGTTGGGGTCCTTGGCATCGTGCTCGAGCTTCTCTACCAAAGCCTCGGTGCGGAAGACGTAGTTGCCCATGGAGACCAGGGCCATGTCCGGTTTGCCGGGGATGGGGGTGGGGTTCTTGGGCTTCTCCTGGAAGCCCACCAGGCGCCACTGTTCGTCCACCTGCAGAACGCCAAAGCGGCTGGCCTGCTCGATGGGGACCGGGTAGGCGGCAATGGTCAGATCGGCCTTGTGGTCGCTATGGTACTCCACCATGTGGGCGATGTTCATCTTGAAGATGTGGTCGCCCCCGAAGATGGCCACGTTCTCGGGCCGGTGGTTGTGGATGAGGTGCAGGTTCTGGTAGATGGCATCGGCGGTGCCGCGGTACCAGACCGGCCCCAGCTCCTCGTAGCGGTACATCTGGGCCGGCACCAAAAAGATGAAGGCGTCCTCCAGAAAGCCCCCAAAGCGCCAGTGGCGCTGCACGTGCTCGGTGAGGGACTGGGCCTTGAACTGGGTGAGAACATATATGCCGTATATGCCCGAATTCAGGAAGTTGTTGAGCACAAAATCGATGATGCGGTAGCGGGCCCCGAAGGGTACCGCCGGCTTGGCCCGCTTCGCGGTCAGGGGGTACAGCCTAGAACCCTGCCCCCCCGCGAGAATCATCCCCAAAACTCGCATCGCCATGGCGAAGTTGCCTCCTTTGGCTCCAAGATAACAGGAGGCGCCCCAGGCTGAAAGCCTTTCCAGCGTTTAACCCCTGGGTATACTTTTCCCGCCATGGTTTCCTACGAGGCCCTGGAATGGCGCACCCCCCTACCCGACGAGGACGAGGTGCTCAACCTGCCCCCCCCACCCCCCTTCTTCGGCCAGGAGCGGGCCCGCAAAGCCCTCGAGCTCGCGGTACGGGGCGGGTTTCACGCCTATCTGGTGGGGCCTCCGGGCCTGGGCAAGCACGAGGCTCTTTTGAACTACCTCAGCGCCCAGCGGGTGGAAACCCCGCCCGACCTGCTCTATGTACCCCTTTCGGAGCGGAAGGTGGCGGTGCTCACCCTGCCCAGCGGGCAGGAAAACGAGCTGGCCGAGGCGGTGGACGGCTTGCTGCTGGAGGTAAATCATCTGGACGAGCTTTTCCGCCAGGCCTCCTTCCTGCGCGAGAAAAGCCGGCTCGAGGCCCGCTTCAAAGCGCGCTGGGAGGAGCAGCTAGCCCTCCTGCGGCAGGAGGCCCAGGCGGCAGGGTTTGCCCTTTCCGAGGAGGGGGAACGGCTGGAGCTGGCCGGCCCAGGGCCCGTTCCCAGCGAGCTTAGCGCAAGGCTGGAAGAGGTCCTGCTCAGCCGGCTGGCCGCAAGCGGTGAGCTCGAGGTGGCCCTCAGGCGGTTGCGGCGCGAGTGGGCCTTGCAGTACCTAAAAAACCGCTTTGAACCGCTGTTCAGGCGCTTTCCCCAGGCCCGGGCTTACCTCGAGGCCCTCCAGAACCGCCTGGCCCGCTATGCCGAGACCGGCGAGCCCCTCGAGGCCGCCCAGTGGCGGCCCAACCTGCTCACCTCCAGCCACAGCGGCAGCCCGCCCCCCATCGTCTACGAGCCCTACGCCACCGCCCCACGGCTTTTTGGGCGGTTGGATTACACCGTGGAAAAGGGGGTCTGGAGCACCAACGTGAGCCTGATACGCCCGGGCGCGGTGCACCGGGCCCAGGGGGGCTATTTGATTCTGGATGCCCTGAGCCTCAAGCGCGAGGGCACCTGGGAAGCCTTCAAGCGGGCCCTGCGCAACGGCCAGGTGGAGCCGGTCACCGAGCCCCAGGCCCCGGCCAGCCTCGAGGTGGAGCCCTTCCCCATCCAGATGCAGGTGATGCTGGTGGGCACCCCCGAAGCCTTCGAGGGGCTAGAAGAGGACCCGGCCTTCGGCGAGCTCTTCCGCATCCGGGTGGAGTTCTCCCCCACCCTGCCGGCCACCCCGGAAAACCTGGAGGCCCTGGGCGGCTGGCTCCAGGCCCAGGGCTTCCGGCTCACCCGCGGAGGGCTGGTGCGGCTTTTCGACGAGGCCCGCCGCATGGCCGAGCAGCGCAGCCGGATGGACGCGAGGCTGGTGGAGATTCGCGCCCTGGCCGAGGAGGCTGCGGTGTTGGGGGAGGGTCTCCTGACTGCCTGGGCGGTGGAGAAGGCCGTACAGGCCCGCGAAGAGCGCGGTTTTTTGTCCGAGGAGGAGTTCCTGCGGGCCGTGCAGGAAGGGGTCTGGAGCCTGAAAACCCAGGGCCTGGGGGTGGGCGAGGTCAACAGCCTGGTGGTGGTGGAGTCCCCCCCCTACTGGGGCCGGCCGGCCCGGCTCACCGCCCGGGCCGCTCCAGGACGCGACCACCTGATCTCCATCGACCGCGAAGCCGGGCTCGGAGGGCAGATCTTTCACAAGGCGGTGCTCACCCTGGCCGGCTACCTGCGCAGCCGCTACATCGAGTCCGGGCCGCTCCCGGTCACCATCAGCCTGGCCTTTGAGCAGAACTACGTCTCCATCGACGGCGACTCGGCCGGCCTGGCCGAGCTGGTGGCGGCCCTCTCAGCCATCGGGAACTTCCCCTTGCGGCAGGACCTGGCCGTCACCGGCGCGGTGGACCAGACCGGCAAGGTGCTGGCGGTGGGGGGCATCAACGCCAAGGTGGAGGGCTTCTTTCGGGTCTGCCAGGCGCTGGGGCTCACCGGCACCCAGGGGGTCATCCTGCCCAAGGCCAACCTCCCCCACCTGACCCTGAGGCCCCCGGTGCTGGAAGCCGTGCGGGAAGGCCAGTTCCACATCTACGCGGTGGAAAGCGTGGATGAGGCCCTGGAAATCCTCACCGGCAGCCGCGTGGAGGGGTTCCGCGGCCTGCACCACCGGATCAAAACCGCCCTGGCCGAGTTTGCCCGGCTGGAAGAGGGAGAAAACTCCGACTGAATTATGATGGGGCCATGCGCAGGTGGGGGGTGGCCCTGGTTTTTTTGGCCGGCCTGGCCCTGGGCCAGAACCAGGCCGAGTTCGCCCTGCGGCTCGAGCAGGCCTGGCGGCTGGTCAAGGAGCGCTACTACGACCCGAATTTCAAGGGGGTGGACTGGGCGCAGGTGGGCCAGGCCTACCGCTACCGCCTGGGCGAGGTCAAAAGCTGGGAGGAGCTCTACCGGCTGCTGGACGAGATGTACGGAGAGCTGAACGACGGGCACTCGCGCGTGCTGAGCCCGGCCCAGGCCCGAAGCCTGGGGGGGCAGGCATGCCAGCCCCTGCCCTTCAAAGACCAGGACCTCCTACCCCTCCCCTCTCCCCCCACCGCCCCGCCCTACCTGCCGCCCCCTCCCAAACCCCTACCCCAGGCCCCTGCCCTCGGCCTCGGCGACTTTGAGGCCCAGCTTCTTCAGGGGGTGGTCGTAATTCGGCTGGGCAACCTGCTGGAATCCCAGGGGCCTGCCCTGCTGCGGCAGGCTGTCCGCAGGTACGAGCCCCAGGCCAGGGGCTACCTGCTCGACCTGCGGGACAACCCAGGAGGCCTGGTGCTCCACATGGCCGAAGCGGCGGGGGTCTTCATGCGGGGGGTGCCATGGCGGCTGGTGGGTCGGGGCCTGGGGGCGGTGCCCCTGCCCACCCTGCCCTTTCTGGGCCCCCCCACCACGCAAAAGCCCCTGGCGGTCCTGATCAACGGCCAGACCCACTCCGCTGCTGAAGGGCTGGCCGGGGCCCTCAAGAACGCCCGGCGGGCCTACCTGGTGGGCACCCGCAGCGCGGGCAACACCGAGGCCCTGGTGCCCTACTGCTTCCCGGACGGTGGGGTGGCCCTGGTGGCCGCCGGGGTGCTGGCCCCCCTGAGCGGGCCCACCTGGGAGGGGCGGGGGGTGGAGCCCGACCAGGTAGAGGAAAGACCCGAGGCGCAGCTCGAGGCCGCCCTCCGCCACCTCCGGCAGCGCTAAAGGCGCGTGGTGCGCACCAGGAACTTCCAGCGCACCGGATACTCCGCATCCAGATTGGAATAGACATCGCTGGCCCAGGCCAGAAGCTCGGCAATGGAGGGGCGGAATACCTCTTCAGGCACGGCCCAGGTAAAGGAGTAGATGCGCTCCGAAAGCATCTCCAGGCTGGTGCGGGGGCTGCGCATCTCCACCCACTCGGCCACCACCCGGGTCCTGGGCTCTAGCTGGCGGCGCAAAAGCTCCCGCTCCACCTCGGCCAGCCGGGCCTGGTGACGGCCCCGCACCAGGCGGTAGCCCATGCGGGCCAGGATCTCCTGCCACTTCTGCTGGATGCGCCAGTCCTCGCTCTCCCCGTCGCCCTGGTCCCACCCCTCGAACAAGAACCCCCCTGGCCGCAACACCCTAAGCGACTCCCGCAGGGCCTCCTGCCAGCAGTCCAAAAGGTGCCAGAAGTGCACCGCTATGACCGCATGGAGGCTGTGGCGCTCAAAGGGCAGCTCGCAGGCATCGGCCTCCACCAGCCGGGCCTTGCGCGCCACCCCCGCCACCTTCTGCCGCAGCACCTCGAGCATAGCCGGGTTGTTGTCCAGGGCAATGTAGCGATACCCCCGGGCAATAATAGGCACCGCAATCCGGCCCGTACCGGCCCCCAGCTCTAAGAACAGCGGGTCGCGAAAGAACTTCTCCACAGGGGCCGTAATGGCGGTGGCAATCCGGCCCGACACCTCGGGCGGATGGTACCGGGTACGGTCGTAGGTGAAGGCCACCCGACTAAAATGAGAGGCCATGCTTGGTTGTATGATAGCAACAGACTCATAAAATGCAAATCATCGAGAAAACTGCCCCACCAGCTCCACCCGGTCGCCCTCCTTGAGGCCGAGCTGCTCCCGGGCGTTGCCCAGGTGCACCGCCACCTCCAGAAGTCCCGCGCTCCCCACATAGGCCAGCGCCCCCCCCACCGGCACCTCGGCGTAGTGGGTGGCGGTGGGAATCCGGTGGTAGCGGATGCGCACCACCTTGCCCCGGATCTGGGCCGGGGTGGCCAGCAGGGTGGTGATGGCGTTGCCAAAGCGGTCGAAGGTGAGGATTTCCCCCTGGCTGCCGAAGCTGAGCTGAACCGGCAGGCGCACCAGCGTCTGGACGGGCAACTCCGGGCCGAAGCGCTGGGGTTCCACCCCTGCAGCCAGGTGCGCCGCCACCGGCCCAAACACATCCCGCCCGTGAAAGGTGGACGATTTGCGCGGGAGGTGGTAGGCGGGGTTTTCCAGCAGGTAAGCCCGCCTGGGGGGGTCCTGCAGATAGGCGAGGGTGAGCAGGCCGTTGTCGGGGGCCACGTAAAAGAGCCGTTCCCCCTGGACCAGCACCGCCCGGCGGCTCGAGCCCACCCCGGGGTCCACCACCGCCAGCACCACCGCCTGGCGCGGCAGGTAGGGCACCGACTCGTAGAGAATGTAGCTGGCCCGCCGCAAATCGCCGGGCGGCAGGTTGTGGGCCAGGTCATGCACCACCAGCCCTGGCGCCACCTGCCGCATCACCGCCTTGACCACCGCGGCATAGGGGTCGGCCAGGCCGAAGTCGGAGAGAAAATAAACCTCCCGCAAGGCTAGCTCCCCAGCAAGGTGCGCACCCAGGGCAGGTCGGCCACCAGGGCCAGCCCCACCCCAGCCAGCACCCAGGCCACCACCCCCGCCAGCGCTCCTTGGGTGCGCTCGTAAAGCCAGCCCAGAAACAGCCCTGCCATTAGGAAAAACAGGGTGGGCCCCGGAACCGCCAAAGCGAAGAGCACCGGCAGCATGGCCAGCGCGAGCGCCTTGTAGCGCTCTTTGAAGACCGGATAGCCCACCCCCCGCACCACCAGCTCCAGCAGCGCCAGGCCGAAAAAGATGGGGTACATGGTGCCCAGTCCGCTCAAGCCCAGCGGCCTGGCGACGTAGGCGTAAACGCCCAGCAAACACAGCAACACCAATCCAGCCCAGGTGCCCTCTATCCAGTTGGACCCCTGTCCCAAGGCGCGGGCTATACCCTCCCGGCCCACCGCCCAGTAGGCTATTAGGAGGGCAAAGGCGCCCAGCAAGAAGTAGAAAAGCGGCCGCACCACCTGGCCCTGGTACGGGGTGAACAGGGCCAGCAGGTTCTGGTAGAGAAGCTGCCCGATGCCCACCGCAGCCAGCCCCGAAAGTAGCAGGGCCAGCAAGAGCCACAAATGAAGCGTGCCCGGGCCAAACCGCCGCTCGACCCCTACCTCCACCGTGCGCATGGGCTCAATCTGGCTCTCGCCGTAGAGCAAAAGCCCCAGATAAAGCAGGAGAAGCACCAACCAGGGCCAGATTTTGCTCAGGAGGTTGTTGGGCAGGCTGATGCGGGAGGAAAGCTGCCGCAGGACCAGCGAGCCCTTGTCGAACTCCCCCAGGCCATAGTAGACCATGGCCAGAAGCCCCAAAGCACGGGTGTAGTCGGCCTCCAGGGGCCCTAAGCGAGGCAAAACCTCCTCCAGGGCCCCGGCGGCCTGGCGGGCATCCCCCGCAATCCACATCAGGCGGGCCTTGACAAGCTGCTCCTGGGGGCTGTTGCCCAAAAGCCCTATGGCCTCCTGCGGGCGCCCCAGCCGTTCGGCCAGCCGGGCGGCCCCGAGGCGCGCCTCCTCCAGCGCGGCAACCCGGCGAAAGGTGGCGTAGGCCTCCTCGTAGCGGCCCAGGGCCTCGTAAATCTGGGCCCGCAGAAGCACCGCCTCGCTGCCAAGCCCCTCAGGCAGCCGCTCCAGGGCCTCTGCCGGGCGGCCTATTTGCAGCAGATACCGAGCCCAAAGCAAAGCCCCCTCCGGGTCTCGAGGGCCAAGCTCACTCACCTGCTGCAAAAAGGGCTGGGCCGCCGCGGGGTTGTTTTCTTCCAGGTAAATCCGGGCCAGCAGTTTAATGCTAGGCAGGTGGCTGGGGTTGGCCGCCAGGGCGAGCTGACAGGTGGCCCGCGCACTGTCCCGCACACCCCGTTCGTATAGAAGCCTGCACTGGGCGTAGTAGCCCTCTGCGCCCAGTTGGGCCCAGGCCGTAAAAGCGAACAAGGCGATTCCCAAGGCAAAAGGAACCGCTCGTAACGCCGCCATGGGGGTAGTGTAACACGGCCTTTTTCCCTTCCCGTCCAAAGATGCACAATAAAGGCAGCGCCCTGGCTGGCCCAACCCACGCTGGGACCAGAGTTGCTAGAATTGAGGATGGCTTTTTAAAACCGGGTTTCTAAAGGAGCTTTTCATGAACGACCCTTTCAACCGCATCCCCGGGTACAGCCCCCACCAGCGGGTGGGCCTGTTTGTTGACACCCAGAACCTCTACCACTCGGCCCGCGACTATTACGGGCAAAACGTCAACTTCGAGAGCCTTTTGCGCTTTGCGGTGGCAGGCCGCCAGCTCGTGCGGGCCACGGCCTATGTGGTCGAGCGGGAGAACGACACCTCGGCCTGGCCCTTCATCTACAAGCTCTCCACCCTTGGCTTCCGGGTGCGCCGCATGCAGCTTAGCCTCAAGGAAACCACCGACGACGGCCGCCCCATCTACGAGGGCAACTGGGACATGGGGATTGCCGCCGACATGGTGCGGCTGATGCACGTTCTGGACGTGGTGGTGCTGGGCAGCGGCGACGGCGACTTCGTGGAGATTGTGGAGGTTTTGATGGAGCGGGGCCTGCGGGTGGAGGTCATCGCCTTCAAAGAGACCACCTCGCAGAGGCTGATTGATGCGGTGGACCGCTTCGTGCACCTGCCGGACATAGAGAACGCTTTTGTGCCCAGCAAGGAACGCCACGCTGCGCCTCGAGGGGAGTAGATGAGACTGGAGGACTTCGACTACCACCTACCCCCCGAGCTCATCGCCCAGCAAGGGGCCGAACCGCGCGATGCCGCGCGCCTAATGGTGGTCGAACGCCAAAGCGGGCGGATCGAACACCGCGTCTTCCGCGAACTGCCCCACTACCTGCGGCCTGGGGATGTGCTGGTGCTCAACGAAAGCAAGGTCATTCCGGCCCGCACCTTCGCCCAGAATCCCCAGGGCACCCCCATAGAGGTGCTGCTGGTGCGGGAACTGCCAGGGGGGGACGGCCGCTGGGAGGCCCTGCTCAGGCCGGCCCGGCGGGCCCGGGTGGGCACCCGGCTTACCTTTCCCGAGGGGCTTTGCGCCACCGTGGAGGCCGTGCAGGCCGATGGCAGCCGTCTCCTGCGCTTCGAGGGGGATATCTGGGCCCACCTCGAGCGCATCGGCCAGACCCCCCTCCCCCCCTACATCCGCGCCCCGGTGGAGCCTACCCGCTACCAGACGGTCTACGCCCGCACCCCGGGCTCGGTGGCGGCCCCCACCGCAGGCCTCCACTTCACCCCGGAGCTCCTGGCCTGCCTCCAGGCGATGGGGGTAGAGATAAGCTACCTCATCCTGCACGTGGGGCCCGGCACCTTCAAGCCGGTGAAAGAAAGCCCGGAAACCCACGTAATGCACCGGGAACCCTACGAGATTCCCCCCAGCACCGCAGCGGCCGTCAACCAGGCCAAGGCCCAGGGCCGACGGGTGATTGCGGTGGGCACCACGGTGGTGCGGGCGCTCGAGACCGCCTGGTCGGAAACAGGGCTACAGCCTGGAGCGGGCGAGACCCAGCTCTTCATCCGCCCCGGGTTCCACTACCGCGTGGTGGACGCCCTCATCACCAACTTCCACCTACCCAGGTCCACCCTGCTGATGCTGGTCTCGGCCTTCATGGGCCATGAACTGATGCGGCGGGCCTACCAAACCGCCGTGGCCGAGCGCTACCGCTTCTACAGCCTGGGCGACGCCATGCTCATCCTCTGAGCTCAAGCTCCGCCTCGGGCAGGAGCACCCGCGCTGGGTTGCCCACCACCGTGGCCCCCGGGGGCACCGGCTTGGTCACCACCGCTCCAGCCCCCACCCGGGCCCCATCCCCCACCTCAATGGGCCCGAGCACCACTGCATGAGCCCCCAGCAAAACCCCGTTGCCGATGGTAGGATGGCGCTTCTCCCGGGTAAAACCGGTACCCCCTAAGGTCACCCCGTGGTAGATCATCACATCGTCGCCTACCTCAGCGGTCTCGCCGATCACCACCCCCATCCCGTGGTCGATCACCACGCGCCGACCGATGCGGGCCCCAGGGTGAATCTCCACCCCGGTGAGCATCCGGGTCAGGTGGGCCAAAACCCTGGCCAGCAGCCGGAAATTCGCCCGCCAGAGCCAGTGGTTGAGCCGATGCATCCAAAGGGCATGCATCCCGGGACTAAAAAGGATGGCGTCCAGCGGTCCCCGGGCCGCTGGGTCGCGCTCCAGCACCGCCCGCACGTCTTCCCTGAAGTACTCGAGGAACTTTCGCATTTTACGGCTATTCTAGGGGGAAGCAGCACCGGCTGCTGTGAGCCTGCACCCTTATTCAGACCTCCACCGAGACGTTGTCCAGGCTCAGGTTGGTGTAGACGTTCTGCACGTCGTCCAGCTCTTCCAAAGCCTCCACCATGCGCAAGACCTTCTCGGCCTCGGCCTGGCTTAGGCTGACGGTGTTCTGGGGCACCAGGGTGATCTCGGTGTTCTCGGGCTTGAAGCCCCGGGCCTTCAGCGCGCTGGCCACCGCGTAGACCTCCTGGGGGTCGGTGTAGACCTCCAGGCCCTCCTCGCCCTCCTGCAGATCGATGGCCCCCGCCTCGATGGCCGCCTCCTGGGCTGCTTCGGTGTTGGAGGCGAGGAAGATGTAGCCCCGGCGCTCGAACTGCCACGAGACCGAGCCGGTGGCCCCCAGGCTGCCGCCGTGCTTGTTGAAGATGTGGCGCACCTCGGCCGCGGTGCGGTTGCGGTTGTCCGATAGGGCCTGCACGATGATGGCCACCCCCCCAGGGGCGTAGCCCTCGTAGACCACCTCTTCGTACTGGGTGCCCTCCTCCTCCCCCCCAGACAGGCGCTTCAGAAGGCGCTCGATGTTCTCGTTGGGCACATCGGCGTCGCGCGCGGCCTCAATCAGGTTGCGCAGGCTGGGGTTGGCCGCAGGGTCCGTGCTCCCCCCCGCCCGGGCCGCTGCGGCGATGAGGCGCAGGTACTTGCTGACAATCTTGCCCTTTTTGAGGTCGTTGGCAGCTTTTTTGCGCTTGATCTGAGCCCACTTGCTATGACCGGCCATACTTCACCTTAGTATACGCGCCACCCGCACGGCGGCGCGCCAGCAGCCCCAGGACCCCCAGCAGCCCCGCCAGCCCCACCGCCCAGTCCCCAAGGCGCACATAGGGCGTCGCCCCTCCCAGGTAGGCAAAGGAGCCGCCGAGGAAGCCGGGCTGCCGCTGGGGGATGCGCTCCACCACCCTGCCCAAAGGGTCCACGATAGCGGTCACCCCGTCGTTGCCGGCCCTGAGCAGCCACCGCCCGGTCTCCACCGCCCTCAGGCGGCCCATCTGGAAGTGCTGCAGCCCCCCAAAGCTCGGGCCGTACCAGGCGTCGTTGGAACCCAGCACCAGCACCTCGGCCCCCTGCCGCACGAGCTGCCGGGCCACCGAAGGGAAGACCGACTCGTAGCAGATGAAGGCCCCGTAGCGCCCCAAAGGCGTGTAGCCTTGGCCGGGGCTTCGGCCGGCCAACTCCCCCTCAAAGCCCAAGGCCCGGAAAAAGAAGCGGTAGAGGGGGCGCAGGGTATCAGACCAAGGAAAGCTCTCCCCAAAGGGCACCAGGCGGTTCTTATCGTAAAAATGGGTAATCTGTCCCCCGGCCACCCGAACAAAGCGGTTGGCAAAGCCGGTCTCGAGCCCACTCAGAAGCTCGCGGTCCCCCAGCAGGGAAAAGAGCCCTGGCGGGAACTGCGCCACCGCGGTCTCGGGCCAGACCACCACCCGGGCCTCCGGGTGGGCCCGCAGCCCCTCTCGGGTGAGCTCGAGGTAGACGCTCTCCGCCGAAAACCCCTCCAGCTTGCGCAAGGGGTTGATGTTGCCCTGCACCAGCAAGGCTCCAACCCTCCCCTCGGCCTGCGGCAGCGGCCAGAGCCAGAACCCTGCCCAAAGCAGCAAGAGCCCCACCAGGCCCAGGCTGGGAGCCGAGAAGAGCACCCGGTCGGCCCACCAGCGCCGCCCAAAGTGGAGCCAGCCCCACGCCACCATGAGCACCCCCAGGGAAAGCAAGTAAACCCCACCCCAGCGGGCCAGCATCCGCCCGGGCGCCTCCACCAGGGCGTACCCCAGGAAGCCCCAGGGGAAGGCCAGCGGCCCCAGCGAGGTCAGGTACTCCTGCACCACCCAAAGCCCGACCCGGGCCAGTGGACGGCCGCGGCTAAGCCCGAAGACCAGACCCCAGAAAGCCGCCTTGGCCAGCACCAAGGGCCCATAGGGCACCGCACCCCAGGGGGTTTCGAAGAGCACCACAAAGCTCAGGGGCAACCAGACCAGGTGCACCCCCCAGAAGCCCACCCCCGCCCAAAAACCGAAGCGAAACCCCCCCAGGGCCAGCAGGGGCAGCAGCGGCAGGGGGGCCAGAAACCCCAGGGGGCTCGGCGGCAGGCACAAGGCCAGCCCCACTCCCAGGCCGAGGGGCATCCAGAGACGCACCCTCCTAGCATACGCCCCACCGCAAAGGTGAGGGGCAGATGAAGCTATCCGGAGAGAGTTTTCATGGCAGAATATCAACCAGCCATGCGCTTGGGCATTATCGCTGAGATTCACGCCAACCTGCCGGCTTTGGAGGCAGCCCTGGAAGCCTTGCGCAAGGAGGGGGTGGACCAGGTGCTGGCGGTGGGGGACCTGGTGGGGTATGGCCCCCATCCCAGGCAGGTAATTCGCAAGCTCGACCGCGAGGGCATTCCCTGCGTACCCGGGGCCGCCGACCTGCGGGTGGCCTACGCCCTTCCCACCCCACCCCGGGAAGGCATTGCCGAGACCACCATCGCCTGGACGCGGGAGCAGCTAGGCCCCCGCGAGATGCAGTTCCTGCGCAACCTGCGCCCCCGGCACCGCTACGAGACCCCTGGGGGGCGGCTTATGGCTTTTCACGGCTCCCCTGAGGACCCCGAGCAAAAGCTCGACCTGAACGAGGCCCACCCCCAGGACATCCTGCGGATGCTCGAGCGCATCCGCTCGCGCTACGCGGTGGTGGCCGGCAAGCACATCCCCTTCCGCCGGGTGGTCCACAAGGGGGTGGTCTTCGACCCGGGCTCGGTGGGCCTCAGCCTGGGCGGCGAGCCCGGGGCCGACGTGCTTATTCTGGAAGACGACATCCGCGGCGAGGTGCTTCACCGCTTTCTCAAGCTGCCCTACGACTACGGCCAGGTGGCCTTCGACCTGGCTGCCTGGGAGCTGCCCGAGGTGCTGGCCGAGGTGGTGCGGCAGGGACGATTCCCCAAGTAACTTTGTAGCCCCGGGGCCACTACAATCTGGACAAAAGGGTATAATTTGTAATCTATGGCCAAAACCAAAGGGCCCACCCTGGAGGCCCTGCTGGAACTCTTAGGACAGCGCGGGGTGTACGCAATTCTGCGCGCCCTCCAGAACGGACCTTTGCGTTTCGGGGCCCTGCAGCAGGCCACCGCCCTGCCCCCCCGCAGCCTCTCGCTTAGGCTCAAGGAGCTCGAGGAGCTGGGGCTCATCCGCCGCACCGAGTACCCCGAGGTTCCCCCACGGGTGGACTACGCCCTCACCCCCAGGGGCCAGAGCCTGCAGCCTGCGCTGGAGGCCCTGGCGGCCTGGGCAGCCCAGGTTAGCGCCCCGCAGTGAGGGTAAAACGGCGGTCCTCCTCCACCAAAAGCGCCTGGCCCTGCCATAGCTGCCAGCGCAGGGTGTAGACCCCCGGGTCTGCCTGGGGAATCTCGAAGCGGTAGAGCACCTCGAGCCAGGTGCGGTAGCGCAGCCTCTCCCGCCCCCAGGCATCCCGCTCAAACCGGCCGCACTGCAGGCGATAGGCGGCCCGCTCCAGGCTCACCCCAAAGCCCGGCGGGGCCTGGAGCAGCACCAGCCGCACCTCAGAAGCAGGCCGCTCGTCCTGCTGGGCCAGGCGGCAACTTCCTATTGGGTCGGGAAAGGGAGGCCTGGGGAAGCTGCCCAGCTCGAGGGAGAGGTAAAAGCTAACCCCCCCCACCCCTTGCCGCCCGACCGCCGTCCAGTGCCGCTCCTCGTAGCGCCGCTTTCCGTACAGGGGGACCCCTGCCGGGCTGGCGAAGACGGGGAAGTCGTCCAGGTCATAGGGGTAGTAGGGCGCGCTGCCCAAGGGTGTGGGGGCGCAGGCCGCCAGCGCCAGCAGAACCCCGAGCGCTTTACGCATAGTTTTAGCCTAGCCAGTAGGGCCAAGCCGGGCGAGGTTGGAGGCTACAAAGCCCCTCAGGCCTGGGGGTAGACCTCGAAGATGCCCGCTGCGCCCATCCCCCCGCCGATGCACATGGTCACCATGCCCAGCCCACCCCCGCGCCGGCCCAGCTCGTGCACCAACTGGGTGGTGAGCTTGGCCCCGGTGGCCCCCAGGGGGTGGCCCAGGGCGATGGCCCCCCCGTTCACGTTGACCACCTCGGGGTTCATCCCCAGCTCGCGCATCACCGCCAGCACCTGGGCGGCGAAGGCCTCGTTGAACTCGATGAGCTTCAAGTCCTCCAGCCTGACCCCGGCCTTGGCCAGGGCCTTGGGCACCGCCTTGATCGGGCCCACCCCCATGACATCGGGCTCCACCCCCCCGGTGGCGAAGGAGATGAAGCGGGCCAGCGGCCTCAAGCCCAGCTCCCTGGCCTTCTCCGCGCTCATCAAAAGGAGGGCCGCGGCCCCATCGGAGTAGGGCGAGGCGTTGCCCGCGGTCACCGTGCCCCCCTCCTTGAAGGCCGGTTTGAGCTGGGCCAGCCGCTCCAGCGAGGTGTCGGGCCGGGGCAGCTCGTCCCTGGCAAAGAGGGTCTCCTCCACCTGCTTCTTGCTCCCCTTCCAGTGCACCTTCCTGACCGGGATGGGTACAATCTGCCCCTCAAAAGCCCCCCGGGCGATGGCCTCCAGGGCTTTTTGGTGGCTGCGGAAGGCCCAGGCGTCCTGGTCCTCGCGGCTTACCCCCCAGCGCTCGGCCACCCGCTCGGCGGTGAAGCCCATGCCGATGTAGGCCTCGGTCAGCTCGGGGTGCAGCTCGGTGTGGTAGCCGGACATGGGCACCCGGCTCATCATCTCCACCCCTCCGGCCAGCACCACCTCGTTCATGCCCGACATGATGGCCTGGGCGGCATAGGCCACGCTCTGCAGCCCCGACGAGCAGAAGCGGTTGATGGTGGCCGCGGTCACCTCCACCGGGAAGCCCGCCCGGAGCATGGCCAGCCGGGCTATATTGAGCCCCTGGCTGGCCTCGGGCATGGCACAACCCCACTGGATGTCCTCGATGAGGGCCGGGTCCACCCCCGCCCGCTCCACCGCGGCCTTCATCACCGCCGCCGAGAGGTCCACGGGGTGCACCGTGGCCAGCGAACCATCGCTCTTGCCGCGCGCAACCGCGCTGCGAACTGCACTGACAATTACCGCCTCTTTCATCCGAATCGGGGTCTGGGGCGGGATGGCCCCGAACCCCTCACCTCCTTTCTACGAAACGCCACTCTATGCACCTTTTGTGCCCAGTCCCGAAGATGGCCCCTCCAAGGGCAGGGCCATGGCTAGTTCCGCAGGGGCTTCCCGGTCTTGAGGGTGTGGGCGATGCGCTCCTGGGTCTTCCGGGTCCCCAAAAGCTTCAAGAAGCCCTCGCGCTCCAGATCGAGAATATCCTGCTCGCTCACCTCGCGCGGTGGGCCGTCCCCCCCGCAGAGCACATAGGCCACCTGGTTGCCGATGTACACGTCGTGCTCGCTGGCCTGGCGGGCTTCGTGGAACTGCCAGAGGGCGTAGCGCAAATTGCCCAGGGCCTGGTTGCCCAAAGCCCGAATCCTCCTTGGAGGAGGCGGCACGTAGTCCGGGGCCATGAAGAGCACCCGCCGCTTGGCATCGGCAATCAGGCGGTCGCGGTTCATGCTGATGCCGTCCCCCTGGCGCAAAAAGCCCATGTTGCGGGCCTCCAGGGCGCTGGTGGAGGTCTGGGCCAGCATGATCATCTGAAAAGCCCGCCGGACCCCCTCGAAGAGGTCGATCTCGGGGCCGTAGGCCGATAGCTCCTGGGTAAAGCGGAAAAGCAGCTCCTTGGTACCCCCTCCAGCCGGCAAAAGCCCCACCCCCGTCTCGACCAAACCCATGTAGAGCTCGGCGTGGGCCTGAATGGCGCTGGCGTGCATGCTGAACTCGGCCCCCCCGCCCAGGGTGAGGCCGAAGGGCGCGGCCACTATGGGGAAGGGTGCGCGGGAGAGGCGCATAGAGGTCTGCTGGAAGCGGCGTGTGGCGAGCTCGAGGTCGTCCCAGGCCCCCTCCTGGGCGGCCATCAAGACCAGGGCCAGGTTGGCCCCTGCCGAGAAGGTGCGGGGGTCTTCGTGCCCAATCACCAGGCCCGCGTAGCCGTTGCTCTCCACCCAGTCCAGCGCCTTGTGCAAGCCCGAGATGGAGCCCTCGCCCCAGGTGCCCATTTTGGCCCGGTTCTCAAAGAGGGCCACCCCATCCCCGAGGTCCAAAAGCGCGTACTCCTTGCCCTCCAGGAGGGTCTTGCCCGCGCTCTTCAGCGGGGCCAGGCGGATGACCCCCTCCTCCGCCGGGATGGGGTGGTACTGCCCATCGAAGCCCAGGTACTGCCCATCCTTGTAGAAGCTGCCCTGGGCCTTCTTGAGCAGCTCGGGCTCCTCCAGGCCCAGCTCGGCGAAGCCCTGGCGCAAATAGTCCAGGCCCACCGCGTCCATGTTTTTGAAAGGCCCCTGCTCCCAGGCAAACCCCCACTCCAGCGCCCGGTCAATCGAGACGATGTCGTAGGCAATCTCCTGGGCTTTGGAGAGGGCGTAGTGGGCGGTGGTGAGGAAGAGCTTCCTGGCAAAAGCCCCGTACTTGCCGGGCAGCTCGCCCACCCGCCGCAAGCGCTCGGCCAAAGGCAGGTCCTTGATGGCCGCAATTTCATCCAGCCTGAGCTTCTGCTGCGGCCTGTACTCACCGGTGGTGTAGTCGTAGGTGTAAATGTCCTTCCCCACCTTCTTGTAAAAGCCTGCCCCGGTCTTCTCGCCCAGATGCCCCCGGGCAATCAGGTCCTCTACCCAGGCAGGCAGGGCGAAGTCCTCCCCGGTGGTCTCGGCAAGCTCGCTGGAGACCAGCTTCAAAACGTCCAGGCCGGAGATATCGCCGGTGCGGAAGGTGGCCGACTTGGGCCTTCCCACCAAGGGCCCGGTCAGGGCGTCCACCTCGTCGATGGTGAGCCCTTCCTCCATCATGAGCCGCATGGCCTGGCTCATCCCGTAGACCCCCAGCCGGTTGGCAATGAAGCCAGGGGCATCCTTGCAGATGACCGTCCCCTTGCCCAGGATGCGCTCGCCGAAAGCGCGCATGGCCGCCAGCACCTGGGGGTCGGTCTCGGGGGTGGGGATGAGCTCTAAAAGGTGCAGGTAGCGCACCGGGGCGAAGAAGTGGGTGCCCAAGAAGCGCCTGCGAAAGGCCTCACCGCGCCCCTCCAGCAGGGTTTTCATGGGGATGCCCGAGGTGTTGGAGCTGACGATGGCCTGGGTGCCCAGGGCCTCAATCCGGGCAAACAGCGCCTGCTTGGGCTCGGGCTTCTCGATGATCACCTCCACAATCCAGTCGCAGTCCTTGAGCTTCTCCAGCTCTTCGGTGGTACCCAGCTCGATCAGGGCTGCCCGGCTTTTGTCCATGAAGCTGGCAGGCTTACTCTTGAGCTGGCGGTCCAGGCCTTTTTTGACCAGCTCGAGCCGGTCCTCTTTACCCGGCAGGTCCAGCAGCACCACCGGCACGCCCGCTGAAGCGCACAGCGCCGCGATGGCTCCGCCCATGGTCCCCGAACCCACGACACCTACCTTCTTGATTCGCATTGGGCCTCCTTTGGCATTTTTATACCGAGTCAAAGTTTATAACGCAACCGCCCGGGCGTCTAGCACTGTGCCCCCGTCCAACCAAAACACAGCGGTGGCTGCTAAGCTGGGGGCGTGTTTACGGGCATTGTGGAGCAGACCGGGCAGATACGCCAGGCCAGAACCCAGAGCGGAAACCGAGAACTCTACATCGCCCCCCAGCAAATGTGGGACGACCTGGGGGTAGGCGAGAGCATCGCGGTGAGCGGGGTCTGCCTGACCGTGGTGGCCTTTGACAGGGTGGGCTTCACGGTCCAGCTCTCGCAGGAGACCCTGGCTAAAACCGCCCCCTACTGGCAGGAGGGGGCCTGGGTAAACCTGGAGCGCGCCCTGGCGGCCAACGGCCGGCTGGGCGGGCACCTGGTGACCGGCCACGTGGACGGGGTGGGGCGGGTGCTCCGGGTAGAGCCCGAGGACGGGCGCTACGTGGTCTGGCTGGAGGCCCCGCCTCATCTAGCCCGCTACCTGGTGCCCAAGGGCAGCGTGGCGGTGGATGGGGTGAGCCTTACGGTGGTGGACGTGGGGGGCCCGGCCGGAAGCCGCCCCGAGCTGCCCTCCACCCACTTCAGCCTCTGGCTCATCCCCCACACCCTGGCGGTGACCACCCTGGGTAACTGGCAGCCCGGGCGCCTGGTCAACCTCGAGGCCGACATCCTGGCCAAGTACCTAGAGCGGCTGGTTCGCCTCGAGCCAGTCGAGCAAAAGGCGGGACCAACCCTCTAGACAGCCCCGCACCGAGAAAAGCTCGGGGAGCCCCACCAAGCGGCCCTCGAGCTTGTCCACCTCCCGCACCCTGGGCTCGACCCCGGCCTCCACCACAAACGCCACGCCGGCGTGCACCCGGCTCACCGGGGTATCGGACATCACAATCAGGCCCACCGGCCGGGCCTGGTAGCGCCCCACCCCCACCTCTTCCCAAAGCTCCCGCCGCAGCCCCTCCGCCAGGGGGTCGTCCCCGTCCCCCGGGTTGATGTGGCCGCCCACCCCCAGGGTGTACTGGCCGCGCAGGCGGCTCTCGCCGCCCCCTTTGCGCCGCATCAGGAGGTAGCGCCCCCGATAGCGCACCAGGGCATAGGGGATGAGCTGGCGGTAGCGGGGGTCCTCCTCGGCCAGGTCCCGCACCAGGAAAAACCCCTCGCGCCGCAGCCGCTCCAAAAGGGTGGCCTGCAAGGGAATGAGCCTGTTTTCTGCTGGGGGAAAGGCCCAGGCCGGAAGGACGTAGACCTGCTCCACAGGGCCCACGATACCACTAGACTGGAAGCGTGCGCCTGGTGCTGGTCCCCACCCCCATCGGCAACCTCGAGGACATCACCCTGCGGGCCATTCGCGAGCTCAAAGAGGCTGAGGTGGTGGCCTGCGAGGATACCCGGCGCACCGGGGTTCTGCTGAAGCACCTGGGGATTTCCAAG
Source organism: Meiothermus sp. QL-1 (assembly GCF_003351145.1). Taxonomy (NCBI): domain Bacteria; kingdom Thermotogati; phylum Deinococcota; class Deinococci; order Thermales; family Thermaceae; genus Meiothermus; species Meiothermus sp. QL-1. Next base: position 133,353 of record NZ_QQSV01000001.1, on the reverse strand, counting down.
CCGCTTCTGCGGCTCGACCAGCACACCATAGGCCAGGCCCGAAAGCTCCTGCAGGGCTATGGGCGGGTGGCCTATGTGACCGATGCCGGCACCCCGGGCATCTCCGACCCGGGGGCCGAGCTGGTGGCTTTGGCTCTGCAGGAAGGCTGGCAGCTCGAGGTGCTCCCCGGTCCTACTGCCCTGATTCCGGCCCTGGTGGCCTCGGGTCTCCCCACCGCACGCTTTGCTTTCGAGGGGTTTCTGCCGCAAAAGCGCAGCGAGCGCGAAGCGCGGCTGAAGCAGGTGGCCGAGGGGCGCACCGTGGTGCTCTACGAGGCACCCCACCGCCTGCGGGCCACGCTGGAAGACCTGGTGCAGTTCTACGGGCCCGAGCACCCTGTGGCCGTGGCCCGGGAGCTCTCCAAGGCCCACGAGGAGGTCTGGCGGGGCACCCTGGCCGGCGCGCTGGCCCACTTCCAAGCTCCCCGAGGGGAGTTCGTGCTGGTGCTGGGGCCCAAGGCGCCTACCCCCCAGGTCCCTCTGGAAGCTGAGCCGCTGGTGGGGGCTTTGCGAAAGAAGGGGCTCGAGGGCAAAGCGCTGGTCAGGGCCCTGGTGGAGGCTGGCATCCCCCGCAACCAGGCCTACGCCCTGGCCCACCAAAAAACCGAAGCCAACCGGTAAACTTTTAGGCGGCTTTTGGCCTGCGGCCTTCACGCTTTGCCACGCGGGGTTTTCCATGAAGCGAATCGCAGTCTTCACCAGTGGGGGCGACGCCCCAGGCATGAACGCAGCCATCCGGGCTGTGGTGCGCAACGGGGTGGCCCACGGCCTCGAGGTCATCGGCATCCGCAACGGCTACCAGGGCATGATCGAGGGCGACCTGGTGCCCCTGGGTCCGCGCGACGTGGCCAACACCCTGCAGCGCGGGGGCACCATCCTGCTCACGGCCCGTAGCAAAGAGTTCATGACCCCCGAGGGGCGGGCCAAGGCGGCGGCCAACCTCAAGAAGGCCCGCATCGATGGGCTGATTGCCATCGGAGGCAACGGCACCTACGCCGGGGCGGCCAAGCTCATCGAAGAGCACCAGATTCCGGTGGTGGGCGCCCCCGGGACCATCGACAACGACCTTTACGGCACCGACTACACCATCGGCTTCGACACCGCGGTGAACACCGCGCTGGAGGCCATCGACCGCATCCGCGACACCGCCGCCAGCCACTCCCGGGTCTTCTTCATCGAGGTAATGGGCCGCCACGCCGGGTTCATCGCGCTCGAGGTGGGCATCGCCGGTGGGGCCGAGGTCGTCGTAATCCCCGAAATTCCCACCGATGCCAAAACCTGTGCAGAGGTCATCAACCAGTCGGCGGCCAAGGGCAAGCGCTCCTCCATCGTGGTGGTGGCCGAGGGGGGCTATCCCGGAGGAGCAGAGCAGCTCGAGAAGGACGTGCGCCAGTACTCCGGCTTCGAGGGAAGGGTCTCGGTGCTGGGGCACATCCAGCGCGGCGGCAGCCCCACCGCCAAAGACCGGGTGCTGGCCAGCCGGCTGGGGGCTGCGGCGGTGGAGGCCCTTCTCATGGGGGCCAGCGGGGTGGCAGTGGGCGAGGTCAACAGCGAAATCCGCCTCACCCCCTTCAAGGAGGCCATCGAGCAGCGCAAGGAAATCGACCGCAAAAAGTTCGAGCTGGCCAAGGTGCTGGCGCTCTAGCGGCGCAGCAGCCCAGCCAGCGCAACAATCACGAGGGCCAGCCCGGCCACCAGCGAAAGCGAAAACCTAAGCGAGGTGAACTCGGCCACCAGCCCAATCAAAGGTGGGCCGGTGAGAAAACCCAGATACCCCAGGGTGGCCACCGCGGCCAGGGCCACCCCGGGCTCCACCCCGGGTACCCGCCCTGCCGCGCTGAAGGCCAGGGGAAAAAGGGTGCAGTAGCCCAGCCCCACCAGCCCAAAGCCCAGGAGGGCCAGGCCCGGGCGGTTGGCCAGCAGCACCACCCCAAAGCCCAGGGCTGCCAGCCCCCCCCCACACCGCGCTAGAAAAACAGGCCCCAAGCGCTGGACGAGAGCATCCCCGCTGAGGCGGCCCACCACCATGGCCAGAGAAAAGGCCGAGAAGGCCAGGGCCGCCACCGCCTCGCTGGCTTCGAGAACCTGCTTCATGTACACCGCCCCCCAGTCCCCTACCGCCCCCTCACCCATCCCGGTGCAAAAGGCGATGATACCCAGCCCCAAGAGCACCCCCCGGGGCCATACGAAGCGCGGTCCCTGCCGGCTGGGAGGAGCTTCCAGAAGATGGCGCAGCCCCCAGAGCAGACCCAATGCCGAAAAAAGCGCCACGAGCGAGAAAAAGGGTAGGGGCCCCAGGCCCAGGGCCGCCGCCGCGCCCCCAAGAGCTGCCCCCACCACCCCCCCCAGGCTGAAGAAGGCGTGGAAACCGGACATGAGGGGCCGGGCCAGCCGCCGCTCGGCCTCCACGGCCTGGGCGTTCATGGAGACATCCATGGCCGCGTTGACGTAGCCAAAGGCAAACAAGGCCAGGGCCAGCCACCCCTCGCTGGGCGCCAGGGCCAGCGGGGGCAGGGCCAGGCAACTGGCCAACGAAGCAGCCGCCAGCACGGGCCGGCTGCCCAGGCGGGCGATGAGGCTGCCCGTAAGCGGCATGGCCAGCACCAGGCCCAAAGGAGCAGCCCAGAGGATGAGCCCCAGCTCGCCGGTACCAAGGCCCAGCGCCTGCTTGATGGCCGGGATGCGGGAAACCCAGGCGGCCACCAGCAAACCACACACGAAGAAGTTCAGGTAGATGGCCACACGGGGCCAGAGGAGGCTCATCGGGTCAGCCTTTCGATAAGGGCCCGGTGCTGGGGAAACTGGCGCAGCAACGCCTCGCGCTCGGCCAGCTCAAAGTCGACGAAGTCGAAGCCTGGGGCCACGGTGCAGCCCACCAGAGCGAAGCTTTGGGGATGCTCGAGACTGGCCGCAAACCAGCAGCCAGCCGGCACCACCCTCACAGGCTGCTCCCCCCGGGCAGGGTCGCGGCCCAGGCGCAGGACCTGCAAGGCCCCAGCAGGGTCGATCAGCCAGAGGATGAGGGGGCTTCCGTCGTAGAAGTGCCATATCTCGTCGCTTTTTAAGCGATGGAAGGCGGAGAAGTCGGGGTGTTCAAGCAGATAGTAAATAGCGGTGGAAAAGGCCCTATCCCCCCCGTAGCGCGAAGGAAGGTGTTCAGCCTCCACGCTCTCTGCCGAGCGGTATATCTCGCGGTAGTAGCCCCCCTCGGGGTGGGGAAGGAGTCCTAGCTGTTCGATCCAAAAGCGCGCGTCCATGGCTTAGCGCCGGCGGGACCGAAGCGACCTTACATCAGGCCAGATGCCATCGGCCAACAGGTGCAGCCACTGGGAAACGTAGTACCCGAGCACTAAAGCCCAGACCACCTCGGGGGGTGGAGGGGAAAACCGGGCTTCTAGGACCGGGTGCAAGCCCAGGTAGCGAACCAGCACCAGGCCCAACCAGCCCAGTACCAGCCCCACTCCGCCCAGGTAGAGGAGCCGCGTGAGGGGGCCCACCAACCAGGTGTGGGAAAGCCCCCGGTGGGTAAAGAGCCACCCATAGGGCACCCAGAGCCAGCCCAACCAGCCCCAACGGCGCTTGGAGCGCACCTGTCGCTCAGCCAGGTCGAGGTCGGGGGTAATCAGGAAGGTTCCCACCAAATAGCTCCCCACAAAGGCCACCGCTATCGGCTCCGGTATGGCGAGCGTCTCCCGATAAAGCCAGTAAACCCCGGCGGCCAACCCTAGCACGCTCAGATTGATAGCTTCATGCACTCGGCCCGACGGCATAGGCACAGTTTACCCGTTGCAGAAGGCGCGTTCTCTACACTCCCACAGGCCTCCCACCACACCGTGGGGGCATGGGAGTCAGGCCAGTGGGCTGGGCACACCGGTAGTCTCGCTGCCCGCCGAACTGCCGGATGAAAAGCCTATTTGGAGTACAGCTCGAGGGGTCTTTGGGTGGCAATGTGGGTTTGCTACGCCCCATGCAGAGGGCTTTTGGGTTGGAGCGTCGGGGTTGATGGTCTCCCGACCGGCTTCCCAGAGGTTGCCCCGTCCTGCAGGGCCGGGGCCTACTCTGGTGGGTTCCTCGAACCAAACTTGCTTATATGGCCTGATTGCCAACCCAGGCAGACTGTTCAGTGGGGTTTTCGTATGGCTGCAACCCCCTTGCGGGGCTATTTGTTTGCAACTGGCGTAAAGCGGTGCGTTTTAGGAGGTGTCATGAAGGTGTTGCAATCCCCTTGCGGGGCTATTTGTTTGCAACAGGTATATAGGAAAAAAGTGATAAGGCTTATACATGAGCCCTGGTTGCAATCCCCTTGCGGGGCTATTTGTTTGCAACATTCTCAAGCGCCTAGAGAAGACCGGCCGGGTAGAGGGTTGCAATCCCCTTGCGGGGCTATTTGTTTGCAACCAGGGCCGCCGTGGCCGCCATAATCCGCATCAATGGGCTGGGTTGCAATCCCCTTGCGGGGCTATTTGTTTGCAACACGCCCAAAACGTAGTCGTCGTCGTTGATGAGGCGTACCTCGTTGCAATCCCCTTGCGGGGCTATTTGTTTGCAACGCTATCCGGACCTTCTCCTGGGGATCCAGATCATCCCACCGTTGCAATCCCCTTGCGGGGCTATTTGTTTGCAACACGGCGCCGAGGATACCGTGGACATCCGTGTGACTGTCAAGTTGCAATCCCCTTGCGGGGCTATTTGTTTGCAACAGCATACCCCGTTAAATGCCGTCCTGTACAGCACCCCCAGAGGGGGGTTTTATGAGAGCTGCTGGTTATCCACAGGCAACCTGTGGATAACTCCAAAAAAAGCGCGGTTTTTTACGATGGATGCTTACAAAGTCGCGCTTTTGGATTTTTCGTATCCCCATATTTCGATAAGAATCGAAAAAACTCATTTTCAAGGAACCCGCCGGACAGGCCCGGCGACTACAGTATAGCACTTTGCGCAAAACATAATGGTTCACTCTAAAAAAGCGCTTCCATGGCCTTTGGAACGGCATCTTCGGGGCATTTTTCAGAAAAGCGCGTGCCTTTGCCATCGCATTTTTGACCCATGAAAGCGGGGTAACGTTGGGCGTAACGGCCGCCTCTCGGGACCGTGGTGGCTGGGAGCTTTTTAAATTCAACCCAAAAAGAAAAAACAATCCCCGGTGCAGCATATCGACAAAAAATTTGCCAAATAAAGCACTTACCGCTCCTTCAGAAGCCCTTTCCTTGCCTAAAAAAGAGCCAATCTCATCCACAAAGCCAGCCCTTCTGTTAGACTCTATACCCGTGACCGTGGAGGCTCGGACTGCCCCCAAGCGCGAAGCCATCCTCGAGGCAACCATCCGAGTCCTAAGGGATCGAGGGCTCTCGGGGCTGAAGATCGAGGAGGTGGCTAGGGAAGCCGAGGTAGGCAAGGGCACGGTCTACCTTTACTTCCGCGACAAGCAGGACCTCCTCAGGGCGCTTGTGGAGCACCACACCTTCGCCTACTACCGCAAGGTAGAAGCGGTGGTGCAGCGGGAAGCCCCTTTTCGCGAGCGGCTGGCCGAGGTCCTGCGGCTGCGGGTGGACTGGATCGAGGAGTGGCGGGGGCTTTGGGCCGCAGTGGCCCGGGAAGCCCGTCCGCTCGATACCACCGGCTGGCTTAGGGGAATGCATGAACATTATCAGCGGCTTCTTGAGCAGCTTGTCAGGGATGGCCAGGCCCAAGGCCAGGTGCGGCCGGAGCTGGACGTGAGCCTCACCGCGGCCAGCATCGCAGCCCTAGCCTGCGCTCCGCAGCTCGAGTTTCCACGGGACGCGTACCTCGAGCATCTGCTCGAGGTGCTTTTGAAAGGAGTGGCGTTGTGAGCGAGTACCGTCCAGGAGACAAGGTTGTTTTGCCGCCGTATGGTGTGGGCGTGGTGGCGGGTATAGCCCAACGTTCAGTAGCTGGCTCGGACAGGTCCTACTATCAAGTTGACTTTCCTGGGACGCGTTCCAAAGCCTACGTTCCTGTGGAATCCCCCCAAAGCACCCGCCTGCGCCGGGCCCTTTCACCGGAACAGGTGAGCGAAATCCTAACCCTCCTGCGGGAAGGGCGCCTGCCCTTGCCGCGCCAATGGGCGGCCCGCCACCGCAAAACCACCGAAATCCTGGCCGAGGGCGACCCGTTCCGCATTGCCACGCTGGCCGGCCAGCTCCGGGCCTGGGAGCTGGAAAAAGGCCTGCCCGACCTCGACAGGCAAGCCCTTCGCCGGGCACTGCACCTTCTAGCCGAGGAAATCTCCCAGGTTCTGGAGATTAGCCTGGAGGAAGCCCGCCGGATGTTCGAGGAAGCGGCGGGCGAGAGCCTCAACTAAACTGAACAAGACCCCAACAAGCCCCCTCTGGGGGCTTTTTACACTTGCCCGAGCCGGGCCAGCACATCGTCCCGGCAGGGCAGCGCGGGCTGGGCCCCCACCCGGGTGGTGGCCAGGGCCCCGGCCACCGCCCCCCAGCGCACCGCTTCGGGTAGAGCTTGCCCCTCGAGGAGGGCCACCGCCAAAGCCCCGATGAAGGCATCCCCTGCCCCGGTATTGTCCACGCTGGCCACACGCAAAGCGGGCTGGTAGCCCGAGCCCTGGGAGCCTGCCCAGACTGCTCCCTGCTCCCCTAGGGTGACCACCACCGCAGGCACTCTTTGCGCCAGATGCCGGGCCAGCTCCAAAGCCTGCTCCACCGAGGCGGGCGCCACCCCAGTCAGGCCCTGGGCCTCGTTCTCGTTCAGCACCAGCAGGTCCACTTGTTCAAAGAGCTTCTCGGGCAGCTTCTGGACCGGAGCTGCGTTCAAAATGACCGTGGCCCCAGCCTGGCGCCCCAGCTCGGCGGCCCGGCGGACCGTGTCCAGGGGGATCTCGAGCTGCAAAACCACCACCCTCGCGTCCTCGAACTCGGCGGGGGTCAGGTTCTCGGGGCGCAGCCGATGGTTGGCCCCCGGCGAGACGATGATGGTGTTCTCCCCGTTCTCGTCCACCGCAATGAAGGCCACCCCCGTGGGGGCTGGGATGGGCAGCACGGCATGCACGTTGATGCACTCGCGCTTGAGCGCATTGCGAAGCTGCTGGCCGAACTCGTCCTGGCCCACCCGCCCAATCATCCGAACCTTGGCCTTGGCCGGGCGCCCCAGCATCCTCGAGGCGGCCACGGCCTGGTTGGCCCCCTTGCCCCCGAAATGGGTCTCATAGTCCGAGCCCAAAAGGGTCTCCCCTGCCCTGGGGTGCCGCTTGACCCGCACCACCAGGTCCATGTTGAGGCTGCCCACCACCACAATACCCATGAGCTATAGCTTAACCGACCCCTACCCCCACAAAGCCCCGGCCAGCTTAAACTGCAGGCATGCTAATCGTTGCGGGAGAAGCCCTGATTGACCTGACCCCAACGGCCCACCCGGAGGGCACGGCCTACATCCCCCGGCCTGGGGGTTCCCCCTACAACGTGGCCTTGGGAGCGAGCCGCCTGGGCACCCCGGTGGCCTTTCTGGGCCGGGTCTCCCAGGATGCCTTCGGGCAGCTATTGAAGCGCCACCTGGCCGCCAGCGGGGTACGCCTCGACTACCTGAAGGAGGGCCCCGAGCTCACCACCCTGGCCCTGGTCACCCCCTCTGAGGGCGGCGAGTTCTTCTCCTTTTATTGCGAGAACACCGCCGACCGCCTGCTCAGACCCCAGGACCTCCCCCCAGACCTTCCCCCCAACGCCGCGCTGCACCTCGGGTCTTACTCGCTGGTGCTCGAGCCCTCGGCCTCCACCCTGGAACAGCTCATGGCGCGCGAGGCCCGCCAACGCCTCATCTCGCTCGACCCCAACGTGCGCCCATTCCTCATCCCCGACAAACAGGCCTATCTGGAACGGCTTGCACGCTGGCTAAAGCAGGTGGACCTGGTCAAGGTCAGCCAGGCCGACCTGGCCTGGCTCTACCCCGGCCAAGCGCCCGAAGACCTCGCCCAGGCGTGGCTGGAACAAGGCCCTGCCCTGGTGGTGGTCACCCAGGGCAGGGAGGGGGCTTTCGCCGTTGGCCGGTGGGGAACCCTGCGGACCCAGGCCCCCCTGGTCCAGGTAGTGGACACCGTGGGGGCAGGGGATGCCTTCATGGCGGGCGTGCTGAGCTGGCTCTGGGCGCAAGGAATCTGGTCGCGGGGAGGGTTGGCGGCCCTGGATGCTGGGGCCGTAGGAGAGCTATTGCGCTTCGCCGCCCGTGTGGCGGCCCTGACCTGCACCCGGGCGGGGGCTAACCCCCCCTGGCGCGAGGAGCTCTCTAGCCTGCCAGGCGAATAAGGGCTGCCCGCAAGGCCTCAATGGCCTTCAAAAACTCGGGAATCTCCAGGTGCTCCACGGGGGTGTGGTCGAGGGTGGAGTCCCCCGGCCCGTAGGCCACCATTGGTACCCTCCAGTAGGGGGCCACCACGTTCATGTCGGAAGTGCCGGTCTTGTACTTGAAGACCGGCTCCCCCCCCGCCTGACGTATGCCCACCCGCAGGGCCCGGGTCAGGGGGGTATCTTTGGGCCCCACGTAGGGCACCTCCCGCCCGGAGAAATCCAGGTCAAGGGTGGGCGGCGCATAGGCGGTGAGGTGCCGGATGGCCTCCTCCACCGAGAGCCGGGGGGGCAGACGCAGGTCGAACCTCATCTCGGCAAACTGACGGTTGTCCGGGTTCTCGATGCGAAAGTCCCGCAGGCTGTACTGCACCTGGTGGAAGGGCCCCTGGCCCACATTCATGGCCTCGGCCCAGGCCTTGATGCTCACGAAGTAGCTGATGAGCTCCTCAGCCGCGTTGGGTTCGTGGTGGGCAGAGTGAAAGTTGTCCTTCTCCCGCCGCACCCGCACCAAAAGGCGCCCTTTGTAGCCCAGGGTAATGCCCTGCCAGCCCGAGGGCTCCCCGATGATTACGAAATCGGGCCTGAGCTTGTCCACCACGTACCGCGCCCCCTTGGAGCTGGGCACCTCCTCCTCGGTGGCCCCCACCAGGTGCACGGTCATCCGCCCAAGCACCTCCTCGGGCAGGGCAGCCGCGGCCAGCACGAAGGTCACGAAAGGGCCCTTGGCATCCACCGAGCCCCGCCCAAAGAGCTTGTCCCCCACCAGCCGCACCGGAATCTCCCCCGGCACGGTGTCGATGTGCCCCAGGAGCACCACCTGCAGCGGCCCATTCCCAATCTGGCCGCGGGCGTTGTCGGCCTCGTCCACCCAGGCGCGGGGGTACCCCATCCGCCGCATTCCCTCGACCAGGTACTCGGCCACCGCCCGCTCCTGCCCGGAAACCGAGGGAATCTCCAGCGCGCCGCGCAAGAACTCTACCGCTTCCATGCTGCCCAAGGCGCCTCCCAGCGCCCCAGTATAGGGCACCCATTGACTTTTCCCAGATTCCCCTAGAATAGGTAGCTAGCTTGTCGGTCTCGAGCAAGCAAAACCCCTTTGTTGGAGGAACCCATGCCCCACGTGATCACCGAACCCTGCATCGGCACCAAGGACAAGTCCTGCGTAGAGGTCTGCCCGGTCGAGTGCATCTACGACGGCGGGGACCAGTTCTACATCCACCCCGATGAGTGCATCGACTGCGGCGCCTGCGTGCCGGCCTGCCCGGTCTCGGCCATCTACCCCGAGGAGGACGTCCCCGAGCAGTGGCGCGAATACATCGCTAAGAACCGCAGGCTAGCCGGGCTGGAATAGGGGGCAGAGGCTGCCCAAGGCAGCCTCTACACGTAGGTAAGCCAGGCTTCGTACCTGGGGTTTTTGCCCTGCACCACGTCCATGTAAGCGGCGCGAAGCCGCATGGTGTGCTCCCCTGCCTGGCCGTTCCCGATGGGCCGCTGGTCGAGGTAGGAGATGGGGGTCACCTCGGCAGCGGTGCCCACCATGAAGGCCTCGTCGGCCATGTAAAGCTGATCCCGGGTGGCCCGCACCTCGCGCACTTCGTAGCCCAGGTCGCGGGCCAAGGTGATGATGGTGTCGCGGGTGATGCCCATCAGGTTGACCGAGTGCTCGATAGCGTAAAGCACCCCCCCGCGGAAGAAAAACAGGTTCTCCCCCGAGCCCTCGGCGACAAAACCCTCCTTATCCAGCAAAAGGGCCTCATCCGCTCCAGCCTGCTGGGCCTCCATGCGGGCCAGAGCGCTGTTGACGTAGTTGCCCCCCACCTTGGCCTTGCCGGGCATTACGTTGGCAGGAAAGCGGGCCCAGGAGGAGGTGATGAGCCTGGCCCCCTTCCGCACTGCCTCCTCGCCCAGATAGGTACCCCACTCCCAGGCCGCAATCATCACCTCGGCAGGGTTGTTGGGCAGAGGGTTCACCCCAAGGGTGTGGGCACCCATCCAGGCCAGCGGGCGGATATAACAACTTCTGTAGCCGTTGGCCCGCACCACCTCCTGGATGGCCCGGTTGATCTCCTCGGGGCTGTAGGGAATTTCGAACATCATCACCTTGGCGCTATGAAAAAAGCGCTCGGTGTGCTCAGGTAGGCGGAAGATGGCCGGCCCTTTGGGCGTCTCGTAGGCTCGGATGCCCTCGAAGACGCTGGTGCCGTAGTGCAGGGCATGGGTCAGCACCGAGACCCGCGCCTCCTCTTGGGGCACCAGCTGCCCGTTGAACCAAATGAGCCCGGCCTTTATCTTGCTATCGCCACCTATACGCTTGGGTTTGGTCTCGCTGGACATAGCCTCCTCCAGTTTAGACGGGCAGCGGCAATGATGCCCCCTTACCCTCGAGTGGGCCTATCATATCTCTTTCAAGAGCGATGCCAGCTCCGCAGGCAGTAGATGCCGGTAGGCCTGCACCTCCTGCTGGCCGGTGCAAAGCTGGAGGTAGCGCCGAGCGGTGTCCTGCAGTATGGCGATGAGCTCGGGCTGCCGAATGGCCTGAGGCAGCAGCTCCTTGAGCTGGGCCTCCAGCTTTTTCCGGGCCAGATAGCGGGCCGCTTCCAGAGGTTCCCCCTCGAGCCTGGGCCGCAGGGGAAAACGGGAAAGACGCACGGCCTCGCGCCGCACCACCGGTTCTGCAAGCAGCCGCCGGCAAGCCCTGCAGGGATGAACAGGGCTGGGCGCCCCACACACCGCACAAGGCCCATGGGGGCTGGCCTTGTACCGCCGCAACACCGCCTGCCCGGCCCGCAACAACACCGGCTGCAACTCCACGGGGCTCCCCTTTACCAGCGCCTGCAAACGGGCCTCCTCCTCTGGGGAAAGAGGGGGGAGCGAGGAGGGCTCCGCCTTGGGCTTGGGTCTCTTCCCTCCCCCTACGAAAAAGCGCACCTCCCGGATTACCCCCGGCAGGTGCTCCTGGTAGCGGCGGATAAACTCCTCGCGCAGGTAGGTGAGCTGATGGGCCACCACCGAGTCGGTAACCCGCACGAACAGCACCCCATCCTCCAGGCGCTCGGCTTCGCTCATCTGGCCCAGAGCAGGGCCCGCCACCTGCGGCCACAAAGCGATAGCCCGTCCCCGCTCCACCCCAGCCCGCAGCTCTTTGCGCCCCAAAATGCGGGCTACGAGTTCGGCAGCCGAACGGGCCGAGGGCATCTTCACCAGGGTATCCGATTGAGCCTATGAGCGTCTACCAGAGGCTTTGCAAAAGCTTGGCTTCGTGTTATGTTGCAAGTTACGAGCGATACCGAAAAAAGCCCTGCGCTTGGGCTTTTTTCGGGTGGGGAGGGTGGAGAAAACCCGACCTAAATTTCCGGTGAGGCAATCGCCCACCCGCGCGGCGCGACCAGAAATCGCGATTTTCCCAACACAAGGAGGAAACGGGATGAATCGTTGGTTGCTGATAGGCTTCGCGGTTTTCTTTGGTCTTGGGATGGCCCAGCAGCGCGGAGGTTCCATCACCATCGCCCTCCAAACTGAGCCCGCAGCCTGGGACCCCACCCAAGTGGCCGGGGCGGACATATCCCGGGTGGTCTACGACAACGTGCTGCAGGGTCTGGTCAAGCGCAACCCCAGGGGGGAGATTGTCCCTTCGCTGGCCACACGCTGGAGCGTTTCCGACTCTGGTCTCACCTACACCTTCACCCTGCGCCAGGGGGTGAAGTTCCATGACGGCTCCGACTTCACCGCCCAGGATGTCATCGCCAAGTTCAACCGGGCCAGAAACCCTGACACCCGGGCTTCAGGCCATCTGCGCCCCGACCTATACCGCGACATCACCGAGGTGAGCAGCCCCAACTCCAACACCGTGGTTTTCCGGCTACGCCAGCCCAACAACGACTTCCTGTTCATCCTCTCAAGGCCCGAATCGCTCATAGGACCCCGCCAGCGCCCCCTGGCCGAGCAGCGAGTACAGCCCGTGGGCACCGGGCCCTTCCGCTTTGCCGCCTGGGAGCGGGGGGTAGCCGTTCGGCTGGAGCGCAACCCCAACTACTACATCCAGGGCCTGCCCTACCTGGACCGGGTTAACTTTCGCTTTCTTGGCGATGGGGATGCCCAGCTCGCGGGGCTTCGGGCTGGCGACCTGGACGTAATTGCCTACGCCCTTCTGCCCGAGAACGCCCTCCTTCTCTCGCGCGACCCCAACTTCCGGGTGGTTGCCGGCACAGCCACCGCCGAGGCTGTGGCAGGCTTCAACAACAGCCGCCCCCCTTTCAACGACGTACGGGTGCGCCGGGCCATCACCCTGGCCATCAACAAGGATGAGCTCATCCAAGGGGCCATGCTGGGCTACGGCACCAAAATCGGCTCCATGCGCTCCCCGGGGGAGGCCTGCTACGTGGACCTTTCCAACTTTAACCCCTACAACCCGGAAGAGGCCCGGCGCCTCTTGGCCGAGGCAGGCTTCACCAACCAAAACCCCCTTCGCTTCACCTTCAACCTAGCGGCCGAGTTTCCCTACGAAAGGCGCATTGGGGAAGCCCTGGTGGCCCAGCTCAACCGATTAGGACCGCTGCAGGTCAGCATACAGGTGACCGATTTCAACACCTGGATTCAGCGGGTCTTCACCCAGGCCGACTACGCCATGACCCTCATCGGGCACGTAGAGGCCAACGACATAGGCAACTACGCCAACCCCCGCTACTACTGGCGCTACAACAACCCCCGCTTCCAACAGCTTTTCACCCAGTACCTCAGGGCGCCCAACGCAACCCAGGCCTGCGAGGCCCTGGCCGCAGCCCAGCGTCTCCTAGCCGAGGACGCCGCCAGCGTGTGGGTGATGAGCCTGCCCGCGCTGGGTGCCCACCGGGCCCGGGTGCAGAACTGGCCCCAGGGCTTCCTATCGCCCGGAATTAGCGTGGCCGAGGTCTGGGTGCGCTAACCCCTGCTGGTAGCCGGCAGCCGGGGCCGGCGGCCGGCTCTTTCTACCATGCTCGCCTACAGCGTTCGCCGCCTGGGCTTCGCCCTGGTCACCCTCTGGTTGGCCAGCTCCCTGGTGTTTGCCGCGTTGCTTCTGATTCCGGGCAACCCGGCCCAGGCCATTCTGGGCATCGAGGCTACGCCTGAGGACGTGGCTGCTCTAGAGGCCCGGCTAGGCCTGGACAAGCCCCCGCTAGAGCGATACCTAAGCTGGCTTTCGGGGGTGCTGAGGGGCGATCTGGGCCTCTCCATTCGCTACGAGCAGCCCATCGCCGCGCTCATTCTAAACAGGCTCGGAATTACTCTTCCCATCGTGCTGGTCTCGCTTTTTTTGGCGGTCCTGATCGCGGTGCCGCTTGGGGTCCTGGCCGCGCGACGGGCCGGAAGCTGGGTAGACCTGGCGGTCTCGATGGGCTCGCTTGTGGGCGTTGTGCTGCCCTCGTTCTGGGTGGGGCTGATGTTCATCTATCTTTTCGTCGTCTGGCTCAGGCTGCCCTTGCCCACCAGCTTTCCCGTGGAGGGCTGGGAGAACCCGGGACGCGCCCTGGCATCATTGGTGCTGCCAGTGCTCACGGTGGGGCTGGCCAGCGCCGCATTCCTGGTTCGGCTGGTGCGAGGCAGCGTGCTCGAGGTCCTCTCACAGGACTACGTCCGCACCGCAAGGGCCAAGGGCCTCTCGGAGCGAAGCGTGCTTTACAAGCACGCCCTAAGGAACGCGGCCTTGCCCGTGGCAACGGTGCTGGGCCTCGAGTTCGCCAACCTGCTCATCGCTACAGTGGTGGTGGAAACAGTATTTGGCATTCCAGGCCTGGGCTCCTTATCACTTACCGCCATAAGCGCGCGAGACTATCCGCTTTTGCAGGGTGTGGTGCTGGTAATAGCAGCCTTCATCGTGCTTACAAACCTGGTGGTGGACCTTTTGTATGCACTACTCGACCCCCGTGTGAGCTATGAGTAACCGGAAGTGGCGCAACCTCCCCCTCCCACTCAAAGCCGGGGGGGTTCTGGTGTTGCTGGTTCTTTGCATGGCGCTTCTTAGCGCCCTGAACCCCACCGACCCCAACGCCACCACCCCCAACCGTCTGGCCCCTCCCCTCACCCCAGGGCACCCCTTGGGAACCGATATCTTGGGGCGCGATACCCTGGCCCGCTTACTGGCCGGTGCCCAAAACGCCCTGTATGTGGGCCTGGTGGCCGTAGGGATCGGGCTTTCGCTGGGGGTGGCGCTGGGGGTGTTGGCCGGGTATGTGGGGGGATGGCTCGACCAGGCGCTTTCGGTACTGCTGGAGGCCCTGTATGCCCTGCCCGCTCTTTTGCTGGCCCTCCTGCTGGCCGCTGTCTTCAACCCTGGCGTAACCACCTCCATGGTGGCCATTGGCCTGGCCGCAGTGCCGGCCTTTGCTCGAGTGGCCCGGGCTGGGGTGCTCGCCACCAAAAATCTTCCCTACGTGGAAGCCGCTCGAGCCCTGGGTGCAGGGCACCTGCGAATCGCACTCCGCCACGTGATGCCCAACATAACTGGCCCGCTGGTGGTTCAAGCCAGCCTGGCTTTCGCCCTGGCCATCCTGGCCGAGGCTGCGCTCTCCTACCTGGGCCTGGGCACCCAGCCCCCCGACCCAAGCTGGGGCCGCATGCTGCGGGAGGCCCAGAGCTACCAGGAGCTAACCCCCTACCCCGTCATCTTTCCCGGCCTGGCCATCAGCCTGGCGGTTCTGGGCTTCAACCTTTTGGGCGATGGCCTGAGAGACCACCTAGACCCCAGGAAAAGAGGGCGATGAGCCTATCCCTTGAGCCCTTCCTCAAAGGTTTCCACGATGCGCCGCTCGTATAGCAGGTAAACGATAACCAAAGGCAAAGTAGCGGCCAGGGCCGCAGCCGAAAGAGGCCCCCAGTCGGCAGGATTTTGCCGTTGCAGGTCGGTGATCCAGGTCTGTACGGTTTTGAGCTCCTTGCTACCGGCCACAATTCGGGGATACAACACCAGGTTCCAGTGGGCAGCAAAGGCCAGCACCCCGGCAGCTATAAGCTGGGGCCGCATCAGGGGCAGAAGAATACGGGACAAAAGCACCCGGTGACCCGCGCCGTCTAGCCGGGCCGCTTCCAAAAGCTCCTCGGGTACGGTGCGCATGCCTTGGAAAAGCAGATAGACGATGAAGGGGCTGGCGGCAAAGGGCAGCACCAAAGCCCATAGGGTATCGAGCAAGCGCAGCCCGGCCAAAATGCCGTACAAAGGCACCAGCAGCAGTTCTACGGGGATGGCCAAAAGCAGCAGGAAGAAGGGCAAGAGCGGGACCCCCTCTTTCAGGGCATAGGCAGCCAAGAAGCCGGTGAAAAGCTGGAGCAGGGTAACCCCTCCGGTAAGCAGGGCTGAGAAGAGCAGGCGCCCCCAGAAGCCCTCCCAAAACCCCTCTCGGCCCAATACCTGGAAGTTCTCCAAACTAAAGGCGAGCTGGCTGAAAATTTCCCCGGTGAAGATGAGCTTAGGCGGAATGAAAGCTGCGTAGGCCATCCAGATGAAGGGCAGGGCTACCAGGAAAACCACTACCCCCACGAAGAGATGTCCGAGCCAGCGCATGGGGCCTCCTTATTTTCCCTCTCGCAAGAGCCTTAGCTGGGCCACGGCGAAAAAGAGGGTGAGCAGAAGAATGACCACCGTAAGAGCCGCTGCATACCCCAGCCGGCCCACCTCAAAGCCGGTTTTGTAGAGGTAGTAGCCCAGCACCTCGGTGCCCCCGAAGGGCCCTCCCCGGGTAAGCAGGAAAACCGCCGTATAGGACTGAAGTGAGAGCACCGTCCCAATGACCAGCAGATAGGTAATAGCCGGGCGCAGCAGGGGCAGGATGATGAAGCGAAAGGCCTGGGCCGGCGAGGCTCCGTCCACTGCTGCCGCCTCGAGCAGCGTTTTTGGAATAGCCTTGAGCCGCGCCGAAACCACCAGCACCCCGTAGCCGATGTGCCGCCAAATGGTAAAGAGCATTACCAGCACCAGGGCCCAAAAAGGGCTTTGGTCCCAACGCGGCACCGGCACCACCGAAGCCAATGCCCCATACTCGGGGCTGAAAAGGGTGTACCAGGCCACCGTGGCCCCCCCCAGGGTAACCAGCCCGGGAAGGAAAAGAAGGGCCTTGACGGGGCGCTCATAGGGTTGGCCGTCCAGGGCCACGGCAAGCAGGATAGAGAGCAGAATGAATGGTACGAGGGTCATGACCCCGAAGACCAAAGTGATTTGCAGACTGCGGTAGAAGTCGGGGTCGCGCAGGATATCGCGATAGTTCTGCAGTCCCACTGGCCGGGGTTCCGACAGGCCCGACCAGTCCCAGGTGGAAAAGCGCAGCACATCCAGGAAGGGATAAAGCAGGAATAGTCCCAGAAACCCTACCGCTGGTAGGGCGAACCAGTACGCAGACCTTCGGTGCATGCTAAGCCTTACCCCCTAGGGCAAGCGACACCAGGTTACTATACCGGGACCGGGGCGGGGGTTCGAATCAACATCGAAGGCTGTTTGGCAGGTGTTGGTAGCAGACAAAGGATGTTTTCCAACTGGTTTTAGGCAGTTGCTGCTAGCATAGGGGCAGCACCTGTGTTGCGCGAACCCCAAGCAGGTGCTAAAACCCCAGGGGGTTCGTCGCACTCGGGCGAAAGCTCAAGTGAGGGTTGAAACACAAAGCCTGATAGCAGAAACAAACGGGTTTCTCACCAAAGGTGTGGCAAACTGGGTCCGAGAGTTCGGGAGGAGGACCTATGCGCACCTGGTTGTGGCTTGGCATGCTTTTAGGAATGGCGCTGGCCCAGCGCCCGGTGGACATTCCCTTCTGGCACACCGCGGGTCCACCGGGCCAAGAGCCCTTGGAGGAGATGATCCGCGAGTTCAACGCGCGCCAACGAGAGTACCGGATTGTACCCAGCTTTGTGGGCGACTACCGCGAGGGAGGATTGAAGCTGTTGGCAGCGCTTCGCTCAGGAGGGGCACCGGCGCTTTTCCACGCTGAGCTTTCCTTCCTGGGGCGCATGGCCCAGGACAACGTGGCCGTACCTCTGGACGAGTACCTGGGGGGTATTCCAAACGACTTCTACCCGGGCTTCTTGGAAACCGGCCGCTTCCGGGGGCGCACCTATGGCCTGCCCATTGGGCTTTCGGTACCGGTCTTCTTTTATAACGCCGACCAGTTCGCTGCCCGAGGGCTGAACCCGCCCCGCACCTGGGAAGAGGTGGCCCAAGCCGCCCAGCGGCTTACCACCCGCGCCGCCAAGGGCTACACCCTTTCCAGCGACATCTACAGCTTCAACGTGGTGGTGATGAGCCGAGGGGGGCGTATCGTGGACGCTCAGGGCCGCCCCGACTTCACCAACCCCAAAGTGGTGGAAAGCCTGGAGTTCATGCAGGAGCTGGTGCGAAGAAACATCGCCCAAAGCCGCAACATCGCCGAGGCCCAGTTCTCGGTGGCCGACTTTTTGCGCACCAAGACCTTCATGGGGGTGGCCCCCATCACCATGTGGCCCCTGATCGAAAGCCGGGCCCCCATCCCTTTCAAGCTAGGAGTGGCGGCAGTACCCCGAGTCGAGGGCGGCAAGGTGCCGCTTTCGGGCGGGACGCTGGTGGTATTGCGGGGGGCCAGCGAGACGCAGATCCGGGGGGCGGTCGCCTTCTGGCGCTATCTGATGGAGCCGGCCAACATCGTTCGTTGGGTGCGGGCCACCTATTACATGCCTATGCGCCGGGCAGCCCAACCGCTGCTGGAAGACTTCTACCGCGAAGACCCTCGCCGCCGGGTGGCCTTTAGCCAAGTAGAGCATGCCGATGTGTGGCTGCAGGACCCCGAGTTTACCGTTTGGTACAGCTACCTGGAAGATGCCCTCGAGCGGGCCCTAAAGGGCAACGCCAACGCCCGCCAGGTGCTGGAGGAGGCCCAACGGAGGGCCATGGCCGTGGAGCGGCGCTAGACGTGACAAACGGCTGACATCCTGGTGGTCTGCTGGGCCATATAGAATGGGGCAACCCATAGGAGGCACCCATGAAGCGTTTTCTCTCCCTGATTCTCCTGGGCGGGCTTGCACTAGCCCAGACCGAGATCACCTTCTGGCACAGCATGGACGGCCCGGCCGAGCGGGCCATCAACCAGTTTGCCAGCGCCTTCAATGCCGCACAGCGCACCTACCGGGTCACCCCGCGCCTGATTGGCGACTACCGAGAGGGGGAGACCCGCCTCCTGGCTGCCCTCAGGGCCGGGGGGGCGCCGGTCATGTTTCAGGCCGAGATCCTGCTTTTCCCCCGCCTGGTGGCCGAGGGGGTGGTGCTGCCCCTGGACGAGCTGGCAGCCGGTCTGCCCAAAGCCTTCACCGACGACCTTTTCGAGGCAGCCTGGGAGTACGGCCTCATCAACAACCGCCGCTACGGCCTGCCCTTCAACACCTCCACCCCGGTGCTCTACTTCAACGAAAGCCAGCTTCGGGCCAGGGACCTCAGGGTGCCCACCAACTGGCGGGAGTTCGAGCAGGTTGCTCGAGCCCTGACCAGCCGCAGCGCAAAGGGGTTTATCGCGCTTACTGAGTCCTGGACCTTCGAAACCCAGGTCACAAGCCGCGGAGGCAATCTGGTCACCCCAGACGGACGGCCCAACTTCACCTCCAAAGAGGTGGTGGAGGCCCTGGAGTTCCTCCAGCGCCTGGGGCGCGAGGGCATCACCAGCGTGCGCAACCTCTCCGAAGCCTTCTTCGCCCAGACCGACTTCATCCGCACCAGGGGGATGATGGTGATGGCCTCCATCGCCAACTGGCCTGCTGCCGAGAACGCCTCGTTTGCCTTCAGGCTTGGGGTGGCCCCCATTCCGCGCGAGCCGGGGGGCAAGGTGCCTCTGGGCGGGGCCCAGTTGGTGGTGCTGCGCGGGGCCAGCCTAGAACAGCAAAGGGGGGCTTTTGAGTTCTGGCGCTTCTTGATGGAACCGCAGAACATCAAGACCTGGGTGGAGGCCAGCTACTATGTGCCCCTGCGCAAGTCGGCCACCCCCCTGCTGGAGGGCTTCTACCGCGAGAACCCCTACCGCAAGGTGGCCTTCGAGCAGGTGGCGGTGGCCCAGCCCCGCCCCCGGGTACCCCAGTTTGCGGTGTGGCGCAACTTCCTGGAAGAAGCCCTGGAAAAAGCCCTCAAGGGCAACACCCCAGCCCGGCAGGCCCTGGAAGAAGCCCAGCGCAAGGCCGAGGCCGTGCGATAAAAAAGCAAGCCCCAGCCACCCGGCGAGCCCTTTATGCGGTAGCCGCTGGGGCCGACAGGCCCATATCCTCTGAACCCCAGCAACCTGCACGGGCCTCGAGCCCGTGGATGCCCTCCCCGAGCGGAAGCGCCATTCCCACTCGCCACCCACCACCCAGCGACCCACCTCCGACCCCAGGGCTTCCTTCGGCTATTCGGGGCTGGCCCAAGCTGCAGCCGGGGCTGTGTTGCTCGGCTCGGGCTGCCCTCACTGATGTACCAGGGATGCCGGCCCCGAGCCACCCAGCACCGCACCCGAGGAAGGTCAGAGCCGGCCTAGCCTTGAAGGAAAAAACCCCTCTTAGGCGATAAACTGTTGGCAATGCCGGTTGCATCGGGAGGTCAGGGCTTGTCACTCTACCAAACCCTTAGCAAGTCCCTCGAGCCCGTCCTGGGCGAGCGCACCCGCGTGGTGCTGGAGGAAGGTATCCGTCGTCTCGGGATTACCCCGGACAAGCTGGACGCCGCACAGGCCGAGGTCATCCTCAAGCGCTTGGTCTACCGTGAGCTCCAAAGCAAGATGAGCCCCAACGCTGCCCGCAGCTACATCGAGGGGATGCTAAAAAACCTAGGGGTAGACCAGAAAAAACCAGAAGCGAAGAAGCTCTCGGCCCACGCCCAGGAGGTGCTGGCCGAGCTCGAGGCTGGCCTGAAGCGTTTCAGCCTCTACCTGGAGTGGCCCGAGGTGGGGCGGTTACGCGGCCTGGTTAATGCCATCAAGCAGGAAAGCGACCCCCAGGCCGCCCGGGGTCTGCTGCGCGAGGGGCAAGAGGTGCTGGCCGGGCTGGAGGAAAAGCTCCAAGCAGCGCTGCTGCGGCAAAGCCGCGACATTGCCGAGCTCGAGTCCTCCCTTGAGCGGGTGCGAAGCGTGGGGGGGGCCAAGGTGCGGCGGCTGGAAAGCTACCTGCGCCAGATCAAGGAGGCCCACGCCCAGGAGACCCTAGCCCCCGCCGAGGTGCAGCGCGCCCGGGCCCTGGCCGCAGAGATGCGCAAGCTGGTGGAGTCCTCGGTGGTGCAAAGCGCCAACGAGGCTGCCATTACCCTGGAAACCCGGGAGGACCCCCCACCCCCCCAACAACCCACCGAGCCACAGGTGGTGCTCAAGGACCCCACCATCGAAGCCCCCAAGAGTGAGGCCAGCGACGACTTCGACGAAGGAGCGCTGGTCTTTGACCTCGACTTTGAGGCCCTCACCGCCGAACAGCAGTCGCGCATTCGCGAGATCGACGTAGCCGAGGACAAAAGGCGGCTGGAGGAGCTCAAAGAGCGCTACGCAGCGGTGCTGGAACTTCCACAGGTGGCCGCCGAGCTGGCGCAGCTCGAGGGGGAGCTCGAGGAAGGCAATCCCCTGGGAGACCGCCTGCAAACCTTCGAAGCACAGCTCAAGGGGGCCCTCACCGAGATACTTTCAGAGGCCCGGGTACGCTACGAGTGGCTGGTAGAGAGGCTGCGTCGGCTGGAGCTACCCGCCGAACGCACCGCCCCGGTGCAGGCCCGGCTCGCGGTGGTGCTAGAAACCCTGCAAGCCGGCGGGCTGCCCGGTGAGCTGCCTGAGCTGGAACGGGCCTTGGGCGAGCTAGAGGCGGAGGAAAAAGCCTTGCGCGAGGAGCGGGAGCGGCAGGCCCGGCTGGCCCAGGCCCTGAACACCCTGCGCAGCGAGGCCGAACACTCCCTCTCGCCCTTCCGCGGCCATCCCAGGGTCGAAGCCTTCCTGGAGGCCTTGGCCCGGCCCGAGATCTCCGAGGCTGCGCTGCAAGGCCTGCGCCAGGAGTTGTCCGAGCTGCTCGGACAGCTAGCCAGGGAGCGCGAGGAGGAAGGCCTCAGGCGGATGGGGCTTAGGGCCCAGCTCCAAGCCCTGCCCCCCCTGGAGGCCCTCGAGGCAGGGCGGAAGGCCCTGCTGGCCCGCCTGGAGAGGGACGCTCTGGCCGAGCTGGAGCAGGAGGTGGGCAGGCTGGTGGGGCAGGCCCGGCAACTGGTAGCCGAGCGGCTTACCGCACTGGAGGGCCGCATCCAAAAGCTGGAGCAAACCCTCAAGGAGTCCCTCATCGAGCTCAAAAAGCCGCTGGAGGCTGCCCGCGAGGCGCTATCCCAGGGCCGCGTGCCCGACCCCAGGCCCCTGGAACAGGCCCTGGTGGAGCTCTACAACGCCCGGCGCAACGCCATCGCCGGCGAGCTGCAGCGCTACGAGGCGGTGGGCCAGAGCATGAAGGGCCTGGGGGGCGAGGAGCTTCTGGAAAAGGTGGGCCAGGCCCGAGCCAGGCTGCAGGCCGGCGAGCTGCCCGACCTGAGTGAAATACACGCCCTTTTGGGTCGCCTGCGCCGGGCCCAGGAGGCTCTGCGCACCGAGCTGCAAAACCGCATCGGGAACGTACTCGAGGCCTACAACACCCACAAGTCGGTGGGCGGCGAGACCGCGCTGCGCCTCAAGCCCCTTTGCGACTTCCTCCAATCGGCCGCCGAGCGGCTGCCCCGGCTGGGGGTGAGCGGGATGCTGGAGGTGCGGCGGGCTTTGGAGGAGGCTGAGCGGCTGGGGGCCCAGCTAGCCCAGGAATACGCAGCGGCGCAAAGCCTGCTAAAGGAGCTGAAGCAAACCGACCTCGACAGCCTGCTCAACGTATTTGAAACGCCCAACCCCACCCTGCCCGAGGCCCTGCGCCCCTTCCAGCTACGCGGGGTGGAGGCCCTGGCCCTCCTAGAGGAGGGGCGGCTTCTGGCCGGCCAGCTCCCCTTCGCCGCTCAGAGCGCCCAGGCCGTCTTCAACGACCTGCACAACCT
This sequence comes from Meiothermus sp. QL-1, assembly GCF_003351145.1. NCBI lineage: Bacteria > Thermotogati > Deinococcota > Deinococci > Thermales > Thermaceae > Meiothermus > Meiothermus sp. QL-1. The sequence goes on along the minus strand of NZ_QQSV01000001.1, from coordinate 111,018 downwards.
GGCCCAGGAGCTGCAGGGCAGTCCGGCCCGGCTGGCGGTGGTCTCGCTGCCCCAGTGGGTCTTGCTGCTGGCCCCCTTTAGGCGCAAGGGGCTGGTCATCTTGGCAGAAAAAGCCCTGCTCTCCCGCCTGCTGGCCCTCCTCGAGCGGCAGCGGGAGGCGCTGGAGACCCTATAGCGCCGAAAGCGCTTGGCGCACCTCATCCACCTCGTTCCAGGGCAGCACCTCCAGGCCGCGCTCGAGGGTGCGCTCGTGGCCCTTGCCGCTGAAAAGCAGGGTATCCCCGGGCCGGGCCAGCCCAATGGCATAGCGGATGGCGGCCCGCCGGTCGGGCACCAGCACGTGCCGACGAGGGTCGCCGTGGGCCTCGGCCATGGCCTTTAGGATGGCCTCCAAGGGCTCGGTGCGGTGGTCCTCCTCGGTGAAGATGGCCAAATCGGCCAATTGGGCGGCCACCCGACCGATGCTCGTGCGGCGCGAGGGGTCCTGGTTCCCCGCCGCGCCGATCACCACCACCAGCCGCCCCGGGGTGGTGGGGCGCAGGGTCTGAAGGGCCCGCTCCAGGCTGGCCCCGGTATGCGCGAAATCCACCACCACCCGGAAAGGCTCGGCCTGGATGAGCTGCATCCGGCCCGGTACCCCTGGAAAGCGGGCCAACGCCGCCTGCATCTCAGCCGGCGAAAGCCCTACCCAGGCCGCCGCGGCCATGGCGGCCAGGGCATTTTCGACGTTGAAACGCCCCAGCATGGGCAGCTCTACCGCAAAGCGGCCCAGGGGCGAGCAAACCTCAAAGTAAAGCCCCCCCCTTTCCTCCACCACCCGCTCGGCCCGCCAGTGGCCCTGGGCCCCGTAGCTCCAGGTGCGCGGGCGCCCAAGCAGGCTGCGGGTCCAGGGGTTGTCGCTATTGACCACGGCGAAATTGGAGCGGTCCAGCAACTTCTTCTTTTCGGCAAAGTACGCGGCCATGCTGCCGTGCAGGTCGAGGTGGTCCTCGTAGAGGTTGGTGAACACCCCCACCTCGTAGCCAAGCCCCCGCACCCGATCAAGGGCCAGAGCGTGGCTGCTCACCTCCAGCACCGCCATCCGGCAGCCCGCCGCCACAAAGCGGTGGAGCAAGGCCTGCACCTGGGGGGCCTCCGGGGTGGTGAAGTGGCCGGGAAGGAAGTCCTCCTCCTCCCCTACCCGCACCCCCACAGTGGAAAGCCGCCCCACCGGGGGCCTGGCCGACTGGAGCAGGTGGTGCAGCAGGGCCACCACGGTGGTCTTGCCTTTAGAGCCCGTCACCCCCAGAAGCCCTAGCCGCCGGGCCGGGTGGCCGTGGAAAGCTGCGGCCAAATCTGCCAGGGCGGCCCGCGGGTCGTCCACCTGCAGATAGGGCACCGGCAGCTCCAGGGCGCGGGCCCCTACCACCGCCACCGCCCCCCGGGCCAGCGCCTCGGGAATGTAGTCGTGCCCGTCCAGGGGCTTCCGGCTCGGCAGCGGCACCCCCGGCAGGGCCACGAAGACGAAGCCGGGGGCCACCTGGCGCGAGTCGTGCGTGATGCCCCTGACCTCCAGCGCGGGCGCCGGCTGGCCCCACAGCGCGAAGAGCTCGGCCAGGGTGGGCATCTGGTCGTCAGACCCGGGTCACCGAGCGCGCGTCCTGGGCCATGGCGTGGCCAATGGCCTTCTCCTGCCCCTCCACCTCAAAGGCGTGCAGCTTGCCGGTGTCAATCAAGAGCTCCACTGTATCGCCCGGCAGCACCATAGCGTGCCCGTCCACCTTGGCGGTGAGCGTATGGCCGCCCACCTCGGCATGCACCTCGGTATCGGCCCCCAGGGGCTCCACCACCTCCACCTGGACCCGCACCACGTTCTCCCCCTCTGGGATGCTGGTCCACCCCTTGAGGCCGATGTGCTCGGGCCGGATGCCCATCCAGACCTCCTTGCCGCTGTAGGGCAGGAGGCTGCTGGCCAGGGCGCCATCGGCCCGCACCTTGAAGCCATCCCCTGTGAAGTAGACGCTACCCCCCTCCACCAGGACCCTCGAGCGGATGAAGTTCATGGAGGGGCTGCCGATGAAGCCAGCCACAAAACGGTTGGCGGGGAAGTCGTAGAGGTTCAGAGGGGTGTCCACCTGCTGGATCTCCCCGTCCTTCATCACCACGATGCGCTGGCCCAGGGTCATGGCCTCCACCTGGTCGTGGGTCACGTAGATGGTGGTCACCCCAAGCCGCCTTTGCAGCTTGGCGATCTCGGCCCGCATCTCCACCCGGAGCTTGGCGTCCAGGTTGGAGAGGGGCTCGTCCATGAGGAAGACCTTGGGCTCCCGCACGATGGCCCGGCCCATGGCCACCCGCTGCCGCTGCCCGCCCGAGAGCTCCCGGGGCTTGCGCTGGAGGAGGTGCTCAATCTTGAGGATGCGGGCCGCCTCCTTCACCCGGCGGTCAATCTCGTCCTTGGGGTAGCGCCTGAGGCGCAGCCCGAAGGCCATGTTCTCGTAGACGTTCATGTGGGGGTAGAGGGCGTAGTTCTGGAAGACCATGGCGATGTCCCGGTCCTTGGGGGGGACATCGTTCACCAGGCGGTCGCCGATGTAGAGCTTGCCCTCGGTGATCTCCTCCAGCCCTGCAATCATGCGCAGGGTGGTGGTCTTGCCGCAGCCCGAGGGCCCCACGAAGACCACGAACTCCCCATCCTCGGTCTCCAGGTTGAAGTCTCGGACTGCCGTCACCTTGTTGCCGTAGCGCTTGTAGACGTGCTCGAGCTTGATTTTCGCCATGAAGGCCTCCTCGCGTACCCGCTTCCCACGCTTTGAGTCCTCGCCAGAGCGAGCCCATCGGGGATTGGTGCCGGTACAGCGATAGTCTACCCGGGCGCGAAAGCCGGCTTCAAGCGCCAGTCTGTCCCCAGCCTAGTCGGCAGCGCCCTCTGCGGCCCTGGGTTTGAGGCTCTGCACCACCAGCTCAGCGATATCCAGCACCCGGGGGGCCTGGCCTTCGGGCTCCTGGGTGGTCTCCACGTTCATCATCTGCATGCAGAAGGGGCAGCCCACCGCAATGGTGGCCGCACCCGTAGCCTTGAGCTCGCGGTAGCGGTGGGTGGAGACCCGCTCCTCCCCGGGCTCCTCCTCCTTCCAAAACTGCGCCCCGCCCGCCCCACAGCAAAAACTCTCCCGGCCATGGCGAGGGGGCTCTTTGAGCCTGAGCCCAGCGGCCGCCAGCACCTGGCGGGGGGGCTCCAGAATGCCGTTGTGCCGCCCCAGGTAGCAGGGGTCGTGGTAGGTGACCTCGCCGGCCATGGGTAAAAGCTCGAGCTGCTTGGCTCCGATCAGCTCGGCGATGAACTCGGTGTGGTGCTTCACCGTGTAGTGCCCGCCAAAGTCCTTGTACTCACTCGCCAGGGTGTGGAAGCAGTGGGGGCAGGTGGTGACGATGGTCCTGGGCTTGGCCGCCATGGCCGCGTTCAGGGTCTCGACGTTCTCGAGGGCAAGCTGCATGAACAAAAACTCGTTGCCGGCCCGGCGCGCCGCGTCCCCGGTGCACTTCTCCTCCCTGCCCAGCACCGCCCAGCTCACCCCCGCCTCGTGGAGGACCTGGGCAAATGCCCGGGCGGTCTTCTGCGCCCGGGGGTCGTAGGCCGGCGCACAGCCCACCCAGTAGAGCACCTCGGCCTCGGGGTTCTGCGCCAGGGTCTTGACCTCGAAGGGCAGCCCCTCGGCCCAGGCCAGCCGCTTGTCGGCCCCCAGGTTCCAGGGGTTGCCGTTGCGCTCCATGCCCTTGAAGGCGTTGTTGAGCTGGCTGGGGAAGGCCCCCTGCATCATCACCTGCTCGCGCCGCACGTCCAGGATGTGCAGCATGGGCTCGTTGCCCACCGGACAGACCTCCACACAGGCGTTGCAGGTGGTGCAGGCCCAGATGGACTCCTCATTCATGGCGAAGTCCATCAGGGGGCGAGGGCTCTCCTTGCCGGCGGCGAACTCGGGCAGGATCCGGTTGAGTTCGTAGCGCTCGCTGATCAGAATGGCCGCCGGCGAGAGGGCCTTGCCGGTGGTGTAGGCCGGGCAAACCTCCTGGCAGCGGTTGCACATGATGCAGCTATAGGCGTCCAGCAGGCGGGGCCAGGTGAAGTCCTCCAGCTTGGCCACCCCGAACTTCTCCATCTTCTCTAGCGCCTCGAAGTCCTTGGCGATGGGCAGAAGGGCCCCTGGCTTCTCCTTCTTGAAGGCCAGGTTCAAAGGGGCCAGGAAGAGGTGGATATGCTTGGAGCGGGCAAAGTAAGGGATGAAGACCAGGATGGAGCCGATGGCGAACCACCAAAAGATGTGCTCCAGCACCACAAGGGCATCCAGATCCACCCAGAGGAAGAGGTTGGAGAAAAGCGCGGCCACCGGCTGGTAGGGGTCGGGCTCGAGGTGAGCGGCCTGGACCGACTTGTGCATGAGGCGGCTGCCCACGTGGAAGAGGATGAAGCCCCCCACGATGGCGCTATCGGTGGGAATGCCCTGGCGCACCCGCTCGTGCAGGGGGGTCCTGGGGTTCCAGCTAAAAGTTCTGCGCCCAGCGCTGGAGTAGCGCCGCACCAGCAGCCCGGTGATGCCCACCAGAATAAGCGCGGTGAGGAGGTCGGCCACCAGGTTGTAGCCGTTCCAGAAGCCCCCCTGGGCCTTGAAGGGGAAGAGGCCCTCGAGCACGTCCACCAGGTTCACGCTCAGGTAAAAGACGAAACCGTAGAACACGAAGGCGTGCAGCAGGCTCACCCAGGGCCGCTTCTTGAAGACGGTCTGCATGGTTAGGGTCTGCCAGAGGGCCCGGCCCACCCGGGCCGGCAGGTGGTCGAAGCGGTCCTCGGGTTGGCCGCGGCGGATGGCCCGGTAGACGCGCAAAAGCGCCCGGCCGCCAAAGTAGGCTGAGGCCAGCACTAAAAGCAGGAAGGCTACTTTTTCGGGCGTGGTCAGCATGGGATTCCCTTTGCGGAGCCAAAATTGTACTTGGTATAAGTTTAGCCGGCCCAGGAGTCCCGAATCAAGCCCACCCCCTGGCCTATAGGATGGCCGCGATACGCCGCAGGGCCTCTTGAATCTGGGCCTCGCCGGTAGCGTAGCTAAAGCGCACGTGGCGGGGAGCAGCGAAATCGGTGCCGGGCACCACCGCCACCCGGGCCTCTTCCAGAAGGCGCAAAGCCGCCTGGCCCTCGTCGGGGTGGATGCGCGAGACGTCGGAGAGCACATAGAAGGCCCCGCTCACCCGGGGGGTGGGCAGGCCCAGGGCGTTTAGGCCCTCCACGATGATTTCCCGCCGGGCCCGGTAGGCCTCGCGGGCCATCTGGATGAACTTCTGCGCCTCCTCTACATTGTTCAAAGCCTCCACCATGGCCCACTGGGCGATGGTGTCGGGGCTGGTGGTGGACTGGCTGGAGACGTCGATGATGCCCTGGATGACCTCCCTGGGGCCGCCGGCGTAACCGATGCGCCAGCCGGTCATGGCGAAGGCCTTGGCCGCACCGTTCACGGTAATGGTGCGCTCAGGGGCCACCAGGCCGGGCGAGAAGTGCTCCCCCTCGTAGATGAGGTGTTCGTAAATCTCGTCGGAAACGATATAGAGGTCGTATTTGTTGGCCAGCTCAGCGATGGCCACGAGCACCTCCTTGGGGTAGACCGCGCCCGTGGGGTTGCCCGGCGAGTTGACCACGATGGCCTTGGTGCGGGCCGTGATGCGGTGCTCGATTTCGGCTGGGTCGGGGATGAAGCCCGACTCCGGCCCTGTGCGCACCTCCACCGGCACCCCTTCGGCAAAGCGGACCATCTCCGGGTAGCTCACCCAGTAAGGGCCGATCACGATCACCTCGTCGCCCGGGTTGAGGATGGCCTGGAAAAGGTTGAAAAGGGCCTGCTTACCCCCCACCGTGACCACGGTGGCCTCGGGGGGGATATCGAGGCCGTTCTCCCGCTTGAACTTGGCGCTGATGGCCTCGCGCAGCTCGGGGATGCCGGCTGGGGGGGCGTACTTGGTCTTGCCCGCAGCCAGGGCCCGGATGGCGGCCTCCTTGACGAAGGCCGGGGTGTCGAAGTCGGGTTCCCCGGCGGTCATGGCGATTAGGTCTACCCCCTGGCGGCGAAGCGCCATGGCCTTGGCGTTGACCGCCACCGTGGCGGAGGGCTTCAGGGCTCGGACGCGGTCAGAGAGGCCTCGCATACCCGTACGATTCTCCCCTGCCCCAAGCCCAGGGTCAAGGCCCTAGAGCCGCTCCAGCCAGTCCCGCGCCGCCCCCGGGGGCCGCACCGGCCATTCCTGCCGCCGCATGTGCCGCTCCACCTGGCCCACCGCCCGCAGGGCCTCCTCCACCCAGCCCGGGGGGTAAAGGGAAGCCTTGGCGGCGAACTCCTCCAGGTCGAAGACCTGGCAGGTGTGGTCGGCCCTGCACTTCACGTCAATCTCCAGGTCGTACTGCCAGATGCGCTTCGGCTCGAAGCGCGGGGGGGTCTGGATATTCCAGTAGTACTCCAGCACCCGCCCCTCGGCGTCCAGGTCCGGCCCCCCCGAGTACCAGCGGCCTACGAAGAAGGCCACGTAGGCCTGGTGGGGCACCCGCAGCGTCCGCTTCTTGCTCTCGTGATGGAAGGTAAAGCCCAAGGGCATATGGACCAGCAACCCCTCCTCGCGCTGCTCCACCACCCGGGCCTCCCACCAGTAGTGGAGGGTGAGGGAGGGGTATTTCCAGAACTCAACGCGCAGGGTCTCGCCCAGCGAGTACATCCTAGGCCCCAGCGAAGGAAAGCTCGGCCACCTCCACCAAAGGGGTTCCCACCGCGCCCGCCATGGTGGGTTGCCACTCGAGCTCCGACCCCAGCGCGCTAATCTGGGCCAAAAGCTCCAGGAAATTCCCTGACACGGCGAAGTTCTCCACCGGATAGGCCACCTCGCCCCCTTCCACCCAAAGGCCCAGAGCCTGCAGGCTGAAATCGCCCGAGATGGGGTTGGCCCCGGCGTGAAGCCCCATAACCTCGGCGATGATGACCCCCTGCTCGAGCCGCACCCCCGAACCAGGCTCCACCAGGAGGTTGCTGGGGGCCACCCCCAGTACCCCGTTGTAGCTGCGCGAGGCGTGGCCGGTGCTCCTGGTCTGCATGCGGTGAGCGGTCTCGCTGTTGTGGGCGAAGGTGCGAAGAACCCCCTGTTCGATCAAGACCGTGCGCCGGGCCTCGGTCCCCTCGGCGTCAAAGGGCCGCGAGGCCAGCCCGCCGGGCAGGGTGGGGTCGTCCACCAGGGTGAAGAGGTCCGAGGCCACCTTCTGCCCCAGGCGGCCGGCCAGCGGGCTTTTGCCCTCCAGCACGTTCTTGGCCGAGAGCATGAACCAGCCCAGGAAGACCAGCATGGGGCCAAAGGCCCGGGGCTCGAGGTAGGCCCGGTAACGCCCGGTCTTGAGGGGGCGGGCCCCTAGCAGCCGTCCGGTGCGCTGGAGAAAGGCCTGGGCGGTGCGGCCTGGCTCCAGGGCGTGGAACTCCCTGGAAAAGTCGAGCTCCCAGCCCTGCTTTAGGCTCTCCCCCTGGCGCATGACCGCGCTGACCCCCAAGACCGCATAGCCGGTGCGGAAAGCCCCCGCCACCCCCTGGGTGGAGGCCAGCAGGGTGCGGCTTTCCCGCTCGGTGTACCCACCCATCCCTACCTGGGCCACCTGGGGGTGGGCCCGGAGCTCAGCCTCCAGGGCCAGGGCCTTCTGCCGCTTCTCCTCCAGCGGGGCCGAAAGCCCCTCCCCCAAAAGGTCGTGCTGCCCCAAAGGGCCACCCTGGGGCAAAAACCCTCCGGCTTCAGCCTGCAAGCGCGCGTTTTCCCGGGCCTCCTCCAGCGCCCAGTCCAGCGCCGCTGGGCTGAGCTCCTCGGTGTAGGCGTAGCCCGTTCTGCCCCCCTCCACCACCCGCAGCCCTATCCCTCCCTGGCGGGCCTGGGTGATCTCCTCCACCCTTCCTTCCCGCGCCCTCACGCTGAGCTCGCGGTGCTCCGTAGCCAGCACCTCGACCTCCAGGCCCATGGCCCGGGCTTTCTGCAGCAAGTAGTCCCTAGCCTCTTCAAAGGTCATCCCGAACCCCCTCGCTCAAGCCTGTCCCCCCACCACGATCTCCGAGATGAGCAGATGGGGCTGGCCCACCTCCACCGGCAGGCTGCCCGAAAGGGAGCCGCACATCCCGGGACCGGTCTCCAGGTCGTCCGAGACCGCCACGATGCGCCGGATGCTCTCAGGCCCCTTGCCCACCAGGATGGCCCCCCGCACCGGCTCCTCGATGCGGCCATGGCGGATGATGTAGCCCTCCTTGACGGCAAAGTTGTACTCACCCGAACCGGGCCGCACCTGCCCCCCGCCCATGTCGGCGGCATACAGGCCGAACTCAACCCCCTCAAAGAGCTTCTCCTTGGGGGTGGTGCTGGGGGCGATGAAGGTGTTGCGCATCCGGCTGGTGGGGGCGAAGGTGTAGTCCTGGCGGCGGCCCGAGCCGGTGGGGCGGTAGCCGGTGAGCAGGCTGCCCCAGCGGTCCACCATGTAGCTTTTGAGCACCCCTTTCTCGATCAAAACGGTGCGCTCGGTGGGGCGCCCCTCGTCGTCGAACTCGGAGGAACCAAAGCCGTGGGGGGTGGTGCCATCGTCGATGTAGGTTACCACCGGCGAGGCCACCTCCTCCCCCAACCGGTCGGCCAGCACGCTGGTCTTGCGGGCCACCGAGGTGGTCTCCAGCAGGTGGCCCAGAGCCTCGTGGAAGAGAACCCCGCCAAAGCCGTTCCCGATCACCACCGGCATGCTCCCTGCCGGAGCCGGCCTGGCCCGCAGGTTGACCAGGGCCTGCTGGGCCGCCCGGCGGCCCACCTCGGCCGGCGGATAGCGGTCGAAGAGCTCGAGGCCCACCGAGAGCCCCGGCCCTGCTGTCCCGGTTTGCATTCCGCCTTCGCCCTGGGCGATGGCCGTTACAACCAGCCGGGTGCGCACCCGGCGGTCCTCGGCCCATACCCCCTCGCTGTTGGCCACCAGGACCTCCTGCTCCCACTCCAGAAGCTGGGTCTGCACCTGTTTTATTTCCGGGGCCAACCATGCCCCCGCTTCCGCCTCCCGAAGACGCTCCAGGCGGTAGCGCTTATCCTTGGCGCTGAAGGGCACCCTGGGGGCGTGCAGGCCCTGGGCCGCTGCCTTGCGAAAGTCGAGCCCGCCCCGACCCTGCTCATCCACCCGGCCCGCGCTGCCCCTGAGCCTGACCAGGGTTTCGACCAGCTCCAGCAGGCCCTCGGGACTCAGGTCGTTGGTGTAGGCGTAGACCACCTCGAGGCCGTAGAAAAGCCGCAGCCCACCCCCGTAGTCAATCCCGCTCGTGGCCTCCTTCACCTCGCCCGAAAGCATGCGCAAAGCCCGCCGCTGCCAGCGCTCTACGTAGAGCTCGGCGAAGTCGGCCCCGCCCGCGCGGGCTTTCTGCAGCACCTCGCTCACCAATGCCTCGTCCAGCATAGCCCTCCTTTCGAAAGAGGAGCTTACCAGGGATTGACCGACGAAAAGGACCCCTAGCTTTCGTTTGGCCCCTCCCCACCCCGGGGGCTTAGACTGAAGCTGCCTTGAGAAGGTTGCTCATCTCGCTCCTGCTGCTTGCCGCGGCCCAGGGCCAGAGCCTACCCCCGCTGCGCATCGGCGACCACCCCGGCTTTGCCCGGGTGGTGCTCGACCTGCCCAAGGGGGCAAGCTACAGCCTCGAGCCTCTGGGAGCCGTTCTGCGGGTAAACCTGCCGGGGCTTCGGGTAAGCCCGGGCCTCCAGTTCGTGAACCAGCCCGAGCTGAGCGGGTACGTGCTGGAACAGCACGAGGACAAAGCGGTGCTTCTCCTCCTCACCCCCCAAGGGGTCACCCCCCGCTCGGGCTACCGCACCTTGGTTCTGCCGGCCCTGGAAGGGGAGGGCGAACGGCTGGTAATAGACCTATCGGGGGCCTTTGTGGACAAAAGCCCCCTACCCCCCCTGCCCAGCTTCCGCTTTGTGAAGGCCAGCGGGCGGCGCTTCTCGGTGGTGGTAGACCCAGGGCACGGCGGCTTTGACCCGGGCGCGGTGGGGCCGGTGGCAGAGAAGTGGGTCACCCTCGAGCTGGCCCTAAGGGTGCGCCGCTTCCTGGAGGAGGCCGGGGTAGAGGTGGTCCTGAGCCGTGAAGGCGACACCGCTTTGGGGCCCGACAAGCGCACCGACCTGGCCCGGCGGGTGGCCCTGGCCGAGGGCAGGCATCTCTTCGTCTCCATCCACGCCAACGCAGCCCCCCCCGCCAGGGCCGACGGCTGGTGCGGCCTGGAGGTCTACTACTACGGCCCCCCTGAGGCGCGCCCCTTCTTCCCCCCACCTGCCCCTCTACCCCCTTCTCCCCCGACGCTGGCCGTTGGCCCCCTGGAGCTCTTCGGGCAGGGCAGAGAGGAGCCGGCCCAGCCCAGTGCCGAGGACATCCCTCCGCCCCCCCACCTCCCTGCCCCTACCCCCGCCATGGATGCCCCGCGCCGCCAGGAGCTTTCGCGCCTGCTGGCCAGCCGGGTGCTTTCGCACATGCTGGGCAGCACCGCAGCCCTCAACCGGGGGGTGCGCAGCGCCGAGTTTTACGTGATTCGCTACACCACCGTTCCGGCCATCCTGGTGGAGGTGGGCTACCTCACCCACCCCCTGGAAGGGATGAACCTGCTCGATCCCAACTACCTAGACCGGCTGGCTTACGGAATCGCGCGGGGGGTGCTGGAGTACCTGGAGAACGACCATCCCCTGGAGTAGCCCGGAATCTGCTACCCTACTCGCCATGGAGTGGGCCCTGAATCTCCTTCTGATTGGGTTTGGCATCGTGCTCCTCTACTTTGGCGGCGAGGCCTTGGTCAACAACGCGGTGGTGCTGGCCCGCAGCTGGGGGGTCAGCACCATGGTGGTGGGCCTCACCGTGGTGGCTTTTGGCACCAGCAGCCCGGAACTGGCCGCCAGCCTGGCCGCGGCCCTCTCCGGCAGCCCGGCCATCGCCATCGGCAACGTGGTGGGCTCCAACATCCTCAACATCCTGTTCATTCTGGGGCTTGCTGCCCTTATCCAGCCCATCCGCGCCCAGGCCCTCTTCATCAAACGCGAGGTGCCCATCATGATTGGGGCCACCCTCCTGCTCTTCCCCCTGCTCTACTTCGACCAGCAGATAAGCCGCTGGGAGGGGCTTCTGATGGCCTCTCTGCTTGGGCTTTACATCTGGTTCCTGTACCAAAGCGGCAGCAAAGAGAGCCCCGAGGTGCAAGGGGAGTTTGACCAGGAGTACGGCCAGCGCCCCAAAGCAAACTGGAAGACCTACGCCGGGGTGCTGCTGGGCCTGGCCCTGCTGGGGGCGGGGGCCCGGGTGCTGACCATGGGGGCCGTGGCGCTGGCCCAGGCCCTGGGGGTAGGCGAGCTGGTCATCGGGCTCACCATCGTGGCCCTGGGGACCAGCCTCCCCGAAGTAGCCGCCTCCATCACCGCAGCCCTACGGCGCGAGCCAGATATTGCCCTGGGCAACATCGTGGGCTCCAACATCTTCAACATCCTGGGCATCCTGGGCCTCACTGCTTTGGTCACGCCGGTCGGCCAGCCCTGGGCGAGCGTCGCCCGCGACATGTGGGTCATGCTGGGGGCCAGCCTGCTGCTGTGGCCCTTTTTGGCCACCGGGCTGCGGCTTGGGCGACGGGAGGGTGGGGTCTTCCTCGGGCTATATGGGCTTTACGTGGGGCTGCTGGTGAGCGCCCCCGCCTGAGCCGCAAGCCGCACCACCGCCCGCTCGAGGGCGAGCCGGGGGTCCCGCCCGCTCTTGGCGGCCTCCTCGGCCTGCAAAAGGGTCTCCAGAGCCCCTAACACGGCCTCCTCGGACATCCTCCTGGCCAAGAGAAGGACCTGCCTGGCAGCGTAGGGGCGCAGCCCCAGCCGCTGGGCCGCAGCGCTTTCCCCGAGCAGAGGGTCCTCCTGCAGAAGGGCCCAGGCTCGAGCCACCCGCACATACTGCCAGGAGAGTGCCCCCAGGATGCGCAGGGGGTCCTCGCCCCGCTCCAGCAGTTGCTTGGCGGTGCGCAGGGCCTGCGAAAGGCGGCCTTCCGTGGCCGCCCGCACCAGATCGAAGCCCGAAAGCGGGGCCTCCAGGGCCACCAGGGCCTGCACCTTCTCCAGGCTGGGGGGCGAGGGCAGCAGCGCGAGTTTTTTCAGCTCCTGGTCCAGGGCCTCCAGGCCCAGCGGGTCGTCCTTGGAGAGGAGGCCGGCCAGGTAGCCTGCCACCGCAGCGCTAAGCTTCAGCCCATGGTAGCGGGCCCGGTTCACCACCCACTGCGCCAGCTCCTTGGGGGCTGGGGCAGGGTGGTCGCGGCGCTGGGCATGCTCGGCGTACCACCGGTTGCGGGCCGCGCTGGGCTGGGGGTCGAGCAAAAGCACCAGGGCCCCGGGGGGAAGGCCTTCCAGCACCTCCCTCAGGGACCTCCACTCAGCCTCGGTGGCCTCGCGCAAATCCACCAGGGCCCCCCCGGGACCAAAAAGCCCCCCGCTGGCCGCCTGGGCCACCTGCTCCGGGTCGGGGGGGATGAGCTGAGGGGTCAGGCCCTGCAGGCGGGCCTCCTGCAGCAGGGCCTCGCGGGCCAGAAGGCTATCCCCGGTGAAGACCTGGATCATCCTCGGGCTCCGCCGGAGTTTCGGCCGCCTTGGGAGCTCTGCGCTCCTCCTCGGGCGGCTTCACCCCCTGGGTTTTGGCGTAGTCCCACCAAAGCTGGAGGAGCTGGGGCTCGAGCTCCATCACCATCCCCTGCACCCGGTTGAGCTCGTTGCGCGGCAGACCGTTGTTCACCACCAGACCGACGGGGCTCAGGGTGAACTTGGCCCAGGCCTCATGGTCGCGGCCCACGTAGACGTGGGGCCTTTCCTGGGCGCTGCCCGACTTGACGTAAAAACGGAAACCCGCGCGGCGCAAAAGGGTCAGCACAAACTTCAGTTTATCCCCAATTAAAGTGAAGGAGTGGGGATGCGGCTCAGGCTTCTTCTGGCTGCGGTTTTACTGGCGGGCTTCTTCTTCTATAGCTGGCGCGGCTTGGGCGAGGTTTTCCGCGAGCGGGGCCGCTACACCGATGCCCTGGGTCTAATCCCCGCTGCCACCCCGCCGCTGCGCTTCGGCGTGCCCTCGCTCCAGGAGCTGGCGGTGCGCTACCACCTCGAGCCCCGCCAGGCCACCTGCGCCCTCTGCCACCTAGGCCGGGTGGAAAGCGGCCGGTTCAACCCCTTCGGAGAGGACTACCGGGCGGTGGTGCGGCGGATGCTGGCAGGGCTGGAGGAGCAGAGCATCTTCCAGCTCAGCCCGGCCCAGATCCGCCAGGCCCTGGCCGAGGCCACCCAGGATGGGCTGGACTCGGACGGCGACGGCTACGACAACGACCTGGAGCTCCTCTTTGGCTTCCTGCCAGGGGAGGCCCGCTCCCGCCCTCACCTCCCGGTCGAGACCCTGGAGGCCTACCGCACCATGCTGCGCCAGGCAGCGCGGGATGGACGGCTCGAGGCCCTTCGGCGCCGGGGAGCCGGACAGGCCGACCCTACCCTTTTCGGGTTTGCCCCCGGGGAAGTCCCCCTGGTGCGCCTCGAGCGGCTGGCGCTGTACCAGGCGGTTATACTCCCAGCTTCCCCACCCGCTGCTTTTCCACCGGAAGGCCGCTGAGGCCGTTGAAAGCGTCCACCTCCTCCAAAAAACGCTGGAACAGGTAGAGCGAGTCGTGGGGACCGGGGTTGGCCTCGGGGTGGTACTGCACGCTAAAGACCGGATAGCGCTGATGGGCCATACCCTCCAGGGTGCCGTCGTTCAGGTTGATGTGGGTGGGCCTGAAGTCCTTGAGGGAGTCGGGGTCTACGGCATAGCCGTGGTTCTGGCTGGTGATCTCGATCTTGCCGGTAAGCAGGTTCTTGACCGGGTGGTTGGCCCCCCGGTGGCCGAACTTGAGCTTGAAGGTGCGCCCCCCCGCGGCCAGGCCCAGAAGCTGGTGGCCCAGGCAGATGCCAAAGGTGGGCAAAAGCCCCATCAGCTTCCAAAGGGTCTCGTGGGCGTAGCGGGGCATGCTGGGGTCGCCGGGACCGTTAGACACGAAAAGTCCGTGGGGCTCCAGGGCCATGATCTGCGCGGGGCTGGTCTTGCCCGGCACCACGATGAGCTCAAAGCCCAGCTCGGCCATATAGCGCATCTGGGCGTGCTTGATGCCGAAGTCCATCACCACCACCCGGCGCTGTCCTTTGAAGGTGGGGAACTGGTAGGGGAGGGGGGTGGAGACCTCGGGGGTCATGTCCCGTCCGTCGATGTCGGTCCAGCGCCTGGCCTCCTCACGCAAAGCGGCCAGGTCCTCAGGGGTGAAGCGGTAGTCGGGGCTGCCGAAATGGCTGGCATGGGCAATCACCCCCTTCAAGACCCCCCCCTCGCGGATCTTGCGCACCAGCGCCCGGGTGTCAATCCCCTCCAGGCCCACCACCCCCGTATCCTGCAGGAACTCCTCCAGGCTCTGCTGGGCCCGGGGGCCCGCGGCATAGCGGCTGAACTCCCGCGCCACGAAGCCCCGCACCCAAGGACGGTTGCTCTCCATGTCGAAGACGTTCACCCCGTAGTTGCCCTGGTGGGGGTAGGTCATGACCACAATCTGGCCGTTGTAGCTTGGGTCGGTCAGAATCTCCTGGTAGCCGGTCTGGGCGGTGTTGAAGACCACCTCCCCCACGCTCTTGCCCCGGTAACCGAAGGCGTAACCATGGTAGGCGGTGCCGTCCTCCAGTACCAGCACTGCACGCTCCCTCATCACTCACCCTCCATACTAGGGGCGGGTTGGCCCCTTGTAAGCCTCCTTCGGGTTTAGAATCTTGGTCACCCCAATCTCGCGGCAGTTGTCGTAAAAGGGACAGGCGCTGCACTCGGCGTACACCTTGGGGGGCAGGGCCTCGCGGGTGGTCACCTGGTAGCCCAGGCTGGTGAAGAAGCGCACCTGGAGGGTCCAAGCGAAGATCTGGGGGATGCCCAGGTCCTTGGCCTCCCGTTCGGCGGCCAGGGCGATCCAGCGGCCCAGCCCCTGCCCCTGCCGGTCGGGGTGGATGGCCAGGCCCCGCACCTCGGCGATGTCGTGCCAGAGGATGTGCAGAGCACCGCTGCCCACAATCTGCCCATCCTCGTCCTCCAGCACGAAGAAGTCGCGCAGGTTTTCGTAGAGGTGGTCGTGGCTGCGCACGAGCATAAGGCCCCGCTCGGCCCAGTACTTGATGAGGTTGTAGATGGAGTCCACATCCCGCATGCGGGCCTTGCGCAGCTCCACCTCGGCCCCCCGGCGTACCCTGGGAAGCACTGTGGTGCCCAGCTTAATCAGGTTGCTCATGACCCCACCTCGAGCTTGACCTCGGCCAAAGCCGCCCGCACCGCCTCAGGCGCGGTACCCCCGTAGCTTCTACGGCGGTGGATGGCGTTTTCTAAACGGGTAAGGGCCAAGGCCTCCTCACCGAAAAGGGGGTGGAAGCTCTTGAGCTCATCCAGGCTGAGCTCGGAAAGCTCCTTGCCCCGGTCGATGCAGTAGCGGACCAGACGGCCCACCACGTGGTGGGCCTCGCGGAAGGGCACCCCACGCTCGGCCAGGTAGTCGGCCAGCTCGGTTGCCAGCGCGTACCCGGAGGCGGCGGCCTTCGCCATGGCCTCGGGGTTCCACTCCAGGCCCGGCAGCATGGCAGCGAGGAGCCTGAGCGAGGCCCGGTAGGTATCCACCGCGTCGAAGAGGGGCTCCTTGTCCTCTTGCAAATCCTTGTTGTAGGTGAGGGGCAGCCCCTTGGTCAGGGTGGCCAGCGCCACGAAGCCGCCCAGCACCCGCCCCACCTTGCCCCGGATCAGCTCGGCATGGTCGGCGTTCTTCTTCTGGGGCATGATGGAGGAACCGGTAGAAAAGGCATCGGGCAGCCTGGCGAAGCCGAACTCGAAGGTGGTGTACAAGACGATCTCCTCGGCCAGCCGGGATAGGTGAACCTGGCCGATGGTGAGGGCGGCCAAGGCCTCGAGCGCGAAGTCGCGCGAGGCCACCGCGTCCATGGAGTTGCGCATGGGCCGCTCAAACCCCAGCTCCCGGGCGGTGTGGTGCCGGTCGATGGGGAAGCCCGTCCCGGCCAGGGCTGCTGCCCCCAGGGGGCACTCGTTGAGCCGCCGCAGCGCATCCGCAATCCGCCCCGCATCGCGGGTGAGCATCTCGTAGTAGGCTAAGTACCAGTGCGACAAAAGCACCGGCATGGCCCGCTGCAGATGGGTATAGCCGGGCAGAACCAGAGGGGGCTCGAGGTACTTCTCGGCCTCCTGCACCAGCACCCTGCGGAGAGCCTTCAGGTCGGCCAAGGCCCCCTCCAGCTCCCCCCGCAGCCATAGGCGCAGGTCGGTGGCCACCTGGTCGTTGCGGCTGCGGGCGGTGTGAAGCTTGCCCCCCACCGGGCCTATGAGCTCGACCAGGCGGGCCTCGATGTTCATGTGCACGTCCTCCAGCGCCTCCCGCCAGGGAAAACGTCCATCCAGAATCTCCTGCCGCACGGTCAGAAGCCCCCGGCGAATCTGCTCGGCCTCCTCTGCGCTGAGAATGCCCTGCTGCGCCAGCATGACCGCGTGGACCAGCGAGCCCTCGATGTCCACCAGGGCCAGGCGCTTGTCAAAGCCCAAGGAGGCGTTGAACTCCTGCGCAATCTGGCTCGGGGCCTGGCTGAACCGTCCCCCCCAGGTCTTCTGCACTTCCCTCAAGGTCCCTCCTAGTCCCTGGGCTGGGCCTTGGCCCGCACCCTAAGCCTGAGCGAGTTGAGCTTGATGAACCCCTCGGCATCGGCCTGGTTGTAACCGCCCTTTTCATCAAAGGAGACCAGGCTCTTGTCGTAAAGCGACAGGGGCGATTTGCGCCCGGCCAGGATGATGTTGCCCTTGTACAGCCTGAAGCGCACCGTACCGGTTACGTTCTGGGCCACGTGGTCCATATAGGCCTGCAGCGCCTCGCGCTCAGGGGCGAACCAGAAGCCGTTGTAGACCAGCTCGGCGTACTTGACACTGAGCTGGTCGCGCTGGTGAAGCACCTCGCGGTCCAAAGTGAGGCTCTCCACCGCCCGCCGCGCATGGTAGATCAGGGTGCCGCCAGGGGTCTCGTAGACCCCCCGCGACTTCATGCCCACGAAGCGGTTCTCCACCAGGTCCACCCGGCCGATGCCGTGGCGCCCGCCGATCTCGTTGAGCCGGGCCAGCAGGCCCGCCGGGGAAAGGCGCTCGCCGTTCACCGCCACCACATCCCCTCTTTCCACCTCGATCTCCACCAGCTCGGGCTCGTCGGGGGCTTCCCAGGGGTCTTTGGTCAGGCGGAACATTCCCGCGGGCGGTTCGGCCCAGGGGTCCTCCAAAATGCCCCCCTCGAAGGAGTTGTGCAGCAGGTTGGCATCCACGCTGTAGGGCTTTTCCAGGGTGGTGGGCACCGGGATACCGTGCCTGGCCGCGTACTCCATCATCTCCGGCCGGCTCACCAGGTCCCACTCCCGCCAGGGGGCAATTACCTTGATATCGGGCTTGAGGGCATAGGCGGTAAGCTCAAAGCGCACCTGGTCGTTCCCCTTGCCTGTAGCCCCGTGGGCGATGGCCTCTGCCCCCTCCTCCTGGGCGATGCGCACCAGGTGCTTGGCGATGAGGGGCCGGGCGATGGAGGTGCCCAAAAGGTAGTAGCCCTCGTAAAGGGCGCTCGCGCGCATCATGGGAAAAACGAAGTCGCGCACGAACTCCTCGCGCAGGTCTAGGGCATAAGCCTTGGAGGCCCCGGTCCTGAGGGCCTTCTGCCGGGCCTCCTCCACCTCCTCACCCTGACCGATGTCGGCGGTAAAGGTGATAACCTCGGCCTTGTAGTTTTCAATCAGCCACTTCAGGATGATGCTGGTGTCCAGGCCGCCGGAGTATGCAAGCACAATCTTCATTCACTCACCTCTGGGCTCGAGCCCACACAAAGCCATACAGTACCGCTAAACCCCGGCAGACACAAGCGCGGGTCGGACGCCGGCATACTGCATAAGTATACGCAGACCGAGGAAAGCGGTCAAGAAAAGATTTGCATCGGCAAAACGAGAAAGCGTTGGTCTAAATGTCTACATGTGGGCAGATTTTAATACGCGAGTTGCCCAGAACGGTGTGAATGTGCGCCGGGTGGAATTGCATAAACGTGCAGTTGCGACCCAAAGCTCCAGCAGTGGTAGCCTGGGGCTGTGGAGTGGGTCTACGCAGCGCTGGCCGGCTACCTGCTGGGCTCCTTGCCTTTTGCCTATTGGTTTGGAATCTTGCAGAACAAGAACATTTTGCTCGAGGGCTCCGGCAACCCCGGCAGCCTCAACGCCTGGCGGGTGCTGGGGGCGGTGCCCGGGCTGATGGTGCTGGTGCTGGACCTGGCCAAAGGCCTGATGGCCGTGGCCTTGGGGGAGTTCCTGGCCCGCGACCCCGCTGGGGGGCTTCTGGGGGGGGCTATGGCGGTGTGGGGGCACTGCTACTCGCTATGGCTGCTAGGGCGAGGAGGCAAAGGCATCGCGCCCAGCCTGGGAGCGCTCTTCGCCGTTCAGCCGGCCCTCCTCCTGCTGGCGGGGGCTTCCTTCGCCCTGGCCTACCTCCTCACCCGCCACCCCTACCGCAGCGTCTTCCTGGCTGCTTTGGTCTTCCCCATTGGCTCGAGCGCCTTCGGGGGCCACCCGGCCTACCTGTGGTTCGGCCTGGGGATAGCGCTTCCCGTCCTGATGAAGCACCTCCCCGACTGGAACCGCCAAGCTGGGCCTTAGACTTCCAGAGTCGGGTCCCATGCTATGTTGTAGATGCTTCGCGGAGCTTTTATGGTGGTTGCAGTACTCATCGCTTTCATAGGGGCCCTAGCCGCCCCCTGGGTGCACCGGGGGCTGGGTAAGCAGGCGGGCTGGGTGCTGGCCCTATTGCCCCTGGGCCTCACGGCCTACTTCGCCAGCCTGCTGCCCACGGTGATTGCGGACGGCCCTGTGCGCCACAGCGCAACCTGGGTGCCCACCCTCTCGGTCAACTTCTCCTTCTACCTGGATGGGCTCTCGCTTCTGTTCGCCCTGCTCATCACCGGCATCGGCACCTTCATCGTCATCTACTCGGGCGGCTACCTGAAGGGCCACCCAGACCTGGGCAGGTTCTACCTGGTCATCCTGCTCTTCATGGCCTCCATGCTGGGGCTGGTGCTGGCCGACAACGTCGTGACGCTCTTCGTGATGTGGGAGCTCACCAGCCTCACCTCCTATCTGCTGATTGGGTTCCACCACACCGAGTTCCGCTCACGCCGCGCCGCTACCCAGGCCCTCATCGTCACCGCGGGCGGTGGGCTGGCTTTGCTGGCCGGGCTCATTTTGCTGGCAGGCATGGGGGGCTCGTGGGAAATTTCCGAGCTGCTCGTAAAGGGCGAGGTGCTGCAGGCGCACCCCCTCTACCTCCCAGCTTTGGTCCTGGTGCTTCTGGGGGCTTTCACCAAGTCGGCCCAGTTCCCCTTTCACTTCTGGCTGCCCAACGCCATGGAGGCCCCCACCCCGGTCTCGGCCTACCTGCACTCGGCCACCATGGTCAAGGCCGGGGTCTACCTGCTGGCCCGGCTCCAGCCCGCCCTGGGCGGCACCGAGGTCTG
Source organism: Meiothermus sp. QL-1 (assembly GCF_003351145.1). NCBI lineage: Bacteria > Thermotogati > Deinococcota > Deinococci > Thermales > Thermaceae > Meiothermus > Meiothermus sp. QL-1. The sequence continues at coordinate 91,378 of NZ_QQSV01000001.1, read as the reverse complement.
GAGCAGTACCCTGATGGCCTTTGGGCTGGCCACCCTGCTCACCGGGGCCACCCTCACCTTCCGCCACACCGACCTCAAACGGCTTCTGGCCTACTCCACCGTGGCCGCGCTGGGGGCGCTGGTCTTTGCCATCGGGATGGTACCCCTCACCAGCTACTACGGGGCGATGGGCTTCGCCACCTTCCTGCTGGCCCACTCGCTCTACAAGGGAGGGCTCTTCATGGCCGCGGGGGCGGTGGACCACGAGGCCGGAACCCGCGATATCAACCAGCTTTCGGGCCTCTTTCGGGTGATGCCCCTCACCGGGGTGGCGGTGGGGCTCTCGGCCCTTTCGCTAGCAGGCCTGCCGCCGGTGCTGGGCTTTATCGGCAAGGAAGTGCTCTACATGGCCTCGCTGCAGGCAGCCCCCGTTTGGATGGTGGGGCTGGCGGTGCTGGGCTTTGCCGTAGGGGCCACCCTGGCGCTTTTGCTCACGGTGCCCTTCTTTCGCGGCCCCTCCCCCGAAGGGGTGCACGAGGGGCCCCCAAGCCTGTGGTTGGGGCCTTTAGCGCTGGGAGGGCTCGGGCTCCTGGTGGGGCTTTTCCCCGGGCTTTACAACCCTCTGGCCGAGGCGGTGGCCAGTGCGGTCAAGGGCCAGCCCGTCGAGTACCACCTCAAGCTCTGGCCGGGGTTCAACCTGGCCCTGCTCCTGAGCCTGCTCACGGTGGCGGTAGGGGTGGGGCTTTACTTCCTCTACCCGCGCCTGCAGGCCTGGATGGCCCAGGAGCCCCTACCCGGCCCCGAGAACGCCTACGTGGCCCTTATGCGGGGGTTGATGCGGCTTTCGGTAAGGGTGGAGAGGCTTTTGCAAAGCGGCTCGCTGCGGGCCTACCTGGTCTGGACCTTCGGGGGGCTGGTGGGGCTGGTGGGGCTGGCGCTGGTGCGGGGTGAGCCCTTCTGGCCTCTGGGCCTCGAGCTCGAGCCCGGCCAGAGCCTGCTCCTGGGGCTGGTGCTGCTGGGGGCCCTGCTGGCCTTGCGCCTGCGCTCGCACCTGGGCATGGTGGTGGTGGTGGGCGTCGTGGGGGCCGGGGTGGCCCTCCTTTTCCTGCGACAAAACGCCCCCGACCTGGCCATCACCCAGTTCCTGGTGGAGACCCTGACCGCCATCCTGATTGCCCTGGTGCTCCTGCAGGTCCGGCAGACCGGGCCGGTGCCGCGGGGGCGCTGGCTGGATAAGGTGGTGGCTTTGGGGTTTGGCGGGGTGGTGACCTGGCTGATGCTGGGGATGCTCGCCCAGCCCATGAGCCCCCACCTGCAGCAGTTTTTTGTCGAGAAGAGCTTGCCTGAAGGCTTTGGCCGCAACATCGTGAACGTGATCCTGGTGGACTTCCGCGCCCTCGACACCTTCGGCGAGATCACCGTGGTGGGGCTCGCGGGGCTTGGGGTCTACGCCCTGCTGCGCCGGCGCAAACCGGAGGAAAAACCGTGAACACGCTCATCCTGAAGACCACCTCGAGGTTCCTCTTCGCCCTTTTGCTCCTGCTTTCGGTCTTCCTGCTTCTCAGAGGCCACAACGAGCCGGGTGGGGGCTTCATCGGCGCCCTGGTTGCGGTGGGGGCCTATGCCCTGTACGCCCTGGCCCACGGGGTCGAGGCAGCCCGGCGGCTCCTTCCCCTACCGCCTCTTAGGCTGGTGGGGTGGGGGCTTCTGCTCGCGCTTCTGAGCGGCCTGCCAGCCCTTTTTGCCGCTAAGCCCTTCATGACCGGGGTGTGGTTTACCCTCCTGGGGGTCAAGGTGGGCACCCCGGTGATCTTCGACCTAGGGGTGTACCTGACGGTATTCGGGGCACTCTTATCGGCCATATTCGACCTTGAAGAGAGGGCGCAAGCGTGGGAGGGTACCTGATGGAGGCTTTGCTGGCGTTTGCGGTTGGGGGCCTCTCGGCGGTAGGGGTTTACCTGATGCTCAGGCCCCACCTTATTCAGTTCCTCATTGGGTTTTTGGTGCTGGGCAACGCGGCCAACCTGGTTATTTTCACCGCAGGCCGCCTGGGCAGCGAGTTTCCTCCCCTGGTGCAAAGAAGCGGGGAGGTGATGGAGCCCATTGCCAACCCGCTGCCGCAGGCCCTCATCCTGACGGCCATCGTGATCGGCTTCGCCCTGGCCGCTTTCGGCATCGTGCTCTTCTTCCGTACCCAAGAGGTGCTGGGCACCCTCAACGCCGAGGTGCTGCCAGAGGTCTTAGAGGAGGCCCCCACCCCTTCCCCGGTCGAGGAGGTCTTGCCTCCAAGGCCTGAAAAGGAGCGTGTGGCGGTATGAGCCTGGTGGTCCTGCCCCTGCTGGTTCCCCTTACCACCGGCATCCTGGCCCTCCTCCTGCCGCAAAGGGCCCAGCGCTTCATGGGCCTCCTGGGGGCCTTGGGCCTGCTGGCCGCCGCAGCAGCCCTGCTCGTTCAGGTCAACCAGCAGGGCATCCAGGCGGTGCAAATCGGCAACTGGCCGGCGCCCTTCGGCATCACCTTTGTGGCCGACCACCTCTCAGCCCTTATGGTGCTCATCACCGGGGTGGTGGCGGTGGCGGTGGCGCTTTACGCCCTCCTGGAGGCCGACGCCCCCCGCGAGCGCCTGGGCTACCATGCTCTCACCCACCTGCTTCTCTTCGGGGTGAACGGAGCCTTCCTCACAGGGGATGTTTTCAACCTGTACGTCTGGTTCGAAGTGCTCCTGCTGGCCTCCTTTGTGCTGATGGTGCTGGGTGCCGGCCGGGCCCAGCTCGCTGGGGGGGCCAAGTACTTCGTGGTCTCGCTTCTCTCCTCCCTCCTTTTTCTGGCCGCGGTGGGGCTCATCTACGGCTCTACCGGAGCCTTGAACCTGGCCGACCTGGCCACCCGGGTGGGCGGGGTGGACCCCACCCTCATGAACGCCATCGCCATGCTCTTCCTGGTGGCCTTTGGCCTCAAGGCGGCCATCTTTCCCTTCTTCTTCTGGCTCCCGGCCTCCTACCCAGCCCCCCCGGTGATCGTCTCGGCCCTCTTCGCCGGGCTTCTGACCAAGGTGGGGGTCTACGCCCTGATCCGGGTCTTCACCCTCCTCTTTACCCAGGAGCCGGCCTTCACCCACGGGGTCATCCTCTGGCTGGCTGGGCTCACGCTGGTGCTGGGGGCCCTGCTGGCCCTGGCCCAGGGGGAGCTCAGGCGGCTTCTTTCTTTCCAGCTTGTGAGCCACATCGGGTACATGCTGATGGGGCTGGGCATCCTAACCCCCCTCGCCCTGGCCGGCTCGGTCTTCTATGCCCTCAATCACATGATCGTCATCTCAGCCCTCTTCCTCTTCGCCGGGCTGCTCCAGCGGTTGCAGGGCACCACGGTGCTGGTGCGGATGGGGGGCCTCTACCGCACCCACCCGGGCCTCTCGGCGCTCTTCCTGCTCCCGGCCTTCTCGCTGGCGGGGCTGCCGCCGTTCTCGGGCTTCTGGGCCAAGTTCACCCTGGCCGCTGCAGGGCTGGAGGCCGGGCAGTACGCCATCGTGGTCGTGGCCCTGCTGGTAGGCCTCCTGACCCTGCTCTCCATGGGTCTGGTCTTCGCTGAAGCCTTCTGGAAGGAGCCGCCGGAGAACCGCCCGGCCCCAGGGCACCCGGGCGGGCTGGTGCTGCCGGTGGCCCTGCTCGCCCTGCTTAGCCTGGGGATTGGAATCTGGGCCGAGCCCCTGCTGGCGCTTTCGCAGCAGGCCGCCCAGGAGCTGCTCGAGCCCACCCCGTACATCCAGGCCGTGCTGGGGGTGAGCCGATGAGGGCTTTTGTGCAAAACGTGCTCCTCAGCATCTTCTGGATGCTGGTTACAGAGAGCTTCACCCTCACCAACTTTTTGGTGGGCTTCGCCATCGGCTTCCTCATCTTGCTGCTGGCCCGCCCCCTCTTCGACGCCCCCTCCAGGCGCTACTTCGCCCTGGCCTGGAAGCTTCCTCGCTTCGTGCTCCTGATGCTCTGGGAAATTCTGCTCTCCAGCCTGCGGGTAGCCCAGGCGGTGCTCTCGCCCAACATGGGCATCAAGCCCGGGATCATTGCCTATCCCCTGACGGTGGAGAGCGACCTGGAGATCACCCTGCTGGCCAACCTGATCACCCTGACCCCGGGTACGCTGAGCCTGGACGTCTCCGACGACCGCAAGGTGCTCTACGTGCACGGGATGTTCGTGGACGACCCCCAGGCCGTCGTCCAATCCATCCACGAAAGCCTGGAAAAAGCCGTGATGGAGGTGACGCGATGAGCTTTTTAGAAGGGGCCATGCTGGCCTTGTTTTTCACCCTACCCTTTGCCATCTACCGGCTGGTGCGGGGGCCCACCCTGCCCGACCGGGTGGTGGGTCTCGACCTCATCACCACCGTTGCGGTGGCCCTGGCCGCGCTATACGCCATGGTAAGCGGCCAGACCGCCTTCCTGGACGTGGCCACCGCCCTGGCGCTCTTTGCCTTCCTGGCCACCTTGGGGCTGGCCCGCTACATCGAGTACCGGGGGCAGAAGGGGGAGTGAATGCTCGAACTGCTGGTGTACGCGCTGGTGGCGGGGGGGGTTTTCTTCCTCTTTATCGCCGCCATCGGGGTTGTGCGGATGCCCGACCTCTACAACCGCATGCACGCCACCTCCAAGGCCGGCACCCTGGGGGTGGGCCTCATTCTCCTCGCGGTAGCGGCCTTCTACCAAGAGCTGGCGGTGGCTGCCCGGGCCCTGGCCACCCTGGCCTTCATCATCCTCACCGCACCGGTGGCAGCCCACGCTCTGGGCCGGGCGGCCTACCTCTCGGGGGTCAAGCCCTGCGAGAGCACCTACGTCGACGAGCTGGCTGGGCACTACCAGAAAAACCACCGGCTCACCTCGGTGGAGAAAGCCCCACCCAAGGAGCCCTGAGTGCACCGCTACGCGATAGCCCTGGGCTCCAACCTGGGCGACCGGCTGGCCTACCTGCGGCAGGGGCTGGCCCTGCTTCTGCAGCGAACCGACGCTTTTGAGCTCTGCTCAAGCCAGGTCTACGACACCGACCCGGTGGGGGGCCCCGAGGGGCAGAACACCTACCTCAACGCCGCCGTCACCTTCAAAAGCCGGCTGGAGCCCCCGGTGCTGCTCGAGCACCTGCTCGCCATCGAGCGCCAGGCCGGACGAAAGCGGCATAGGCCCAACGAACCCCGCACCCTCGACCTCGACCTGCTGCTCTGCGACGCGCTGCGCTTGCAGACGCCGGCCCTGACCCTTCCCCACCCCCGCATGCACCTGCGGGCCTTTGTGCTGGTGCCCCTGGCCGAGATTGCCCCCGACTGGGTGGTGCCGGGCCTGGAGCAAAGCGTGGGGGCCCTGCAAGCCCGGCTGGGCACCGCCGGCGTCCGCCCCACCGGCCTACGGCTTTAGGGCTAGGCGGCGGTAAGGCTCGGGCAGCTCGCCCACCGTGAGGAAAGAGCCGGTGAGCACCACCGGCTGGTGGGGGTCAGCCTGGCCCAGGGCCTGCTGCAGCGCCTGGGGGACGCTGGGGGCAGCCTCGACCCTGAGCCCAAGGGCCCGGGCCACCCGCACCAGCTCATCGGGCGGGCGAGGGCTGGTGCGCGGTGGGGCAATCCAGATGCGCTCCACCTGGTCTTTGAGGGGGGGGAGGAAATGGGCCGGGTCGTGGTTGGCCTTCATCCCCACCACGAAGAGCTTTTTCTGGGCAGGAAAGGCCTGCTCGAGGGCCTCGGCCAAAGCGCGGGCCCCATCCTGGTTGTGGGCCACGTCGAGCACCAGGATGCGGGGCGGGTGCTGCAACCGCAGAACCTGGAAGCGGCCCGGAAGCCAGGTCTTTTCCAAGCCCCGCCGCAAGGCCGCCTCCGGCACCTCCAACCCCCGCGAGGCAAGCAGGTGAAGGGCGGTGGCGGCCACCGCCGCGTTGGCCTGCTGAAACCGCCCCCGAAGCCCCGGGCGCAACCCCCTCAGCTCAAGCCCCGGCAGCCTGAGCCAAAGCCCCTCTCCGTCGAGGCCATAGCCGGCGTAGGCGCCCTCTCCCGCCGGGGCTACCCGGTACACTGGGCAGCCCTGCTGGTGGGCCACCGCCTGGATGGCCTCGAGGGCCTCGGCCTGGTCCACCCCCGTCACCAGCGGAACCCCCGGCTTGAGGATGCCGGCCTTTTCCCGGGCAATCTGCCCCAGCGTAGGGCCCAGCACCTCCTGATGGTCCAGGCCGATGCTGGTGATGACCGCCACCAAAGGCGGAGGGATGACGTTGGTGGCATCCAGACGGCCGCCCAGGCCCACCTCGAGCACCGCCACCTCTACTTTTTCCTCGGCGAAGTGGCAAAAAGCCGCCGCGGTGACCAGCTCGAACTCGGTGGTGGGGCCATAGCGCCCGTCCTGGGCCAGGGCCTCGGCAACAGGACGAAGGCGCTCTATCTGCCGGGCAAAGGCCTCGGGAGAAATCGGCACCCCGTTTATCTGGATGCGCTCGCGGTAATCGAAGAGATGGGGAGAAAAGTAGCTGCCGGTGCGGTAGCCCGCCTCGCGCAACGCCGTGGCGATGAAGGCCGTGGTGGAGCCCTTGCCGTTGGTCCCGGCCACGTGGACCGCCTGGAAGGCTGTGTGGGGGTCCCCCACCCGTTGCAGCAACGCCCGGAGGCGCTCCAGGCCCAACCGAACGCCAAATTTGAGCAAACCGGTGGTGTAGGCCAGGGCTTCCTCGTAGGTCATCGTCGCCTCAGGGTCTCTACAAACACATCCCGCACCACCCCGGGCAGGGGGGCGTGGGGTTTATGCACCCGCACCACCACGGCCTGCACCTCGGCGAAGCGGGCCATAATCTCGTCGGCCAGGTGGTCGGCCAGGGCCTCGATGAGGTAGAAGCGGCGCTCGGTGGCCAGCCGCTGCACCAGCAGAAAGACCGCGCTATAGTCCACCGTGGAGGCCAGCCGGTCGGGCCGGCCCTCGAAGGCCACCTCCATCTCCACGTCCACCACAAAGCGTGCCCCGAGCCGCTCCTCTTCGGCATGAAGCCCATGGCGGGCGTACAGCTCGATACCCGCCAGCACCACCCTACCCACGCTGCCCCTCCCCCGCCAGGGCACCCCACACCGCCAGGGCCTCCCTATGGGCCCGCACATCGTGCACCCGCAGGATGTGAGCGCCCCGGCTCAGGCCGAAGAGGTGGGCGGCCAGTGTGCCCGCCAGCCGCTTCTCAGCCACCTCCACTCCGCTCAGCTCCCCAATGAAGCGCTTGCGGCTGGCCCCCAGGAGCACCGGGTGGCCCAGCGCAACCAGCTCGCCCAGACAGTTGATAAGCGCCAGGTTGTGCTCCAGCCGCTTACCGAAACCAATCCCCGGGTCGAGCACCACCTGGGGCACCCCGGCGGCCAGGGCCCTTTGGGCCTGGGCCTGCAGGAAGGCCTTCACCTCGGCCACCACATCGGCGTAGTGGGCGTGCTGCTGCATGGTGGCCGGGTCGGGCACCGGCATGTGCATGATGACCGCGGGCACCTGGTAGCGGGCTGCCAGCGCAACCATGCGCTCATCACGCAGCCCGGTCACATCGTTGAGCAGGTGCACCCCCAAGGCCAGCGCCTCGGCGGCCACCTCGGGCTTGCGGGTATCAATGCTGATGGGCACCCCCAGCGAAAGAAGGGCCTCCAGCACCGGAAGCACCCGGCGCTTCTCCTCTGCTGCGCTCACCGGCTCGGCCCCCGGGCGGGTGGACTCTCCGCCCACATCGATTAAGTCGGCCCCCTCGGCCACCATCTGCCGGGCCCGCTCTATGGCGGCCTCGAGCCGGTTGTACCTTCCCCCATCGGAGAAGGAGTCCGGTGTAAGGTTGAGCACCCCCATAAGGCGGGGGATAGAGAGGTCCAGGGTATACTGGCGCAGGCGCAAAAGCACGGGCCTATCATAAGCCCCTGGCCCTAGACCCCAAGGCGCTCGAGGTAGTAAGGCAGCATCCGGCGCCACCAGGGCCAGTCGTGGTCCACGTCGTGGCCCCAGTACTCCACGATGGCCGGGATGCGCTTCTCGGCCAGCACCCGCTCCATGGCCCGGGTGTCCTCGAGGCAGGCCTCCTCCCAGCGCCCCTGCCCCACCACAAAGACAATCTTCTTGCCCTGGCGGTAGCGCTCCAAGAGCGCCTCGTCCATGTTGGGCAGGTACCAAAGCGGCGAGTTGAAGTAGGCGTCCATGCCCCCCTCGTCGCCCACGAAGTCCCGCACCTGGTAGAGCCCCGAGAGGGCGATCACCCCTTCGAAGGCCTCCGGATGCTTGAAGAAGAAGTTGGCCGCGTGGTAGGCCCCCATGCTGCAGCCGGTGAGCCAGAGGGGCAGCCTTAGGCTTTGCTGCAAAAAGGGCACCACCTCCCGCATGATGTAGGCGTCGTAATCGTTGTGGCGGCGGGCCCGCTCCCAGGGCGGAAGGCCCTGGTTGCACCAGCTCTGCCAGTCCACACCATCCACGCAGATGAAGCGGATGCGGCCCGCCTCCAACAAGTACCCGCAGGCCTCCACCATGCCCCCGTGCCCCTCCCAGTCATACCAGCGCCCGTTCTGGGCTGGAAAAACCACGACGGGCTGGCCAGCATGGCCGTAAAGCTTGAGTTCCATCTCGTGCCCCAGCGCAGGGCTGTACCACCTGTGGTATTCGCTATGCATGGCCTCAGGCATATGGTACCAGCAGGGGCCCCACTTATACTGGGGCCGTGGAAAACCCCACCGTTTTCGGCAAAATCATCCGGCGGGAACTCCCTGCCGATATCGTCTACGAGGACGAAGAGTTCATTGCCTTCAAGGACATCCGGCCCCGCTCCAAGGTGCACATCCTGGTCTGCCCCAAGGAGTACATCCCCACCCTGGCCCACTACCCCGAGACCGAGGAGGGGGCCCTGAAGCTGGGGCGGCTCATGCTCACCGCCAACAAGGTGGCGCGGCTACTGGGCCTCGAGGGCTACTTCCTGCGCATCCACGTGGGCGAGAAGGGGGGGCAAGAGGTCTTCCACGTCCACGTCCACCTGCGTTCCGACGCCTAGCTCCTGGAGGGGCTAGGCCTTGGGCGGCTCGCCCTGGCGGGTGAGCTGCGACTCCTGAATTCCCGCCTGGCGTAAAACCTCCTCGGCGATGAGGATGGGGGCCCCAGCCCGGATGGCCAGGGCCATTCCGTCGGAAGGACGGCAGTCCACCTCGTACTCCATCCCCCGGTGCTCGAGCACCAGCCGACCGTAGAAGGTGCCCTCCTTGAGCTCCACGATTTCTACCCGCAGCACCTTCACCCCCAGGAGGTCCAGGGTGTTGTAGAAAAGGTCGGGGCCCAGGGGCCGGGGCGGCTTCTCGCCGGAAAGGTGGATCATGATGTTCTGGGTCTCCAAAGCGCCGATCACCACCGGCAAGACCAGGTTGTTCTCGGCCTTGAGCATCACGATCAGGTTGCCGTTTCCGGGGTCTACCCCCATGCCTTCGATGCGCGCGGGCACCATACCTTAAAGTATAGGACGCCTCCTCTGAGGAAGTGTGCGGTATATGCGTTTCCTCCACCAACCGATAAACTGGGGCCGTGAGGACCTACGAGGTAGATATCGCCGGTGTGCGCCGTGAGCTCCCCATCGTGCAGGTGGGGCCCGACGTGGCGGTGGCCCTGTTCAACATGCTGGGCGACACCGAGGTGGTCGAACAGGCTGCCGCGGCCCTGGCCCAGCGCCTGCCCGCTGATGTGGACACCCTGGTCACCCCCGAGGTCAAGGCCGTCCCCCTGGCCCATGCCCTCTCCCGCCTGAGCGGCAAGCCCTACGTGGTGGCCCGTAAGACCGAAAAACCCTACATGATTAACCCGATTTCCCGTACGGTCATCTCCATCACCACCGGCAAGCCCCAGCTTTTGGTGCTGGACGGGAGCGACGTGCCCCTCATCAAGGGCAGGAAGGTGGCCATCGTGGACGACGTGGTCTCCACCGGTAGCACCCTCAAAGGCCTATCCGACCTGATCGCCGAGGTGGGGGGTGAGGTGCGGGCCGTGCTAGCCGTTTTCACCGAGGGCTCTCCCCGCGACGACGTGATTGCGCTAGGCCATCTGCCCCTTTTCAAACCTGAGTGAGCCCGGCGGTGCTATCCTGAAAGGGAACCCTTTATGGAAACCTACCCGATCACAATCGGAAAAATCACCCGTCACGTGCCGGTGGTGGAAACCCTGCCTGGCGTTCACATCCCGCTGGTGGAGATTATGGGCGACGTCGAGCTGGTGCAGGCCGCCGCCGAGGGCCTGGTCAAGCACCTGCCCCCCGAGACCGACGCCCTGCTGACCCTCGAGACCTCCCCGATCGTGCTGGCCCACACCATGAGCGCCCTTACGGGCAAGCCCTACGTGGTGGTGCGCCGCAGGCGCCGGCCCTACATGCAAGACCCCATCATCCAGGAGGTGGAGTCCCTCACCCTGGGAGTCAGCGAGACCCTCTGGCTCGATAGCCGCATGGCTGAGAAGCTGCTGGGCCAGAACGTGGCCCTGGTCTTCGACGTGGTTTCCTCGGGCGGCACCATGGCCGCCTTAGAAAAAGTGGCCCAGAGAGCAGGCGCCCGCGTGGTGGCCCGCCTGGCCGCCTTCCACCAGGGCAACCGCAGGCTGCCCATCACCTTTCTCTCGGAAATCCCCATTTTGCAGACGGCCTAGGGTGAAGCTTTTCTCTGGGCGAACAACCAGCGGATAAACCCAGGCTCGCGGTAAACTCGCTCCCACACCGCATGCTCCTCGTTCGGGTACTCAGTGAAGTGTGCACGGGCGTTGCCTGCTTTGGCCAGGGCATCGGCTAGAGCGCGGGAAAAGCTCACCGGAACCACCCCATCGGCGCTCCCATGGAAGTTCCAGATGGGCACCCTGGCAAGCCGCTGCCATACCCAAAAGGGGTCGCCCGCCCCGCAGATAGGGGCCAGCGCGGCAAACCGCTCGGGATACTGGCAACCCAGGTTCCAGACCCCATACCCCCCCATGGATAGCCCGGTCAGATAAACCCGCCGGGGGTCGGTACCGTACTGGGCTTCTACCTGGTTCAGGATTTCGTAGGCCTTTGCCAACGGCTCGCCCCGCCACCACCCTGTCTTGGGGCACTGCGGCATCAAAACTATGGCCGGCCAGCGGCTGGGGTTTTCCTGCAGGGCCGGGCCCAAGCCCACCGTGGTCTGTTTTCTCCCGTCAGCCCCCCGCTCCCCAGCACCGTGCAGGAAAAGAATCAGGGGCCAGCCCCTTTTAGGGGCTGGCCCACTGGGCAGGTAAAGGGCGTAGGGCAGCAGGCCTCGGGGCCTACGATACAGGAATAGGGCCATGCTTCTTTATACCAGCACCGGCTCCTCATAGACCCCGTAAACCTCCCGCAGCACATCCATCATCTCCCCCAGGGTGCAGTAGGCCAGGGCGCACTCCACGAAGTGGGGCATGGTGTTCTGCCCCTCCACCGCCGCCTGGCGGAGGCCCGAAAGCGCCTCCTCCACCCGCTTGGGGTCCCGTTCCCGCCGCACCCGGGCCAGCCGCTCCGCCTGGACCCGCTCCACCTCGGGGTCCACCAGTTGAATGGGCACCTGCAGCCCCTCGTCCTGAAAGGCGTTGACCCCCACGATGATGCGCTCACCCCGCTCCACCTCTTGCTGGTAGCGGTAGCTGGCATCGGCGGTCTCGCGGAGGAAATAGCCCTCCTCAATGGCCCGCACCACCCCGCCCATGCGGCGGATCTCCTCAATGATGGCCATGGCCTGGCGCTCCATCTCGTCGGTGAGCCACTCCACGTAGTAGCTGCCCCCCAGGGGGTCGATGGTGTGGGTCACCCCAGACTCGTAGGCGATGATCTGCTGGGTGCGCAGGGCGATTTTGGCGCTTTCCTCGGTGGGCAGGGCCAGGGCCTCGTCGTAGGCGTCGGTGTGCAGGCTGTTGGTGCCCCCCAAAACGGCGGCCAGGGCCTGGATGGCCACCCGGGCCACGTTGATGAGGGGCTGCTGGGCGGTGAGGGAGACCCCGGCGGTCTGGGCGTGGGTGCGGAGCATCCAGCTCTGGGGGTTTTTGGCCCCGTAGCGGTGGCGCATCTCCTTGGCCCAGATGCGCCGGGCGGCGCGGAACTTGGCGATTTCCTCAAAGAAGTCGTTGTGCACATCAAAGAAGAAGCTGATGCGGGGGGCGAACTCGTCTATGTCCAGGCCCCGCTTAAGGGCCCACTCCACGTACTCAAACCCGTCCGCCAGGGTCCAGGCCAGCTCCTGCACCGCAGTGGCGCCGGCCTCGCGGATGTGGTAGCCGGAGACGGAGATGAAGTTCCACCTGGGGACGTTTTTGGGCCCCCACTCAAAGGTGTCGATGACCAGCTTCACGCTGGGCTCCGGGGGGAAGATGAACTCCTTCTGGGCGATGAACTCCTTGAGGATGTCGTTTTGAATGGTGCCGCCCAGCTTCTTCCAGTCGAAGCCCCTCTTCTTGGCCATCGCCAGGTACATGGCCCAGATGGCGTTGGCTGGGCTGTTGATGGTCATGGAGGTGGTGACCTCCTCCAGGTTGATGCCGTCGAAGAGGATCTCCATGTCCGCCAGGCTGCTTACAGCCACCCCGCACTTCCCCACCTCCCCTTTGGAGAGGGGATGGTCGGAGTCGTAGCCCATGAGGGTGGGGAGGTCGAAGGCGGTGGAAAGCCCGTTCTGCCCGGCGGCTAGAAGCTTTTTGAAGCGCTCATTGGTCTGCTCGGCGGTGCCGAAGCCGGCGAACATGCGCATGGTCCAGAGCTTGGACCGGTACATGGAGCCGTAGACCCCCCGGGTGTAGGGGTACTCTCCGGGGTAGCCCAGCTTCTCCTCGTAGTCAAAATCCCTGAGGTCCTCGGGGGTGTAAAGGGGGTCGGGGGCAATGTTGGAGAGGGTGCGGTGGGCAATGGGCCGCTCGGGCATCTTCTCGAGCGATTTCCGGTAGGTCTCACGCATCCAGGCGCTCTTGGATTTGGATTGTGCCATGCGGAAATTATATAACGCCTTTGGCGCAGGAAAGTGTCATTTCGTTAGATTGACCGGGTCAAACCGCTACCACCCCCAGGCCGACGAGGCCACTGTGGCGTAGCGCAGAACCTCCAACCGAGCACCCGGGTAGAAGTGCTCCAGGATTCGGCGGTAATTCTGGCCCTGCTGGGCCAGACCCAAAGCCCCGAACTGGCTCATCCCCACCCCGTGGCCGAAACCGCCTCCCCAGAGGACAACCCGCTGGAGTTCGCCCCGGGCGTCGCGCTCTTCCTGGATGGCGAAGGCTGCGCTGGGAAGCAGGGGAAAGTTCAGCCGGGGACCGCCCTGCCAGCGCTCGAGCACCACGTCGCCCCCACCGGTGAGGGCCTTGTCGGGGCGCAGCAGGTGGCGGATGTTGGACTCGCGCCGCACCCTGTAGCGCCCCGTGGAGGTTCTGACCTCCAGCTCGGTCACGTAGCCCCCAGGGCTCCGGGCCGCGGCCCGGAGCTGCAGCAGGCGGCCCAGGGCAAAACCAGGGGCCCCAGGGGAAAGGGGGCCCTCCAGGGTCTGCACAAACTGGGGCGCAACCCGGGCCCGCTCGAGCAAGGTGCGGGCCAAGAGGGACTCCAGCTCCTCCCGGCTCAGACTCAGCCGCCAGCGCCAAAAGGGTGAGGCGGCATCATAGAAGCCCCGGGGATTCCAGTTTTGGAAGAAAGCCACCGCCTGGGCCTCGCTGCGAATCGCCGCCGAGGGGGGCTGGGCCTGGGGCCGCGCGCGCAGGTAGGGCGTGGCGGGGCGCTCGGGCCAGACCTCCTCTATGGAGGCGGTGAAGCCGGGGCTGGTTGAAAAGAAAAAGCTTTGGATGGGGGCTCCCCGGAAGGTGAGAACCTGGCCGCGGGTGGCCTCCACCGCGGCATCGCTGGCCGGATGGGTAGCGGTCCGGTTGTAGGCTTGCTCGCTTACCGAGTCGTCCACATCGGCCCACCAACGCTTCCAGAAGCTATCGGCCTGCCGCCGGGCCAGGGCGTAGGTGCGGGCCACCACGGCCTGGGCCTTGAGGGCCTCCGGATGAAAGTGGACCGGCATCTCGCTGGGCAGAACCCGCCTCAGGTACTCCTCCAGGCCGACCTGGTTGACCACCCAGAAGCCCCCGGGGCGGGCCTCGAGCCAAAGCCAGCCGGGATAGGGTGGGCGCTGGGGGAGATGGAAGAGCACAGGGCGGGCAGGGTCTGCTGGCCGCAAAAGGAGGTGGGGACCCAGCTCGAAGCGGAGCCCCTCGAAGAGGAGCACCCCTCCCTCCCCTTGGGGGCGGAGGAGGATAGGCTTTCCAGGAAACAGGGTGACCACCGGCCGCAGCGATGCACGGCCCCTGCCGCTCAGCACCTCCACCTCCCCGCCCAGCGGCACCAGGCTCAGCTCGGGGAACGAGTACCGCTCTGAAGCCCCCCCACCCTCCCGGTAGGTCAGCAGCACCCGCATAGCCCCATCAGCAGCTCCGGGCGCAGGGGAAAGGGGCAGCGCGGCCAGCGCGGCGATGCTCAGAAGCGTCCCCCACATCGCGCTCATTCTGGCCTTTCGGGGTGAGAAAGGGTTAGGAGAGCGCTGGCCCCAAGCTCCCCCACCGCGTAGCGCACGTGGGCCAGCAAGGCCTGCTGGAGGCGCGAAAGGGGGGCCTGCTCCAGCCGGGCCACGGCCTCGCCGCCAGGCAAGCGCAGCACCGCGGCCAAAGCCGCCATCCCCTCTTCGCCCAGGTAAACCCCTCCCTTCAGGACCCTCTCACCGTCCAGCAGGTAGGCCCCCTCCCCCTGCAGGTTGGGGGCCAGGCCCGCCGCCCTGAGCACCCGCCAGGCCGCCCACAGGAAGGCCACCTGGGGGTCTGGGTGCTTGGCGATGCCCTTTAGACCCGAGATGAGCAGGGGCCAGATGCGGGGTGCGGCCTCGGGCGAGGCGGTGTGAAAGGCCAGCTCGGCCAAGAAACTGGCCAGAGGAAAGCGCTTGGGGACCTCTAGGCCCTCCAGCCGCCCCACCAGCTCGGCCTGGGTCAGGGTGGGCAGGTCGCTTCCGGGCCTCTGGTAGACCTGGTAGCGCAGATGGTGGAAGAGGGAAAGCCGCCCGCTGCGGCCTGTGGGCCGCAAGGCCTTGCGGGCCACGGCCTGCACTGCGCCCTCTGGCCCCACGAAAGAGACGATCAGGTCCCCCGCTGGCAGGGGTTTCCGGCCCACCAGAAGCCCCTCGTAGAGGCGGTAGCGTTCCACACCCTCATGCTACGAAGGGTCTGTGTTATCCTGAGTCTATGAACGAGCGCACGCTGCAGGACATCTTGGAGTGGGTCGTGCTGGGCCTCCTGATCGCTGTAGCCGTGCTGGCGCTGCTTTGGGTAGGAGGCTGGCTCTTCACCCTCCTGGGCTCCCTCCTCAAGGGGCTGGCAGGCTTGGTCTGGGCCCTCTTGCGCGTGCTGGTGCCGGTGCTAATTCTGGTGGCTGTGGCCTACTTCGTGGTACGCTTCATTCAAAGACCCAAGACGGCCTGAATGCAGCCAGGCCCCCACAACGCCATCACCGATGTCCCGGGCATCCTGGTGGGCCACTACACCGACCTAACCCACCTCACCGGGGTAACCGTGGTTTACCCTGAGGGAGGGGCGGTGGCGGGGGTGGATGTGCGGGGCAGCGCCCCCGGCACCCGTGAAACCGACCTTCTGAGCCCGACCCACCTGGTGGAAAAAGTACACGCGGTGGTGCTGGCAGGAGGGAGCGCTTTTGGCCTCGAGGCGGCCGGCGGGGTCATGCGCTACCTGGAGGAGCGGGGGGTGGGCTACCCGGCGGGCCCGGACATCCGAGTGCCCATCGTGCCTGCAGCGGTGATCTTCGACCTGGGGGTGGGCAGTGCCCGCGTGCGGCCCACCGCTCTTTGCGGCTACCGGGCGGCACAAAACCTGCGGACCGGACCGGTAGAACAAGGGTCGGTGGGGGCCGGCACTGGGGCCCGCAGCGGGGGGCTCAAGGGCGGGGTGGGCAGCGCCAGCGTGGTGCTGGAGGGAGGCCTGGTGGTGGGGGCCTTGGCGGTGGCCAACGCCCATGGCCGGGCCCACGACCCCAAGAGTGGGGAGCTTTACGCCCGCTACTTGGAGCTAGAGGGAGAGTTCCGCCTCCGACATCCTCCCCGCCCCCTCCAGGTCCCTGACTACCCTCCGCCCCCAGAGGCCCCCTTTCACCACACGGTGATTGGTTGCGTGGCGACCAACGCGAAGCTCAGCAAAGCCCAGGCACAAAAGGTGGCCCAGATGGCCCACGACGGTATTGCCCGGGCCATTCACCCCGCCCACACCATGTTCGACGGGGATACCATATTCTGCCTGGCCACCGGGGCCCTACCCTTGAAGGGGCCTGCCGAGCTCAGCCTGCTGGGGGCCGCCGCAGCCGATGTATTTGCCCGGGCGCTGGTGCACGGAATCCTGCACGCCCGCTCGGTGGGGGGATTGCCCTCCTATCGCCGGCTGTACGAGGGAGAGGAGGACTAGGGGCCGAAACCCAGGTTGAGGTGAAGGGTGCGAAAGTGGCCCCAGATATAGCCTTCGGCGATCTGTAAACGGCTCAAGCCTAGGGTAAGCTTGCCTTCCACAAACGCCCCAGCCCAGCCGGGCCACCCCACCCCCAGCGCCACCTGCCCTCCCACCCCGCCCAGGTGGTAGTAAAGGGGGTCACCGTCTACTCCCCAGGCCTGGCCCCGCACCACCGTCTCGGGGTGGGGCACCACCGCCCCCAACCCCAGCCGGGGCCAGAGCCGAAGGGCGCCTGTATCCAACCCATAGGCCAGGTTCAACGGCAGGTAGTTGAATCCATCGGTCACGTGGAGTTGCTGGAGAATCTCTCCTCCCGCCTCGGCTTCCACGAAGTAGAGTTTTTGGTGGATGAGCTCCAGCTCGAGCCGCCACCCTACGGGCTCCCCGTACCACAACCGCAGGGTGTAGTAGGGGAAGGGCTCGAGGTCCCGCCCCTCGAACCGGGCCCCCTTCACCCAGGCCTCGGGGTGGCCCTGCTGCACCACCAGCAGGTCCACCGGGGGGTTGAGGGTAAGCCCAAGGGCCATTTGCAGCCCCCAGACCTGGGCGTGGACCAACCCCAGCAGGGTGAGAAGGCTAGTGCAGATGCAGAGGCGCATTTTTTTGGGCTCGGATAAGTTCAGTTTACCGCTTTATGCACTATGCGTCAAGTCCATGCAGCAAGCCCGGCCCCCGCCGGGCAATTTGCCGGTTGGAGCTGGTCTTCGCTAGCATGGAGGCCGGATGATTCTGATTCTGAACGGTCCCAACCTAAACCTACTGGGAAGGCGGGAGCCCGAGATTTACGGGAGGATCACCCTGGAGGAGCTGGAGGAGCTCTGCGCGGGCTGGGGCGCCGAGCTGGGGTTGGGGGTGGTGGCCCGGCAGTCCAACTTCGAAGGGCAGCTTGTCGAGTGGATCCAGCAGGCCGCCGAAGAGGGTTTCCGGGCCATCGTCCTGAATCCTGGGGCCCTCACCCATTACTCCATCGCCCTGCTGGACGCCATTCGGGGCCAGCCCCTACCGGTGGTGGAGGTACACCTCTCTAACCTGCATGCCCGCGAGCCCTACCGACAACACTCCCTAACCGCAACCGCCGCCAAGGGCATCGTCTCGGGCTTCGGACCCCTTTCCTACAAGATGGCCCTGGTCTACCTGGCCGACCTGCTCGAGGCCCGCCCATGAGGGTGCATCCCCAGGAAGTGCTCATGGTGGGGGCCATCGCCTGGGTCCTCACCCTGGTGGCCCAGATCCCGCAGGTGGGGTTTTGGAGCGCACTTTGGATGGGCTTCCCGCTGGCCCTGCTGGCCGGCGGCGCCTACTGGCTTTTGATGCCCTGGGTTATCCGTTGGGCAGCGAAGGGCCTAGAGAAGAATCCCCCTCCCGAGGAGGGGGAAAAGCCTAGCGATGAAGCAGACGCCAAGCGGTAGGAAGCAGGGCTGCGGCAATGGCCGCCTTGATAAAATCCCCCAAAAGGAAGGGAAACATCCCAGCCTGCAGCACGCCCAAAACCCCGGTGTAGCGCCCAGCCCCCGAGAGGGCAAAGCCCAGCCAGGTGACCCCAATGGCGTAAATCAACAGGTTGGCCAGGAGCATGGCCCCAAAGGTCCTCAAGGGGCTTCGGTCGGCACCGTAGCGCTCCACCAGGTAGCCCACCAGGTAGGCGGCCAGGGGGAAGGCCAGCAGGTAGCCGGCGGTGAAGGGAATGCGGGGATGGAACCAGGTGGCCCCGCCCGCGAACACCGGCAGCACCAAGCCCTCCAACAGGTAGGCCACCATCGCTAAAAAGCCCAGCCGGCTGCCCAGCGCGGCCCCCACCAGCAGCACCCCCAGGGTCTGAAGGGTGATGGGCACCGGCTGCAGGGGAATCGTCGCCTGGGCTAAAAGGGCCAAGAACAGGCTACCGCCCAACACCAGCAGGGCATCGCGCCGCAGGCTGCGCACGGGGAACAAGGACTTGGAAAGGGGTAGGTACGGTAGGGTTTGGGTTGGGTTCACGCTTTTCCTCCTGCGAAGCTAATGAGTTCCACCTCACCTGCTCCGATGCGATGGATAGTGCCTGCCCCCTCCACCACCAGCGCGCCATCCGGAGCCACCCCAGTGGCCACGCCCCGGACCTCCCCCCGGGGGGTCTCAACCCGCACTGGCTGCCCCAGGGTGTAGCTCTGTGCCTGGTAGTCGCGCAGAAGCCCCTCAGGGTCGGCCTCGAGCTGGGCGCAGCGAACCTCTAGCCGCTCTAGAAGGTGGGCCAGCAGCTCCACCCGCGAAACCGCCCTGTACTCCTCCAGGGCTGCCGCCTGTGGGGGCAGCAGGGCTGAGCGGTGCACGTTTAGGCCGATGCCCAAAAGCACATAGGCCACCTCTTCCCCGCTCACCTGGGCCTCCAGAAGCACCCCCGCCAGCTTGCGCCCATCGGGTGCCAAGAGGTCGTTGGGCCACTTGAGCCCCCCCACCCCACAGGCCTCCCGCAGGGCCAGCCCTGCGGCCAGGGAAAAAAGGGGGAGAATCGAGGGAGACAGACAGGGGCGCAGCAGCAGCGAGAAGGTGAGGCTCTTACCCGGCTCGCTCTGCCAAGAGCGCCCCCGGCGGCCCCGGCCCTTCCGCTGGCGCTCGGCCAGCACCACCGAGCCCTCCTCCGCTCCGTCCTGGGCCCACTGCCTGAGCACGTCCTGGGTGCTCTCCACGGTGCCCAAATAGGCATAAAACGCACCAAACCGGCCTCTACGCAGCGCTTCCAGGGCCTGGGGGGTGGGGCTGCCGGGCGAAAGCCGGTACCCCTGGCCCCGCTGGGTTTCCACCGGATAACCCGCCTGGCGCAACAGGGCCACCTGCTTCCAGACCGCCGTACGGCTCACGCCAAGGCGGCGGGCCAGGGCCTCGCCGCTTTGGTACTGCTCCGAAAGGTGGGCCAGAAGGGGAGGCACGTCAACCAAAATAGCCTTTTGGGGTTAACAAAGCAAGCGCCCCTATGCCGGCTGCTGCAGGGCGAGCTGCCCGCAGGCTGCCCCCACATCCCGTCCCCGGCTGAAGCGCACCGAGGTGGGAATGCCCTGGGCCTCCAGCACTGCCTTGAAGCGCAGAATCTGGGCCCTGGGGGTGCCCCGGTGGGGCGCCCCCGGCCAGGGGTTCCAGGGAATCAGGTTGACGTGCGCGCTAATTCCCCGGAAGTGCTGGGCCAGCGCCCGGGCCTGCCACTCGCGGTCGTTGAGGTCCTTGAGCAAGGTGTACTCCAGGGTCACCCGGCGCCGGGTCTTGGCGTAGTAGTAGCGCACCGCCTCCATAATCTCAGCGATGGGGTAGCGCTGGGCGGTGGGGATGATCTGCTTGCGGGTCTCGTCGTCGGGGGCATGCAAAGAAAGCGCCAGCCGTACCCCCAGGCCCGAGTCGGCCAGCCGGTAGATGCCCCGGGGGATGCCTACGGTGGAGAGGGTAATCCGGCGGGGACTCATGGAAAGCCCCTGCGGGTGCAGCATCCGCTCGATGGCGGAAAAAACGTTCTCCAGGTTCAACAAAGGCTCGCCCATTCCCATCAACACCAGGTTGCGAATTTCACGGGGCGAGTGGTTTTGGTGGTAAGCAGCAAAAAGAACCTGGTCCAGTATCTCCGCCGCGCTCAGGTTG
This sequence comes from Meiothermus sp. QL-1, assembly GCF_003351145.1. Lineage (NCBI taxonomy): Bacteria > Thermotogati > Deinococcota > Deinococci > Thermales > Thermaceae > Meiothermus > Meiothermus sp. QL-1. The sequence continues at coordinate 71,303 of NZ_QQSV01000001.1, read as the reverse complement.
CGCCCGAAGCCCATCCGGCCGGTGGCGCAGAAGGTGCAACCCGCGGGACAACCCACCATGCTGGATACGCAAAGGGTCCTGCGGTTCTTGTAGGGCATGTAGACCGCCTCGGTCTTCTGGCCGTCTAGGAGGATATACAGGTACTTCACCGAGCCGTCCTGGCTGGGGTAGGCCTGCACCTCGGTAAACTCCGAGAGCCGGTAATGCTCAGCCAGCTCCGCCCGAAAAGCCTTGGGCAGGTCGGTCATCGCATCCCACTGCCGCACCCCCTTCTCATAGAGCCAGGCCGCAAGCTGGCGCTTGCGAAAGCCCTCGCCGGGAAGCGCCTCTGGAGCAAGGGCGAGTAGAGAGGTCTTGGCCATGGGCGCCATAACACCCCAGTATAGGGCATGACCGGGACCAACCATGAGCGAGGCACCCCGGGCGCTAAGGCGGCTTCCTCCGGCGATTGCGAGGGGAAACCAGGGATGCTCTGGGTTTCTGGTGGGCGGTAGTGGACTTGAACCACCGACCTCACGCTTATCAGGCGTGCGCTCTAACCGGCTGAGCTAACCGCCCCCGCAGCGAGTTATGAGTATAGCGGGGGGTAAGGCCCAGGTCAAGCTTGCGTGTTGACGTTTGGCCCACGGGTGGCTAAACTTGGGTTTGCGCCTGCGGGCAACCCCAGGCCAGCCGAGCTCGAGGCGTAGCGCAGCCTGGTAGCGCACTCCTTTGGGGTGGGAGTGGTCGGAGGTTCAAATCCTCTCGCCTCGACCAGAAAAACCGCCTGAGTTCCTCAGGCGGTTTTGGCTTTACCCTCTAGCCTTCGAACCCGAGCAAAACCGGCTCTTCTAAAAGCTCGGCCACGAAGCGACAGAAGCGCGCCGCATCGGCCCCGTCAATTAGGCGGTGGTCGTAGGAGAGCGAAAAGGGCATAATCTGGCGGGGCTCAAAGGCCTCTTTCTCCGGGTTCCACACCGGCTCTATAGCGCTGCGCGAGACCCCCAGGATGGCCACCTCAGGCCAGTTGACGATGGGCGTAAAACCGGTGCCGCCAATACCCCCCAGGTTGGACAGGGTGAAGGAAGCCCCCTGCATCTCCTCTGGAGCGAGCTTGCGCTCGCGCGCCTTGGCGGCTACACTACCCAGCTCAGCAGCCAGGGTAAAAATACCCTTCTTGTCGACATCCCGAATCACCGGAACCAGCAGGCCGGCGGGGGTGTCCACGGCTACCCCGATGTGGATGTAGTCCTTGTAGATAATCTCGTTCCTCTCCGTATCAATGGAGGCGTTGAACTTGGGAAAAGCCTTCAGGGCCGCGGCCAGCGCCTTGAGCAAGATGGCGGTCATGGTGAGCTTGGCGCCGCGCTGCTCTGCCCGGGGGGCCAGCCTCTTGCGCCAGGCCTCCATCTGGGTGATGTCGGCCTTGTCGAAATGGGTGACCATGGGCACCAGACTCCAGGCCTGGGCCATGGAGCGCACCGTGGCCCGGCGCACCCCCGACATGGCCTCCCGGCGAACAGGACCGAACTGGGCAAAATCGGGCAACTTGGACACCAGCGGCGCAGGAAGGGGGCTCTGGCCTTGAGCAGCAAAGCGTCGTACGTCGCCTTCGGAGATGCGGTAGGCCGGACCGCTGCCCACCACTGCCCTCAGGTCCACGCCCATCTCCCGGGCCAGCCGCCGCACGCTGGGGGCTGCGGGGATAAGCCGCCGCCCGGCGGGCACAGGGGCCGGCGAGGGCGGACCGACGGGGCGGGGCGGGGCGGGGGGAGGCGGGGCGCTGGCCTTTGCCGGCGGTTCAGCTTCCCCCGGGCTGGGCTGGGCCTCTTTCAGCACGGCAATGACCTGTCCGCTTTTCACCTCGTCCCCAGGCTTGACCAGCAGCTTGGAGACCGTGCCGCTGGCCAGGGCTGGGGCTTCCATCACCGCCTTGTCGGTCTCGAGCTCCAAAACCGGCTGGCCCTCGCTTACGGTGTCACCTTCCTTAATCAGCACCCCCACCACCACAGCGGAGGTCACGTTGTCGCCTAGGTCGGGTACTTTGAGTTCGGCCATACTGTCCTCTGCGCTAGCGCTTGTGCGCAGCCTCCCGCTCAGGGTCAATCTCCAGCTTGCGGAACGCCGCCTGTACGGTCTGAAGGCTCAGCTTGCCCTCGGCCCGCAGGGCCGAAAGCGCCGCTGCGGTGATGTGCCGGGCGTCCACCTCGAAGAAGTCGCGCAGGGCCTCGCGGGTATCCGAGCGGCCAAAGCCGTCGGTGCCCAGGCTATGGATGGGCCGGTTCAGGTAGCCCGAGAGCAAATCGGGTAGGGCCTTCACGTAGTCCGAGGCGGCCACGATGGGCCCCTCGGTGGGGTTCAGGCACTGCGCCGCATAGCCCAGCCTGGGCTTTTCGCCAGGGTGCAGCCGGTTGTAGCGGGCCGTCTCCATGGCCTCGTAGTAAAGAGCCTTGTAGCTGGTCACGCTCCAAACGTCGGCGGCCACCCCATAGGCCTCCAGCAGGCCCTGGGCCTTGAGGACCTCGTTGAGGATGGTGCCGCTGCCCAAAAGCTGCGCCCGGGCCCTGGGTTTTTTGAGCTCGCTTTTGCGGAAGAGGTACATGCCCTTGAGGATGCCCTGGCGAACCTCCTCGCGGGGCTCGGGCATGGGGGGCTGGGGGTAGTTCTCGTTCATCAGGGTGATGTAGTAGAAGATGTCCTCCCCATCCTGGTACATCCTCTTCATGCCATCCTGCAGGATGACGGCCAGCTCGTAGGCAAAAGCAGGGTCGTAGGCCATCAGGTTGGGCACCGGCAGGGCCAGAAGGTGGGAGTGACCGTCCTCGTGCTGCAGCCCCTCACCGTTGAGGGTGGTGCGGCCGGCCGTGGCCCCCATCAGAAAACCCTTGGTGCGCTGGTCGGCAGCGGCCCAAACCAGATCGCCAATCCGCTGCAGGCCGAACATGGAGTAGAAGATGTAGAAAGGAATGGTGGGAATGCCGTGGTGGGCGTAGGCGGTGCCCGCCGCGATGAAGCTGCACATGGCCCCTGCCTCGTTGATGCCCTCCTGCAAAAGCTGGCCGGTCTCGGACTCGCGGTAGACGGTCACAGTACCGGCGTCCACCGGGGTGTAGAGCTGGCCCTTTGGCGAGTAGATGCCCACCGCCGCAATCACCCCCTCCATGCCAAAGGTACGGGCTTCGTCGGGAACGATGGGCACGATGAGTCTGCCCACCTCGGGGTGGCGCACCAGCTTGGTAAGCATCCGCACGAAGGCCATGGTGGTGGAGATCTCCCGCCCTCCGGAGCCAGTTAGGAACTCCTCGAAAAAGGCCAGGTCCGGGGTCTGGATGCGGTAGTCCTTAACCTGCCGCACCGGGATGAGCCCCCCCAGGGCCTTGCGGCGCTCGAGCATGTAGCGCACCTCGGGGGAGTCGGGGCCCGGGTGGTAGAAGGGGGTGTTCTCCAGCTCCTCGTCGGGAATGGGAATGCCCAGATGGTCACGGGCCTCGCGCAGGTCGTCCAGGGTGAGTTTCTTGACCTGGTGGGCCACGTTCTTGGCCTGGGCGGTGGGGCCCAGGCAGTAGCCCTTGATGGTGCGGGCGATGATCACGGTGGGCGAACCCCGGTGCTCGGCCGCGGCCTTGAAGGCGGCATAGATTTTACGGTTGTCGTGGCCGCCGCGCGAGCGGGTGAGGCGGTCCAGGTCCTCATCGCTCATCCCCTCGATGAGCTTCTTGAGGGCCGGGGTGTTGAAGAACCTCTCCCGCAGCTCCTTCCCTCCGTAGGCCGCATAGCGCTGGCTCTCGCCGTCCACAAGCTGCTCCATCCGCTCCAGGAGCACCCCTTCCGTATCCCGGGCGAAAAGCTCGTCCCAGGCGCTGCCCCAGACCACCTTAATCACGTTCCAGCCAGCGCCGCGGTAGAGCGATTCCAGCTCCTGAATGATCTTGGAGTTGCCCCGCACCGGCCCGTCCAGCCGCTGCAGGTTGGCGTTGATGACGAAGACCAGGTTGTCCAGCTCCTCGTTGGCCGCCACCCTAAGCGCACCGGTGGTCTCGGGCTCGTCCTGCTCGCCGTCGCCCAGGAAGGCCCAGACCTTGGCCCCTGTCTTGGGCTTGAGACCGCGCTCCTCCAAGTAGCGCATGAAGCGAGCCTGGTAGATGGCCTGGATGGGCCCCAGGCCCATGCTGACGGTGGGGAACTCCCAGTAGTCGGGCATCAGCCAGGGATGAGGGTAGCTGGAAAGCCCCCGGCCAGGCCCCCCCAGAAGCTCGCGGCGGAATTTGGCCAGATCGGCCTCGCTGAGGCGGCCCTCCAGGTAGCTTCGGGCGTAAACCCCAGGCGACATATGCCCTTGGTAGAAGACCAGGTCGCGGTCGGGGGACTCAGGGCCCCGGAAAAAGTGGTTGAAGCCCATCTCCATCAGCTCAGCGATGCTGGCGTAGGTGGAGATGTGCCCCCCGATGCCCTCGGCCTTCTTGTTGGCCTGCTGCACGATGGCGATGGTGTTCCAGCGCAGAATGTTGGCGATGCGCTGCTCGAGCTCCAGGTCGCCTGGGTAGGGCGGCTCGTGCTCTTTGGCGATGGTGTTGACGTAGGGGGTGTTGACCTTGTCGTGGATGACCACGCCCATGCGGTAGGCGTAGTTCTCCAGCATCTCCATGAGCTGGGCCACCCTGTCGCGCCCCGCGCTCCGCAGCACATACTCCAGGCTTTCGCGCCACTCCTGGTTCTCGAGGTCCTCGAGCCGTAGCTGCTCCTCAGCAGAAAGCCCGGCTCGAGCGGCGATCAGTTCGCGGTCCTCAACCATACCGGCCTCCCGTGGGGCAAAGACCCCCTGGCCAGACCAGGGCGGTTCTTTGTCATCGGCCTTACATTACCGCAGAAGGATGACCGGAATCGTAAGGAAACCCGTTTTTTACAGCTCATAAAAAACTTTTACCAAATGGCAAAGCCGCATCAGAGGGCCCCTCGTCGGCCACGGCCGACCGCAGCGCCCCCCAACCCCTAGGGCCCCAGCTTGCGCTTCAGGTACAAAAGCAGGTCCTCTAGCGCAGTGCGCAAGGCCCGTTGCTCGCGCAGGAGGGTCTCGATGCGGTCCTCAGGGGTGGAGAGGGTGAGGGTTTTGAAGATCATGTGGGTGTTGCCGCAGCGGGGGCAGGGCACGGTGGGGGGGGAGCTGGTGGGGGCGTAGAAAATCCTGGTGTTGTCGCGGGTGCAGAGCATGTACTTGGCCCCCGCGGCCTCGCCCCGGCGGATGGCTTCGGCCAGCTCCCTGGCCTCCTCAGGGGCATAGCCCAGGAAGAAGTCGCCCCCTACCTCCTCGATAGCCGGCAGCACCTCGCGGGTAGCGGTTAGATCGGACTTCAGACCGCGGGGCGCCGTCCAGGAGATGCCGTTCCACTTGAAGTGGCGCAGGTGACGCTTGCGGGCCTTGTCCTCAATCTCCACGATCAGGGTGACCTCAGGGTCCTTGGGGTAGTAGTAAAGCCGCACCGCCGCCACCCCGCTCAACGCCGGCTCGGGCGGCAGGGTGTAGGAGAGGGGGCCATCGGTCTTGAGGCGGCTGTTGTAGCCCACCAGGTTCTGCAGGTCGTACAGGGTGAGCCCCGGATGCTCAAAGTCGCCCTCCAGAAGGGCCCGTACCTTGGCGAAGGCTTGCTCGAGACCTGCATCCGCCATAAGCCAGAGTCTACCATTCCCAAACACCCCTCTAAAGGCTCTATAATGCACCTTTGTGCTGGTTCGGGTGGGCGAGTGCCCCTTCCCCCTAGACCCCGCTCCCGAGGTGCTCGAGGTGGGCTTTGGCGACGGGCGCTTTACCGCAGCGCTGGCTCGGCTGCACCCCCAGCGGCGCATCCTGGGGGCCGAGGTCTCGGCGGCCTCGGTGGCCCGGGCCATCCGGCGCTTCCGACGAGAGGGCATAGCAAACGTCGTGGTCTACCATGGCCAGGCCACCTTTGCCCTCAGGAACCTGGTGGCCCCCCGGAGCCTAAAGCAGGTCTACGTCAACTTCCCCGACCCCTGGCCCAAGGCCAAGCACCAGGAAAACCGCCTGCTGCGCCGGGAATTCTTCCGGCGGCTCTCCACCCGGCTGGCCGAGGGGGGTGAGCTGCTCCTCACCACCGACCACGAGGCCTACTGGCGCTTTGCCCAGGACGAAGCCCTGGCCAGCGGCCTGTACACGGTGGAAACCCCGCCCCCGCCCCCCCACCACCTCACCACCAAGTACGCCCTCAAGTGGAAGGAGCAGGGCCGCAGCTTCTACCACGCGGTCTTCCGTAAGAAGGGTGAGGACCCCGACCCCTGGCCACCGCTTCCGAGGTACCCCATGCCCCACGCCCTGATGTCCGGTAAACTGCCCCTACTGGAGAGCTTCCCCAAAACCGTGGTCCGCTTCGAAGGCGGCACGGCGGTGCTGCTCGAGGCCGCCCGCGCCCTGCCCGAGGGCTACTATTTTCTCACCCACCTGGATGAAGAGGACCTGGTGCAGGATGTGCTCCTGGAAGCCCGGCCCAGCGCCCACGGCCTCTATGTGGGCCTCGCCCGCTTCGGGGCCCCCTTAGCGACCCCAGGGGTCAAGGCCGCGGTGGCCTGGCTGGTGGGCTTCCTGGAGGGGCAGGGGCTGAAAGTGATACAACGCTCATACTGAAGCCGGTGTGATTTTTTGGCCCTACTCCGGTCCGGCCTGGCCTATAATGCGCCTAGTATGCCAGGTTCGGAAAGCCTCCCGATGGTGTATGCGGCAGCGCTGACCGACCCTGGCCGCAAGCGCGCCCTGAATGAGGACGCCGTCGCCCAGTGTGTGATGCCCTATGGGGGAATCTTCATCGTGGCCGACGGCATGGGCGGCCACCGCACCGGCGAGGTGGCCTCGCAGATGGCGGTGAGCCGGATTATGGAGATGCTGCGCCGGAGCGAGCCCTCGCCCCAGGGGCTCCTGGAGGCCTATGAGGCCGCCAACGAGGCCATCTACCTAGCCGGACAAAAGCCCGAGTCGCGCGGCATGGGCACCACCTGCACCACCCTGTGGCTCGACCTACCCTACGCCCTCATCGCCCACGTGGGGGACTCCAGGGCCTACCTGCTGCGCGACGGCGAGCTAACCCAGCTTACCCAGGACCACTCCTGGGTGGCCGACCGGGTACGCCAGGGCCTGCTGACCGAAGAAGAGGCCCGCAACCACCGCTGGCGCAACGTAATCACCAACGCTTTAGGCTCCTTCCCTGCCGCCCGGGTAGACCTGGTGGGCCTGAAGGTGCGGCCCGGGGATGTGTTCCTGCTCTGCTCCGATGGGCTAAGCGGGGTGCTGGAAGACAGGGTGCTGGCCGAGATGATCCTCACCCACCCGCCCGAACCCGCGGTGGCCAAGCTCATCCGGCTGGCCAACGACTGGGGCGGCCCCGACAACATCAGCGCGGTGGTGGTGACCATCGGCAGCCAGGTGCCGGAAAATCCGCGTCCTTATGCTCTACCGCTCGAGGCCGGCGCGGGACCGGTACGGCTGCAAAGCGGCAACGACCCCGAGGTGCTGGCCACCCAGGTGACCGGGCCCACGCCCCGCCCCTCCTTCTGGCAGCGCTGGGGCAACCTGATCCTGCTGCTTTTGTGGTTCGCCCTGCTGGGCTTCGTGCTCTTCAACCAGTTTGGCTCGAGCCACACCCCCTAGCTACATCACCTCGGGGGCCCTCAGTCCCAGAAGCCAGAGCCCCTGCCGTAGGGTTGTGCGCAGGGCCTCCACCAACCGCAGCCGCACCCCCCGCAGCCCCGGCGGTGCGGTGAGGACCGGGGTGGCCGGACGGCCCTCGGGGGTTTTGGCATTGTAGAAGCTGTTCCAGGCCGCGGCCAGATCCAGCAGGTACTGGGCCAGGATATGAGGGGCTTTGTTGCGCGCGGCGTCCTGCACCACCTCGGCGAAGCGCAGCAGGGTCCTGGCCAGGGCGACCTCGTAGGAAGTGGCCTGGGTGAAGTCCGGCGCCTCCTCCCCCAGACCCATCTCCTCTGCCTTGCGCAAGATGGCCCCGGCCCGGGCGTAGGCGTACTGCACGTAGGGCCCGGTGTCGCCCTCCAGGCTCAAGGCCTGCTCGTAGCGAAAGTCGATCTGCTTTTTGGCCTCGGTCTTGAGCATGGCGAAGCGAACCGCCCCCACCCCAATCGCCTCGGCAGCCTCGGCGGGGCTGGGGTGGCCGGGGTTCTTCTCGTCGATTACCCGGCGCACCCGGCGCACCGCCTCGTCCAGCACCTCGTCGACCGAGATGGTGATGCCCTTGCGCCCTGACATCTGCTGCCCCTCCAGCAGCACGGTCTCGTAGGCCAGGTGGAAGCACTTCTGGGCCAGGTCGGGCCGCCCTTCGACCTCGAGGGAGGCCTGCACCACCCGCAGCGCGTGGCTCTGGCGGGCGTCCACCACGTTGATGGTCTCCTGAGCCCCGCCAAAGGGCATGGGCTGGCCCTCGGGATGGGTGCTGTACAGGATGGCCCCGCTGGGCTGGGTATCGTAGGGAAGGAAGCGAAGGCCCTGCAAAAGCCCCATCTTCCAAAACTGCAGGGCGATGTCCTTGGCGGTGTAGGTGGAGGTGCCGTTGGAGCGGATGAGCACCAGGTAGGGGTCCTCCAGCCCCGGGATGAAGGGGCTGGTGTCCATCACCAAAGCCCCGGCATACTTGCCCTCCTTGGGGCGCAGGACGTAGGGGGAGGCCTCCAGGGCCCGCATGGCCTTCTCCAAAAGCCCCTCCCGCACGATGTCCGACTCCCAGACCAGGAGGTCGTACTCGGCCCCCAGGCGGTACATGGTGGCGAGCTGGGCCTTCAGAATCCGCTCCACCTCGGCCCTGAGCTCCCCAGCCTCCAGCCGGTGCAGGGTTGCCTGGACCCCTTCCTCAATCCGGGCCTTTGCCGCGGGGTCTTCCATCGCCCGGTGAAGCCGCACGTAGGCCTGCCCCACCCAGTGGTCGTACTTCCCCGAGGGGGCCCCCAGGCCAAAGTAGGCCAGGGCGAAAAGGCTCTCGGCCGCCTGCCGCCCAGTGTCGTCGATGTAGTTCATCACCTCCACCTGGTGCCCCACGAAGCGCAGGATGCGGGCCAGCGCGTCGCCCAGGCAGATGTTGCGCAGGTGGCCCACGTGAAGCTCCTTGTTGGGGTTGACCGAGGTGTGCTCCAAGAGCACCTTGCCTTCCTTGGGGGGAAAGGGCGGCAGGGGCTGGGTGGCGTTCTCTACCAGGAAGGCCGGCTCGAGCTCGAAGTTCAGGTACCCCCCCAGGACCAGAACGCGGCGCACCCAGGGGGGAGGCTGGAGGGTCTGGGCCAGGTCGGCGGCGATCTGTGCGGGGGCCTTGCGCAAATGGCGGGCCAGGGCCATGGCCACCGGGGTGCCGTAGTCGCCCGGCTTATCCGGCGGGGTCTCCTGCACCACCACCTCCGGCAGCTCGCCAAGGCCCAGGCCCTGCAGCGCCTCAACCAGGGCTTCACGAAGCGTGGCTTTTACGTCCAGACGCGATGCTCGCACCGCAATAGGATAGCAGACTAGTCAAACCAGAAGGACTGGGCCATCTGGCCCACCGGGCGGCCGGTGATGCGCTCCACCGCCTCGGGAATCAGGGGCAAAAGGACCTCCAGGGAGTCGCGGCAGGCCTGGGGTCCGCCGGGCAGGTTGACAATCAGGGTCTTGCCCCGCACCCCGGCCACCCCCCGCGAGAGCGCAGCCAGGGGGTTTTTCTTGTAGGTTTCGCGTCGAATCAACTCCGCGATGCCGGGGGCTTCCTTCTCGAGCATCTCCCGGGTGGCCTCGGGGGCGTGGTCGCGGCTGCTTAGGCGGATGCTGCCGCTGGTAAGAATCACATCCAGCCCCTCTCGGTCGGTCCAGAGCCTCAGGACGCGCTTGATCTGGGCAGGCTCATCAGGAACGATTTCGTAGTGGGTAATCTCGTATGGGCCCAGAGCCAGGGCCTCGCGGACAGCGGCATAGGCCTGGTCCTCCACCTCGCCCCGCGCCTCCCGGTCGGAGATGGTCAGCACGCCCACGCGAATCACACCCCCAGTCTAGCCCAAAACAGTGGTAGCCTTGGGTCATATGTGGCACGAGAGCATTCCCCTGGAGGGGCGCTTCGTGCGGCTTATACCTTTGGGGCTGGAGCACGCCGCGGCCATGCTCGAGCACTTCGACCCCGAAGCACTCCGCTACATGGCCCTCACCCCCCGCGAGGCCACCCTGGCTGCCATGGAGGAGTACATCCGCTCGCTCCTCGCGGCCCCCGACCGGGTCAACTGGGCTATTCTGGATAGGGCCAGCAACCGAATAGCCGGGCGCACCGGGTATGTGCGGGTCAACCCGGCCCATCGCTCGGTAGAGATCACCACCTGGATTTTCACCCCTTTCCAGGGCAGCCATGTCAACCCCGAGAGCAAGTACCTCTTGCTCGAGCACGCCTTCGAAACCCTGGGGGCCATCCGGGTGCAGCTCAGGGCCGATGCCCGCAACCTGCGGAGCCGAAGGGCCATCGAGAAGCTGGGGGCCACCCTGGAGGGCATCCTGCGCAAGGACCAGATCTACCCGACCGGGGAGGTGCGCGACACCGCGGTCTACTCGATTGTGGACGAGGAGTGGCCCCGGGTCAGGGCCCGCCTTCGCGCCCGGCTTTACGGCGAGCTAGCGCCGGAACTCGATTAGCTCGCTGCTTATGCCGCCAAAACTCCCCTCGCTCACCTGCTTGACCACCCCCACCCCCTCGGCAAACCAGTAGGTGGCGCGCCCTCCAAAGGCCAGGCCGAACTCACCCTTGAAGGTGGCCTCGACCCGCAAAGCCTCGAAGCGCCCCGCCGGCACCACCACGGTCTCCCGGGCCACCACGCGGTTCTCGACCTCGAGGAAGCCGGTGAACTCGAGGAAGGCCACCCTTCCCTTGAGCTCGTAGCGGTAGGTCCAGCTCTCCCCCACCTGCCAGCGGCCGCTCGGGAGCACCACCCCCGCCAGCCGGGTCAGGCGCACGCTGCCGCCTGGAATGGGGCGCTCCTCCTGGGGCAGGGCCTGCAGGCCCTGCGGGGTGCAGCTCCAGGGGGTGGTCTCAGTGCGGTCGGCGAACTGCCGCCGTTCCAGCAGGGCGTTGGGGCCGTTGGACACAAAGCTCTGGGTGTAGACCTGGTTGTCGTTCAAGACGCGGTAGCGCCAGCGCAGGCTGGGGTCGGTGGGGTAGAAGGGGGTGGTGCAGGCCAGGGCCAGGCCGGAAAATATTAGCGCAAAGCCCAGAGCGCGCACACTTTGAGTCTTCTCGAAAAGAACCAAGCAAACCTTGACCCAACCAACAAAACCCGTCTCTCGTAGAATGGCCTGGTGCGCGCCTCCTCGACCTGGACCCCCCACCCCCAGGGCCCCGGCCACACCGTGGTGGGCGAGGTATGGGTCTTCGAAGGCCTGCGGAGCCCGGAGCTCGGCAACCAGCGGGACATCCGGGTCTACCTGCCCCCCTCCTACCGCCAAAGCGAGCGGCGCTACCCGGTGCTCTACATGCACGACGGGCAGAACCTCTTCGACGAGGCCACCAGCTACGTGGGGGAGTGGCAGGTGGACGAGAACATGGAGGCCTTGGCCAGGGAAGGGCTGGAGGCCATCGTGGTGGGCATCCCCAACATGGGCCTGGAGCGGCTCGACGAGTACAGCCCCTTCCGCGACCCCCGGTATGGGGGGGGCCGGGGGGCCCGGTATTTGCGCTTCATCGTGGAAACCCTCAAGCCCTTCATCGACGACGAGCTTCGCACCCTACCGGGCCGCGCCCATACCGCCATCGCGGGCTCCTCGATGGGGGGCTTTATCAGCCTTTGCGCCTACCACCTCTACCCCCAGGTCTTCGGGGGTGCTGGGGTGATGAGCCCCTCCTTCTGGTTTGCTGAAGGGGCCATCTACCACCTGGTGGAAAAGACCCCCCGGGCACCGGGCCGGCTTTACATGGACGTGGGCCACCTCGAGCTAAGCCTCTCCGGGGTGGACAGCCGCCGCTACCTGGAGGATGTGCGCCGAATGCACCGGCTGCTTTTGCAGAAGGGCTGGCGCCTGGGGGTGGATTACCACTACCTGGAGGACCCCGCAGGCGCCCACCACGAGGCCCACTGGGCCCGGCGTTTCCCCGGTATGGCGCGCTTCCTGCTGCAATCCGGTTGAGCTCCGCTCTAAAAGCCGATAGCCTTATCCGGTATGCGGTCCGAGACCACCGCGCGCCTCCTCATCACCTGTCCTGACCGGCCCGGCATCGTAGCCGCGGTCTCGAGCTTCCTCTTTCACCACGGGGCCAACATCACCGCCCTCGACCAGCACTCCACCGACCCCGAAGGGGGGCTCTTCTTCATGCGGCTGGAATTCCAGACCCCGCACCTGGATGTTTCGCGCGAAATCCTGGAGAAAGCCTTCGCCGAGACGGTGGCCGAGCGCTTCCAGATGGACTGGCGCATTGCCTACGCTGCCGAGGTGAAGAAGGTGGCCATCCTGGTCTCCCGCTACGACCACGCTCTTCTGGAACTCCTCTGGCGGCACAGCAACAAGGAGCTCCCCTGCACCATCACCCAGGTCATCTCCAACCACCCCGACCTTCGGGCTGAGGTGGAGCGCTTCGGCATTCCTTTCCATCACGTACCGGTGGAAAAGGGCAGAAAAGAGGAGGCCGAGGCCCGCATGCTGGAGCTTTTGCAGGGCAACGACCTATTGGTGCTGGCCCGCTACATGCAGATCCTCACGCCCGCCTTCGTGGCCCACTACCCCAACCGCATCATCAACATCCACCACTCCTTCCTGCCGGCCTTCGTGGGGGCCAACCCCTACAAGCAGGCCTACCAGCGGGGGGTGAAGATCATCGGGGCCACCGCCCACTACGTGACCGAGGAGCTGGACCAAGGGCCTATCATCGAGCAGGATGTGGTGCGGGTCTCCCACCGGCACAACGTGGCCGACCTGGTGCGCCTGGGCCGCGACCTCGAGCGCACCGTGCTGGCCCGGGCGGTGCAGTGGCACCTGGAGGACCGCATTATCGTCTACGGCAACAAGACCGTGGTCTTTTCATAAATCCACTTCACGCCGTCTTCACCGGGGCTCGCTACACTAAGAACAGGAGGTTTTTTAGATGTCGATGAGAAGCACTTCGACGATTCTCCTGGGGCTCCTCCTGGTGGTAGGGGGTGGGGTGGCCTGGTTCAACCTGAGCAAAAGCCAGGCCCCCGCAACCTCAGAACCCCTGGCCCAGGCCCAGCCCTTCGACCAAAACCGGGCCTTCCTGGAAAACGAGCGCAACACCATGGAGGTGGTGCAGCGCAGCGGGGACGGGGTGGTTTTCGTGGCGGTGCGCAGCACACCGCGGCTTCGCGACCTGGGGTTTTTCGCTCCCTTCCTGCAACCCCAGCCACAGGAGGGCTCCGGCTCGGGCTTCGTGATCGACCAGGACGGTCTTATCCTCACCAACTACCACGTGATCGAGGGGGCCGACCAAATCACCGTGCGCTTCCACAACGACCCCAGAAGCTACCCCGCGCGGGTGGTGGGCACCGCCGAGCCGCTGGACCTGGCCCTCATCCGGGTACAGGCTCCCCGCGAGCGGCTCAAACCCATGCGGCTGGGCGACTCTGACCAGGTGCGGGTAGGGCAGAAGGCCATCGCCATGGGGAACCCCTTCGGCCTCGAGTTCACCGTGACCGAGGGCATCGTCTCGGCCATCCGGCGCAACCCCAACGACGGCAACGCCAGCGGCAAGGGGGCCTTTGTGCCCACCGTGATTCAGACCGACGCCGCCATCAACCCGGGCAACTCGGGGGGACCCCTGCTCAACTCGAGGGGCGAGGTAATCGGCATCAACACCTTCATCTACAGCACCACTGGGGCGCTGGGCGGGGCCCAGTCGGCGGGCATTGGCTTCGCCATCCCCATCAACCTGGCCAAGCAGTACCTGGCCGACCTCAAGGCTGGGAAGAACATCACCGCCGAGGAAATCGTGCGCTCCCGGCCCCGCCTGGGGGTGACCCTCTCGGTGCTCTCCATGGCCGAGTACCCCGAGAACATCCGCCGACAAAACCGCCTGCCCGACTCAGGGCTGATGATCCAGCAAGTAGAACGGAACAGCCCCGCCGAGCGGGCTGGCCTGCGGCCTGCTACCCGCACGGTGCAGCTTCAGCTACGCAGCGGCCAGATCATCGAGCTCGGTGTCAACGGCGATATCATCCTGGAGGCCGATGGCAACCCCATCAACAACATCAACGACCTGCGGGCGGTGCTCCTGGCCAAAAAACAGGGCGAGGCGGTGACCCTCAAGGTCTGGCGCGAGGGGCAGACCCGAGAGGTACGGGTGGTACCACAAATCATTCGCTAGCAGGGGGTGCATAATACGCATAACCCTATGCGCCTGGTGAGCCTCACCTGCTCCAACACCGAGATCATCTGGTCCCTCGGCCTTCTAGACCGGCTGGTAGGGGTAGATGACAACTCAGACTTCCCCCCCGAGGTGGCCCGGCTGCCCCGGGTGGGGCCAGACCTCCAGGTAGACCTCGACAAGGTAGAGGCCCTGCGGCCCGACCTGGTGCTGGCCAGCCTGAGCGTACCGGGGATGGAGCGCGTGGTGGAGGGGCTGGTACAGCGCGGCATTCCCCACCTGGTGCTCGATCCCCAAAGCCTGGAGGGGGTCTACGAGGACATCCTGCAGGTGGCCCGGGCGCTTGGGGTAGAAGCCCGGGGGAGGCAGGTGGTGGAGGCTATGCAGGAGCGGATTCACCGGGCCAGGGCGCTCCTGCCAGCCTGGGAGCGCCCCCCCAGGGTGATGGTGGAGTGGTGGCCCAAGCCCATGATCGCCGCCGGGCGGGATAGCTGGGTCACCCAGATGCTGGAGGCCCTGGGGGCGCAGAACGCTTTTGCCCATCTGCCGGTGCGCTCCAAGCCCCTGAGCCCCGCTGAGGTGGAGGCCGCCCAGCCCGATGTGGTGGTGGTGGCCTGGTGCGGGGCCCGGCGGCTCAGACCAGAACTGGTGCTGCGCCGGGGGCTGGATATTCCGGCGGTGCGAAGGCAGCAGGTTTTCGCCCTGGAGGAGGCCTACCTAGGCCGGCCAGGCCCCAGGCTGGCCGAAGGGGTGGAGCGGCTGGCCCGGCTTTTGGCCTCTGGAGGTGGGCCGTGGCCCTGAAGGTGGTGACCCTGTGGGTGCGGCCCAAGGGCGAGGCCCCCCTGCCCGAGGCCCAGGGGCTGCTGGAAGGGCTGCTTTCGCTTTTTTACGAGGCTTTTCCTGAATACGAGGGAACACTCGCCTACAGCCAGTCGCCCAGGCCGCCCCGCTACGCTTTCGTGTACGTGAACTCGAGCTGCCGCGGGCTCCTACCCCCGGCCGGGTGCTTTCTGCGAGGGCTTCTGGAGCGGGCCTTTCCCCAAGGAGAGGTGCGGGCCTACGGACGGGTCTGGCCAGAGGGCCCTTAGGGCCTGAACAGGGCGATGGTCCCGCCATGGTCCAGGGTGCCGCCCCCCACCGCCAGAAGGCCGCCCCAGGCCACGGCATAAAGGGGGCGGACGAAGCCAGGGGTGGTCCCCAAGAGGTCGCCCTGCACGCTCCAAAGATATAGGGTTTTGTCCCAGCCCACGCTGGCCAGCCTCTGTCCATCGGGGGCAAAGGCCAGAGCCCGGACCGCCTCGGTATGGCCTCTTAGCGTGCGGAGAAGGGCACCGGTCCGAGCCTCCCAAAGCCTTACGGCTCCATCGCGGCCGGCGGTGGCCAGGGTGCGTCCGTCGGGGCTCAGGGCCAGGCCGTGGAGGCCGGAGGGGGTCTTGATCCGGCGTTCCAGCCGCACCCCCTCGGGGGACAGGGCCCAGAAAGCCAGGCTCTCGTCGCTGCTGGCGCTGGCCAGGCGACGGCCTCCCTGAACGAAGGCCAGCCCGGTGAGGTGGGACTCGTGGGCGCGGAACTCGAGCCGCCGCTCCCCCCTCCTCCAGTCCCAAAGGCCCACCAGCCGGTCGCGCCCGCCGGTGGCCAGACTCCGCCCGTCGGGGGTGAAGGCCAGCGCCCCTACCCCCTCCCCGTGCGCCGCCAGGGCCTGCACCAGCCGTCCGCTTTCCACCTGGTAGAGGCGCACCCACCCATCGCGGCTGCCCGCGGCCAGGTACTGCCCGTCTGGGCTGAAGGCAAGGGCTGTGATCTCCAGCCCGGCCCCCTCGAGCCTGCGCACCGGCCGGCCCCGAGGGTCCCAAAGCCAGACCTCCCCTTCCCAGCCCCCGCTGGCCAGCAGAGCCCCACCGGGTTGGTAGGCCAGCGCCGACACCGAGGCCGCGGGGGGCTCGAGGGTCGCCAGCAACTCCCCTCCCCAGCGCCAAAGCCGGGCCCGCCCATCGTCGTGACCGCTCAAAAAGCCCTCCCCTCCCGCTGCCAGACTCAACACCGGACTTCCACGAAGGACCCAACGGGCCCTCTCCCCCGCCCAGAGGACGATCCGTCCATCCTGCCCCCCGCTCAGCAGCCCCCCAGGTCCCCAGGCCAGCGCGCTCACCGCCAGCCGATGGCCGAGGAACTGCCCTGCAAAGCGGCCCGTCGGCTCCCAAAACCGAACGAACCCCTCACGGTCGCCGCTGGCCAGGTACTGGGGTCCCCAGGCCAGGGCCCGCACCGAGGCCGGGGTCAGAAGGGGGAGGTGGCGGCCCTCGGCTGGGCTCCACAGCACCAGACCATCCTGCCCACCCCCGGCCAGCAGGCGCCCCCCTGGGGCAAAGGCCACCCCGTAGACGAAGCCGCGTCCTAGCTCGAGGGCCTGGCTTTGGCCCTCGGGCTGCCAAAGCCGCAGCGCCCCGTCGGCCCCACCGCTGGCAAATTGCCGCCCATCGGGGCTGAAGCGGGCCGCCCAGACCTGGTCGCGGTGCCCCCGAAACACCCGCGGAGGTCCTTTGCCATCCGGGCGCCAGAGCCGAAGAGCAGCGTCAGCCGAGGCGCTCAGAAGGGTGCCGTCGGGGGCAAAGTCCAGCGCACGAACAGTATCGGGGTGAACCAAAGTGCGCTGGAAGCGCCCAGAGGGGTGGTAAAGCTGCACGTAGGCGTCGGCCCCCAGGGCCAGCCGCCCATCCGGGCCCACCGCCACGGCCCCCACCGGGGCCCGATGGCCGGAAAGGAGCTGCGCGGGCGGGGCGGCCAGCGCCAGCGAAAGCCCCAGAATCAAGGCAAGCCCTGTGCGCACCCTACATAGCCTAGTAGACCAGGAAACCGCCGTCCACCGTCGCCGCCTGTCTGGCCTCTCACCGCACAGAAAAACCCCCACCCGGGCAACCTCCTTCGTGGAAGCCGCCCACCGTACCAGCCTCGAGCTGGGGGCTGCGCCCCCTTTAGAATGGGCAGCATGAGACGTTACCTTCTTCTGGCCGGGGTGGTTTTGGCCCTTGGGGCAGGGGCCTACTTTCTCCTGGGCCAGCGCCAGGCAGCGGGCGGCCTCTGTGCCCGGCCCCCGGCAGCGGCCGCGGGCCTGACCAACGAGGGCATAACCACCCTCCGGCTGGAAGACCTCAAGGAGGGCCAGGGTCCCCAGGCCATCACCTCCAACACCGTGCGGGTCCACTACATCGGGCGGCTGGTCGACGGCACGGAGTTCGACTCCTCCTGCCGCCCCGGGCGCACCCCCTTCGAGTTCACCCTGGGGGCGGGCCAGGTAATCCCAGGCTGGGACTCGGGCCTGGTAGGGATGCGGGCGGGAGGGCAGCGCCGTCTTTTCATCCCGGCCCACCTGGCCTACGGCGAGCGCAGCCCGAGCCCCAACATACCCCCCAACTCGGCCCTCATCTTCGATGTGGAGCTTTTGGAAATCCGCTAGACTGGGAACAGTGCGCCGTGGGGGGCACGGGGATGCGGTTCGTGGTGCTTAGCGGGCAAAGCGGAGCAGGGCTTACCTCAGCCCGGATGGCGATGGAAGACCTGGGGTATTTCTCGGTGGACAACCTGCCCCCTCAGCTTTGGAGGGCCCTCCTCGAGACCGTGCAGCCCCAGGGCATCGAGAAGGTAGCGGTGGTGCTGGATATTCGGGCTCGAGCCCTGCTCTTTGGGGTAGAGGACGCCCTGGCTGCGCTCAAGCCCTTCATAATCTACCTCGAGGCCCGCCCGGATGTCCTTTTGAAGCGCTACAACCTCTCGCGCCGGCTGCACCCTCTGGGCATGGGCAACCTGCTGCGGGAGGTCGAGCAGGAGCGGCAGGCCCTGGCCCCCCTGCGGGACCGGGCCGATTTGGTGATTGACACCTCCGAGCGCACCCCCCGCCAGCTCAAGGAGGCCCTCGAGGCCGCCTTGGGGGAGGAAGAGAGCTTCCTGCTCAGGCTGCTATCCTTCGGCTTCAAGTGGGGCCCCCCCCAGGACGCCGACCTGGTGCTGGATGTGCGTTCCCTCCCCAACCCCCACTACGTCCCTAACCTCAAGGCCCGGCCCGGCACCGACCCCGAAGTGGCGACCTATGTTTTTTCCAACAAGGAAAACGAGGCCTTCTACCGCACCTTGCTTGCCACCATCGGCCTTTCCGCCGAGGGAGCCCGCAAGGGCGGACGTGCGGCTTATACTGTGGCCATCGGGTGCACCGGGGGGCAACACCGCAGCGTTGCAGTGGTGGAGCGGCTTGGCCAGGAACTCTCAGGGCGCTTTCGCGTGGAATCGGAACACCGCGACCTGGAAAAGGCCCTGATAGGCGAGAGGGCATGACCGAGAAGAGCAAGCCAAACGGCCTACGCACACTGGCCCAGGGCCTCTGGGCACACCCAGCCGACGACCGGTTTCTGAGCGCGCTGCGCTGGCTTCTTCCGGGCATGCGGGTCAAGCGCTACGCCCTGGTGGCTCTTCTGGGTCTGCTTGGGATGTTCGTGGGGGTGGTGCATCTTTCCTGGCACACCACGCTCATCCCCTGGTTCTTGCAGCTCGTGCGCTGGACAGGCTACCTCAACCTGCCCTTGTGGCTTTCGGGGGGGGCGTGGCTTCTTGCGGGGTTGGTGCTTTTTCTGCTGGGGCTGCGCTGGATGAACCGCAGCATGCTCTCGGCCATCACCGACCCGGGTTCGGTCTCCAAGCAGGTCTACATAAGGCGACGGCTCGAGGCGGGCCCCCGCATCGTGGCCCTGGGGGGTGGCACCGGGCTTTCCCGGGTGCTGCTGGGCCTCAAGCAGGAGACCGCCAACCTCACCGCCATCGTGGCCGTCACCGACGATGGGGGTTCCACCGGGCGGCTCAGGGTCTCCTTTGGCATACCTGCGGTGGGCGACCTGGTGGACTGCCTGGCCGCGCTTTCCGACGCCGAAGGCCTGCCCAAACTCATGCAGTACCGCTTTCAGCGAGGAGAAGAGCTCAAGGGCCATACCTTCGGCAACCTGATGCTGGTCTCGCTTTCGGAGCTCAACCAGGACTTCGCCCAGGCCATGCGCCAGGCCAACCAGGTGCTGCGCCTGCGAGGGGCGGTCTGGCCCGCTACCCACGAGGCCGCGCGGCTTTGGGCCGAGCGGGACGACGGCAGCCGGGTGCAGGGCGAGACCGCGCTGCGGGAAAAGCCGGGCCGCATCCGCCGGGTGGGGCTGGCCCCCGCGGGGGTAGAGGCCATGCCAGAGGCAGTGCAGGCCATTCAGAAAGCCGAGATGATCGTGCTGGGCCCCGGCAGCCTTTACTCCAGCGTGATTCCCAGTTTTCTACCCAAGGGGATTCAGGCAGCCATTCGGCAGTCCACCGCCAAACTGGTCTACATCGCCAACATCATGAGCGAACGGGGCGAAACCGATGGAATGGACGTCTTTGACCACTTCCAGGCAATAGAAAAACACCTGGGTCGCAAGCCCAACGTGGTCCTGGTCAACAATGCCCGCATCCCTGAGGAGCTTCTCCGGCGCTACCGGGCCGAAGGGCAGCAGCCGGTGCGCTTCAACCCCCAGCCCTTTGAAGGGCTGGGGGTGCGGATCATAGCCGAGGACTTCCTGGAGCCCGGCTTCGCCCAGCACGACCCTGCCCAGCTGGTCAGGGTACTGATGGGTCTGCTCCGGTGAAGGGCATTCGCCCCCTTGATGGGCCGAAACGGGGCCGGGTAGGGTATGGCCTGGTGATTCCGCTCTTTTTCTCCGACCCCGTGGGCGACGACCACGGCCTGGGTTATGCCTATCCCACCGTTCCCCTCTTCGCCGAAAGCGGCTTCGCCGACCTCACCGGGTTCGAAGCGGTGGCGCGGGAGGGCCGCTTGGTGTTGCGGGTGCGCCTTCAGCGCTATCCCAACCCCCTTGGGGCCCCCCACGGCTTCTCGCTGGCGGTTGTGGCCATCTACATCCACACCGGGCCCGGAGGCTCAGAGGAGCTACCAGGGGCAGGCTTCAAGACCCCTCCGGGGGAGGGCTGGAACCAGGCCTACCTCATCACCGGTTGGAAAGCCCAAGAAAGAAGGCCAGACGGCAGCAGCACAGAAATTCCTCTGAAGAAGGTGGGGGAGTGGCTCGAGCTCACCTCCGCCCTACCCCTAGGCGACTATGGCTACTACGTGGCAGCCGGCCTCTACGACCCCTTCACCCCATGGCACTTCCGCCCAGTACGCCCAGGCGGCGGCCCCTGGGTGCTGGGAGGACCGGCCGAGGCACCAGCAGCGGTAGACGTTTTGGCTCTCGACCAAGCCCGGGCCTACAAGACCGGTGTGCTGCCTCCGATTCGGGCCACAGCAAACCGTGCCCCCTGGGCTCTACTAAGCGCCGCTCTGGGGATACTTTTCGTCCTCCTCGCCTTTCGCTTTCCTCGCCGCTAGCTTTTTGCCTCGTATTCCAGCAAAACCCAGACGCCTGTTACAAACAGTGTTACAAGGTCCTCGGTCGCCAAAAGTGCGATCGCAAAGGCACAGTTCTTCTCAAGCTTCGCGCTAAGAAAGCTCTCTAGAACGCATTGGAAGCGCTTTTCTTGGGTTACCAATTCTGTTTTGCGCAAAATGCTATGATAGGGTTGCTAGAAGTTTCTAGCGAGCTTCTTGAAAACGAGTTTTTGCAATAAAAATCGAAAAACCAGGGTACAAAAAATCTAAAAGTACGGCTTTGTAAGCCCTCACCGCAAAAAACCGCGCTTCTCGCGGAGTTATCCACAGGTTGCCTGTGGATAACTGGCAGCTCTCATAAAACCCCCCTTTGGCAGTGCTGTACAGGACAGCACTTAACGGGGTTTGCTGTTGTAAACGAATAGCCCCGCAAGGGGATTGCAACCACCTCTCCTACCCAACGCTGTCAGCTCTTACAAACCCAGGGCACCTCCCCGTCCAGGTGTCTCTGGGTGCAGGCGGTCGGGGACCGGGAGGCTTGAAAGGTGAGCCCTTGGGCTCTTGACAGCGCTTTCAAAATCTGCTTTACTCAGGGAAGTCCAAACCACTCGGAGGGCGCTTTGCGCGAGAACGTTACCCTTAGCGATGTAGCTCGAGAAGCGGGTGTTTCCCCCAGCACGGTCTCCCGCGTTATCAACGGCACTGCCCGCGTGGACGCGCGCAAGCGTGAAGCAGTTTTGCAGGCCATTAAGCGGCTGGGCTACCGCCCCAACCTCATGGCCAAAGGGCTGGCGCAGGGGTGCTCTCTTACCGTCGGGGTGGTTACACAGGAGATCAGCAGCCCCTACTATGGCGAGATGCTCAAGGGGGTGGAGCAGGCCCTGGAGGGCACGCCCTACCACCCCATCTTTGCCAGTGGGCACTGGCGGGCCGACCAGGAGGAGGCTGCTCTGAGGGTGCTGGTAAGCCGGCAGGTGGACGCCCTCATTGTGATGGATGGCAGCGTTCCGGAAGAGCGGCTTTTGGAGCTGGTCAAGCGCATGCCGGTGGTGGTGGTGGGGCGCAGCATTCCAGGCCTTCCCTGCTTGGGAATCGACAACGCCCAGGGGGCCTACGAGGGCACCCGGCATCTCATCGAGCTGGGTCATCGACGGATTGCCCATATCGCTGGCCCCAAGTCCCATCCCGATGCCATCGAGCGCCTACGGGGCTACCAGAGAGCACTGGAGGATGCAGGCATTCCCTTTGATTCGGCGCTGGTGGTGGAGGGAGACTACCTCGAGCCCTCTGGTCTGCTGGCGGTGGAGGCTTTGCTGGCCCGGGGGGCGCTTTTTACCGCCATCTTCGCGGCCAACGACCAGATGGCCTACGGGGCCAGCGTGGCGCTCTATCGCCGGGGTATCCGGGTACCGCACGACATCTCCTTGGTGGGCTTCGACGACCTTCCCAGCTCGCGCTTTTTTACCCCTCCCCTTACCACAGTGCGCCAACCGGGAGCGGAGATGGGCTGGGAGGCGGCCCGGCTGGTGCTGGCTTTGCTCGAGGGGCACAGTTACACGCCAAAGCCCCTTGCGGCCCGCCTGGTGGTGCGGGAATCTACAGCTTTGCTGCATTCACCGGGGGCCCGCGCGCGGTTTTAGCGAAAGGAGGTGGCACGGAGGCCTGACCATTTTTGAAAGCGGTTTCAAAAGCCTGGGCCAAGATGGCAAGCATATCGTGAAGCAAGGAGGAGGCATCCATGAAGCAAGCCCTGTTTTTAGCCTTTTTGATGCTCTTTAGTCTAGGTTTGACTCAGAGGACCACCCTTACAGTAGCGGTTTTCCCCAATCTGGACGATGCGCTCAAGGCTCAGCTCGCTCTTTTCAACAAGAAGTACCCCAACGTTGAGGTCAAACTGGTCATTCAGCAGTACGCCGACCACCACAATGCCCTGACCACTGCCTTAGCTACTGGCCAGGGCCTGCCCGATGTAGCAGCCATTGAGATTGGCTTTGTGGGTCGCTTTGCTGAGGGGCAGGGTTTTGAGGACCTGAACAAGCCCCCTTACAATGCGGGCCAGTACAAGCGGCTCTTCACCCCCTACACTATTGCTCAAGCAACCTCTTTCGACGGGCGTTTTATCGCCATGCCGGTGGATATTGGGCCCGGCACCTTCTTCTACCGGGTGGACATACTGCAAAAAGCAGGGGTGGACCCGAGAAACATGCTCACCTGGCCGGGCTACATCGCGGCGGGGCGCAGGATCAAGGCCACCACCGGTGCTTTCCTGATAGCTGATGCTGCTGATGTGGCCTGGATCAATATTTTTGCCACCACGCCGGCCAATACCAGCCCTTACTTCGATGAAAAGGGGAATGTGATAGTGGATACCCCTCGCTTCGTGCGGGCCTTTGAACTGGCCAAAAACATCCGTGCGGCCGGCCTGGATGCTCGTATTGGGGCTTGGACCAACGAGTGGTACGATGCCTTCAAGAAGGGCACTGTGGCCACCCAGTTCTCCGGGGCCTGGTTGCAGGGCCACCTGCAAAACTGGATGGCGCCCGAAACCAAGGGTCTGTGGCGGGTGCAGCACCTTCCCGAAGGGATGTACGCTTCCTGGGGGGGCAGCTTCTACGGTATCCCTACCGCTTCCAGGAACAAGGCCCTGGCCTGGGAGTTAATCAAGTACATCACCACCACCAATGAGGCCCAGATTGCGGCCTTTAGAGCTATTGGGGCTTTCCCTGCCCTGCTTTCAGCCCAGAACGATCCCGCCTTTAGCGAGCCGGTGGAGTTTTTGGGTGGGCAGCAGGCCCGGCTGCTCTGGCGCGATGCAGCCCGTCGGGTCAGGCCCCTCAAGGCCAACAAGTACGACCGGGTGGCCTACGAGATTGTTGGTACAGCGCTTTCACAGGTGCTCGATGAAGGCAAGGACATTCCGGCAGCCCTAGCCGAGGCCAAGCGGCTCATTGAGCGCCGCATGCGCTAGGGGTGAGGGGGAGGACCTCCTCCCCCTAGCTGAAAGGAGCATTCGGTGCGGAAGACCCTGGACAATCTTCCCTCGAGGTCCAGTCCCCTGAGCCTCTCTATGCGCTGGAGCAACTTCCAGCGGCGTTACGCGCCCTATATCTTTGTAAGCCCCTTTTTTATTCTCTTCCTGGTATTTGGCTTGTATCCCAGTCTTTTCTCCTTGTACATGTCCTTTCAGTCCTGGACGCCCAGCGATGGCTGGGGGCGTTGGAAGTACGTGGGGCTCGATAACTACACCTTTACCCTCACTGACCCCATGTTCTGGCGCAGCATGTGGAACACGATCTGGCTGGGGGTGGTCTCAGGAGTTCCCCAGCATCTCATTGCCATTCCACTGGCTTTTGTGATTCACATGATGTTGGGTCGTTTCAAGACCTTCGTTACCGCGGTCTACTTCCTGCCCTACATCACCTCTTCGGTGGCGATTGCCCTTATCTTCAATACCCTCTTCGCCACCCACAACGGGGTCATTAACCTGGTCATCGCCCACCTTAACACCTGGCCCCTGTTGGGGGCCCTTCTGCCCGATCAGAACATCAACTGGTTCACCAGTGCCAACGTAAAATATGCGATTGCCCTGGTGGTGATCTGGCAGTTTACCGGTTGGAATGTCCTGCTCTACCTCTCGGCCCTCCAGGCCATCCCCAAAGACCTCTACGAGGCCGCCGCGGTGGACGGAGCCAGCCGGGTGCAGCAGTTTCGCTACATCACCCTGCCCCTTCTGCGCCCCATGATGTTCTTCGCTGTGAGCCTTACCATCATTGGCAACATGCAGCTTTTTGAGCAGCCCTTCGTGCTGCTGAACGGGGGGGCCAGCACCGCCACGCCCGGCGGCCAGACCGTCACCATGTACATGTACCGCACTGCCTTCGAGTGGCTCGAAATGGGCACGGCTGCTTCCATTGCTTGGATTCTGTTCATCTTTATCGGCATCCTGACCTACCTCAACAACCTGATCTTTGGCCGCGCGGCCCGGGGGGTGGACTAGAAGATGGCGCGCAAGAGGGTTTCTTTTGGGGGCCTTCTCCTGCGTCTGGGGGGGTATGGGCTTTTGGGGCTGGGCGGGCTGTTGACGATAGCGCCCTTCTACTTCATGTTCGTCTTCGCCACCCACCAGCGCTCGGAGATTTTTGGCTTTCCCCCGCCCCTGTGGTTTGGCGAGCACTTCTGGAGCAACTACCAGATTTTGCTGGAGAAGATTCCTTTTTGGCGGGCCTACTGGAACAATCTGTACCTGGCTCTTATGGTCACTGTGACCGGGTTGTTTTTTAGCAGCCTGGCCGGTTTTGGCTTTGCCATGTACGAGTTCCGCTGGCGTGAGCAGCTTTTTGCCGTGGTACTGGCCACTCTTCTGGTGCCGGCAATTCTGAACCTAATTCCCTTTTACTTGCTCATCTATCAGATTGGCTGGATCAACACCCCCAAGGCGCTTTGGGTTCCGGCCATGGCCAGTGCGGTGGGGATTTTCATGATGCGTCAGTACATTCTCTCAGCAGTGCCCAAGGAGCTGGTGGACGCTGCACGAATA
Source organism: Meiothermus sp. QL-1 (assembly GCF_003351145.1). NCBI lineage: Bacteria > Thermotogati > Deinococcota > Deinococci > Thermales > Thermaceae > Meiothermus > Meiothermus sp. QL-1. The sequence continues at coordinate 46,078 of NZ_QQSV01000001.1, read as the reverse complement.
GATGGGTGCAGTGAGTTTCAGGTCTACTGGCGCATTGTGCTGCCGCTCATTCGGCCGGCTTTGGGTACGTTGGGCTTAATCACCTTTATCGGCTCGTGGAACCGCTTTGCTGATGTGAACGTGATTATGCGCACCCAGGAGACCAAGACCCTGCCGGTGGTGCTGCGCACCCTGCAAGGGGCTACCGATGTGGAATGGGGAGCCATCATGGCCGGTACTGCGCTCTTGGTGGCTCCGTTGCTGATTGTTTTTGCCTTGGCGGCAAGGCAACTCATGGAAGGGCTGACCTCGGGCGCGCTCAAGAACTGAGCGTCGGGGCGCTGGCGCTGCGCAAAGCGGCGTATGGGGGTCCCGGTTCTGCTGTGCTGAATGGAGCGCTGTTGTGCGGTTGTCTTGTTTTTCACCCTTGTCCAAGGAGGGGGTATGGTTGCCCTTAGATGGGGTCTAGCGCTGGTGTTGTTGGGGTTCTTGGCTCAGGCCCAGCCCACTCCGCCTCTTCGCGCCCTGGCCGAAAAGCGCGGCTTGCAGATTGGGGCAGCGGTAGAGCCCAGCTTGCTATTGCAAGAGCCCGAATATGGGACGGTGCTGGCCCGCGAGTTCAACTTGGTGGTGGCCGAAAACGTCATGAAATGGGGGGCCTTGCAGACCTCGAGGGGCCAGTTCAACTTTGCCGCCGCCGACCTGCTTTTGGATTTTGCCCAGAAAAACCGCATGGCCGTGCGGGGGCATACCCTGGTCTGGCATCAGCAGCTCCCCCGCTGGATGTATGGCAGTTTTGGCCCCGCCGAGATGGAGGCCATCCTGCGCGAGCACATCCAGGCCGTGGTGGGGCGCTATAGGGGCAGGATTGCCTACTGGGACGTGGTCAACGAGGCCATCGGCGACGATGCTCGGCCCCGCCTTACCCCCTTTGCCGTGCTTCCCGACTACATCGAGCGGGCCTTCCGCCTGGCCCGGGCCGCCGACCCCCAGGCCAAGCTCTTTTACAACGACTACGGGGCCGAGGGGCTGGGGCCCAAGTCGGACGCCATCTATGCCCTGCTCAAGGGGCTCAAAGAAAAAGGGGTGCCCATAGACGGGGTGGGCTTCCAGGCCCACCTGGACTTGAGCTTCTCGCCCACAAAGGCGCGGATGGCGGAGAACCTCGAGCGCTTCGCCAGGCTTGGCCTGGAGATCCACATCACCGAGATGGATGTGCGGCTGAGCGGCCCCGGCTCCAGAGCCGAGCGCCTGGAGAAGCAAGCCCAAATCTACCAAGAGGTGTTGCAAATCTGTCTGCGCCAGCCGCGCTGCAAGGCCTTCACCCTGTGGGGGGTGACGGATGGCCATTCCTGGCGGGCGGCCAGCGAGCCCCTCATCTTCGATACCGACTACCGGCCCAAGCCCGCCTACTTTGCCCTGCAACGCGCTTTGCAACCGTGAGGAGACCTGCATGAGACGAAGCGACTTTCCCCCCGACTTCACCTGGGGCACCGCCACCTCGGCCTACCAGATCGAAGGTGCTGTGGCCGAGGATGGCCGCGGCGTGAGCATCTGGGATACCTTCAGCCACACCCCCGGCAAGACCCATGGGGGCGAGACCGGCGATGTGGCCTGCGACCACTACCACCGCTACTTGGAGGACATCGCCCTGATGCGGGCGCTGGGGGTGAACGCCTACCGCTTCTCGCTGGCCTGGCCGCGCGTCTTCCCCGAAGGCCAGGGAGTCCCTAACCCCAAGGGCCTGGCCTTTTACGACCGGCTGGTGGATGCGCTGCTGACCGCGGGGATTACCCCCTGGGTTACCCTTTACCACTGGGACCTGCCCCAGGCCCTGGAGGATCGGGGCGGCTGGCCTGCGCGCGAGACCGCCTACGCCTTCGCCGCCTACGCTGATGGGGTTTCACGCCACCTGGGCGACCGGGTCAAGCACTGGATTACCCTGAACGAGCCATGGTGCTCGGCTTATCTGGGCTATGGCGCGGGGGTACATGCACCCGGCAAGCAGGATTTGGGCCTGTTCTTGGCCGCGGCCCACCACCTGCTGCTGGGCCATGGGCTGGCGGTGAATGTCCTGCGGCAGAACGTTCCCGACGCCCGGGTGGGCATTACCCTGAACCTTTCCCCCGGCCACCCGGCCTCCCCCCACCCTGACGATGTGGCCGCGGCCCGCCGCTACGACGGCTTTCAGAACCGTTGGTACCTGGATCCGCTCTACGGCTACGGCTATCCCCCCGATATGCTGGCCCTCTACAAGGAAGCAGCCCCCCCGGTACAGCCGGGCGACCTCGAGCTCATCGCCACCCCCACCGACTTTTTGGGCCTAAACTACTATTCCCGCGCAGTGGTGCAGCATAGCCCCCAGCCCCCCCACCGCTTCGCCTACGTGCGGGTAGGGGAGGAGCGCACCGCGATGGACTGGGAGGTCTACCCCGAGGGCCTTCTGGAACTCCTGCGCCGCCTGAGCCGGGAGTACCGCCCGAAGGCCATCTACATCACCGAAAACGGCGCGGCCTATCCAGACGTGGTGGAGGATGGCGACATTCAGGACACCGAGCGCGTGCGCTACCTCGAGCGCCACCTGGCCCAGTGCCTTTTAGCCCTGCGGGAGGGGGTTCCCCTGAAGGGCTACTTTGTCTGGAGCCTGCTGGACAACTTTGAGTGGGCCGAAGGCTACAGCAAGCGCTTTGGCCTGGTATACGTGGACTTTGCCACCCAGGCGCGCCGCCTCAAGGCCAGCGGGCGCTGGTTGCAGGCCTTCTTGCGGGAGGCGGTGGTAAACCCATGAAAATCGTCAACCCGGTGCTGCGGGGCTTCCACCCCGACCCCTCGATTCTGCGGGTGGGGGAGGACTACTACATCGCCACCTCTACCTTTGAGTGGTGGCCGGGGGTGCGAATCTCTCACTCGCGCGACCTGGTGCACTGGCGGCCCATCGGCTATGCCCTCACCCGCACCTCCCAGCTAGACATGCTGGGCAACCCCGACTCGGGCGGCATCTGGGCCCCCTGCCTGAGCCACGACGGGGAGCAGTTTTACCTGGTCTACACCGACGTGAAAACCTGGGGCAACGGCGAGACCTTCAAGGATGCGCACAACTACCTGGTGACCGCCCCCCGCATCGAGGGGCCCTGGTCGGAGCCGGTCTACCTCAACTCCTCGGGCTTCGACCCCTCGCTTTTCCACGACGAGGACGGGCGCAAGTGGCTCCTCAACATGCAGTGGGACCACCGCAAGGGCAGAAACGCCTTTGCCGGGATTCTTCTGCAGGAGTATGACCCGGTGCAAAAGAAGCTGGTGGGGCCGGTGCGGAACATCTTCCGGGGCAGCCCCCTGGGGGTCACCGAGGGGCCCCACCTCTACAAGAAGGACGGCTGGTACTACCTGGTGGTGGCCGAGGGGGGCACGGTCTACGAGCACGCGGTGACGGTGGCCCGCGCCCGCCGTATCGAGGGGCCCTACGAGCTGGACCCCTGCTACCCTACCCTCACCGCCAAAGGCCGCCCCGAGCTGCCTTTGCAGAAGGCCGGCCATGCCTCGCTGGTCGAGACCCCAGGGGGGGAGTGGTACATGGCCCACCTGGTGGGTCGCCCCCTCGAGCCCCCCCAGGCCCCCCGGCGGCACTGCCCGCTGGGGCGCGAGACCGCGCTGCAAAAAATCGTCTGGACGCCGGACGGCTGGCCCCGGCTGGCCCACGGGGGCAACGCCCCGGCCCAAGAGGTGGAAGCCCCATCCCTGCCCCCCCACCCCTGGCCGGCGGAGCCCTTCCGCGACGACTTCGACGCCCCTACCCTGAGCCTGCACTTCCAGACCCTGCGCCAGCCCCCCGACCCCTCCTGGCTTTCCCTTACCGAGCGGCCGGGCTACCTGCGGCTTTATGGACGGGAGTCGCTCAGCTCGCGCCACCGCCAAAGCCTGGTGGCCCGCCGCCTGCAGCACTTCTATGCCGAGGCCGAGACCGCTTTGGAGTTCGAGCCCCAGCACTTCCAGCAGATGGCCGGCCTGGTCTGCTACTACGACACCGGTAACTGGGTCTACCTGCGCGTAAGCCGCGACGAGCGCCTGGGCAAAACCCTGAACATCCTCACCTGCGAGAACGGCTGCTACGACGAGCCGCTGGGCCAGGAGATTTCCCTCGAGGGCTGGGGTAGGGTCTACCTAAAGGTGCGCTATGCCCGCGAGACCTTCAGCTTTGCCTACTCGGCCAACGGCCAGGACTGGCAGCCCATCCCGCTGGACTTTCCCGCCTACAAGCTCTCCGACGAGCACTGCCGGGGGCTGGGCTTTACCGGTACTTTCATCGGGCTTTGCGCGCAGGACCTGAGCGGGACCCGCCTGCCTGCCGACTTCGACTACTTTAGCTACCGGGGCTGGGACTGAGGCTTGCGGGGCTGGGGCGGCTGGCCCATGATGGGGCCATGGATTTGCTGGTGGTGGTGCCCCATCCCGACGACGAGGTTTTTGGCGCTGGCGGCACGCTCATCCAGTACGCCGAATGGGGCCTCGAGACTGGCCTCATCACCCTGACCCGGGGTGAGGCCGGGCGTACCCTGGGGCTTTGCGCCCCTGAGGAGCTGGGCTGGGTGAGAACCCAGGAGCTAAGGCGGGCAGCAGAGGTGTTGAGGCTGGGCCACCTCGAGGTCTACGATTTTCCGAATGGTCGACCCAACGGGGCCCTGGCGGAAGAGGCTCGAGGGGCGGGCTTTTCCAGCCCTGAGGGGGTGGCCGACCACCCGGAGATTGTGGACCTGCTGCTTTGGCGCTTTGAGGTGCTGCGCCCAAGGGCGGTGATTACCTTTGCCCCTAACGGCTCCAACCGCCACCCGGACCACGTAGCCACCCACCGATTCGTGAAGGCAGCAGTGCGGCGGTTGGGCCGGCGGATTCGACTTTTCTACTATGCCCCGTTGAACCCGCCCCTGGAGTACCGCGAGGGCTGGCTTCCCCCCACCCATGTGCGCCACCTGCCCTTGGAGGTGCTCTTGCGCAAGCTCAGGGCCATGGCCCAACACCGCACCCAGGCCCTCTCGGTGCTCAACTTCATCGACCGCTTCCCCCACCGACTGGCAGTGGAGAGTTTTCATCTTGAAGGCCACGAAGGCCCTGTGGAGCGCGAGCTTTTGTGGTATGCCGGGCCCTGGCCCGTGCAAAAATAAGCCAAAGCGAGTAAAATATTAACGAAGCTTATAGACGAGCCCGCGGGCCGAGGAACCCATTCTGGGGGCCCTGCGCTGTCTATAGGGGAGGTGGATATGGCCAGTACAGTGCGCCAGCTACTCCAGACCAAAGGGCACGCAGTCTATACAGTTCCAGCCGAGGCCACGGTTTTCGAAGCGCTAGAGCGCATGGCTGTTCACGATGTGGGCGCCCTGATGGTGCTGCGAGAGGGCCGGCTGGCAGGGGTTTTCTCTGAGCGGGACTACGCCCGCAAGATTATCCTGATGGGCCGCTTCTCCAAGGATACCCGGGTGGAGGAGGTCATGAGCACCGAGCTGGTGACGGTATGCCCAGAAGACACAGTTGCGCACTGCATGAACCTGATGACCTGCCACCGGGTGCGCCACCTGCCGGTTTTGGAAAACGGAGAGCTGGTAGGGGTTGTTTCCATTGGCGATGTGGTGAAGGCCATCATGAACCAGCAGGCCTTCCTCATTGCCGAGCTGGAGAGTTACATCATCGGCGCGCGCTAGAATAGCGCCGGTTCGTCTGCTCCGCAGTGGGTTTCAATCCCCTTGCGGGGCTATTCGTTTGCAAGTGGCAGGAGGGGATAGTGTTTGGGGCCTGCTCGCCGCAGGGTTGCAATCCCCTTGCGGGGCTATTCGTTTGCAAGCTGCCTGCAAAAAGGCCACCCGGTCGGCCCAGCAGGCCAGGTTGCAATCCCCTTGCGGGGCTATTCGTTTGCAAGATTGAGATTTGGCGCTGGTGGTATCCGACCAATCGCCCCCCATGGTTGCAATCCCCTTGCGGGGCTATTCGTTTGCAAGACCTCCTAGATAGGAGGTAACCTTAAAATGATCGGAGTTGCAATCCCCTTGCGGGGCTATTCGTTTGCAAGGTTGCGTCTGCGCCGCGCGGCCCAGTCCCAGGCTGCCAGTTGCAATCCCCTTGCGGGGCTATTCGTTTGCAAGTCATCGCCCGCTTCTTGGAAAGCTGTGGGCCCGTCTGGAGTTGCAATCCCCTTGCGGGGCTATTCGTTTGCAAGACGCGACATTGAATGGCCCAATGTATCTTTACCGGAAGTGTTGCAATCCCCTTGCGGGGCTATTCGTTTGCAAGCTGGCACAAGGATACTCTGAGGATATGGCCCAAGAAGAGTTGCAATCCCCTTGCGGGGCTATTCGTTTGCAAGCTGGAAACGACCCCGGCAAGCCCCTAAACCCCCAGTTGCAATCCCCTTGCGGGGCTATTCGTTTGCAAGCTGGAAACGACCCCGGCAAGCCCCTAAACCCCCAGTTGCAATCCCCTTGCGGGGCTATTCGTTTGCAAGAGCATACCCCGTTATGTGCCGTCCTGTACAGCACTGCCAGAGAGGGGTTTTATGAGAACTGCCAGTTATCCACAGGTGGCCTGTGGATAACTCCCCCAAAAGTGCGATTTTTTGCGATGGATGCTTACAAAGTCGCACCTTTGGATTTTTCGTATTCGCATGTTGCGATGAGAATCGGAAAAACTTGTTTTCAAGGAGCCCGCCGGGAACCCCCGGCAACTACAGTATAGCACTTTGCGCAAAACATAATGGGCTGTTTTGAAAAAGCGCTTCCATAGGCTTCTGAAGGGCATCTTCAGGGCAGTTCTCAGAAAAGCACGTGCCTTTGCGATCGCATTTTTGGCGCCTGAAAGTGGGGTAACGCCAGCCGTAACGGCCGCCTCCCAGGGCCATGGGGGGTGGGAGCCTCCTCCCAGTCCCCGGTTCCCTCTGGGGCTATTGCGCAGGCATGGAAGCCCGCAGCGTCCATGGGCAGGCCTGGTACGGAGCTCATCGCTTGCATCCTGTGCCTGCTTCCCCTTCTGGAGAGGTACAGGGCGATTTACGGCGCCCAGTACCCCGAAATGCGGTTAAGATGTTCGGGTGCGCGTCGGCGTTGTGCAAAGCTGGCTCGGTTCCCGCTACCTGTCCTTCTGGAAGGCCTACCTGCAAGCCCTGGGCGTGGAGGTTGTTTACCCGAAGACAGGCCCCAAACTCCCCTTACCCCCACCCATCCAGCAGGTGGTGAGCGAGGTTCTGAGCCTGAAGAACGAGCCGGTGGACTACCTGCTGCTGCCCGATGTGCAGCTTGGAGTGGAGGCGCAAAGGGGAACCCCTCCCCTTTGGCTGGTTGACCTGGCCGCCAGCCTGGACCAGCTCATCTCCGGCCTGCCCCCTGCGCTGGTGGTGCCTGCCGAGCTTTCTCCTGAAGTGGTTGGCCTTGCCGCTCAGATAGGCCAGAGCCTGGTCAAAAACCCCATGCTGGTCCGGCGAGCGCTGGAGCGCACGAAGGGCTACCTGGCCCCTTCCTACAAAGCACCCCTTCAGGCCGGAACGCACCTGGTGGGGCTCATCGCCCAGCCCATGCTTACCCAGGAAGGCGAGTGGCTACAAACCCTGCGGACAGGGCTGGAGGCCCAGGGTCTCAGCCTGTTCCTGGCCGACCGGCCGCCCGCAGAGCTCCGGCAGGAAGGGGCCCATTTGGGGCTGGGGCTGGAGCTGCCCACCGACCTCGAGGCCGCCGGAATGCACCGCTATCTGTTGCGGCTGGGCAAGGTGCAGGCCCTTTTGTACGTCCACGACCCCGAGTACCTTCCCCTGCCTGCTCCTCTGCGCCGGGCGCTCAGAAAAACGCCTCCCTCCAAGCCCTGGCGGATGGTGGGGCTGGAGGCCGACTGGTCCCGGGTGGGGCTCGAGCTGAGCCGGGGCCGGGCCGGTTAATGCAGGGGATTACCCTCTGCTCCGGCAAAAAAGGGGTAAAGTAAAGGCCATGCAGTCCCTGGGTGGACCCTTTATTTCTACAAACCGCAGAACTGACTGGTCAGTTTTAGGTCCTCTCCAAGCCCTACAACCCTACCTTCGCCGCTACGGCCCCCAGTACCTCTGGGGCATGCTGGCCGGCATTGCCGCAGTGGGGCTGAGCGCGCTGTCCCCCTACTTCCTGCGCCATGCCATCGACGCCATCCGGGCCGGGGAGGCCTATTTGGTCTGGGTCTGGGCCATCCTGGCTGCTGCTTTGGCCTCGGCCTTTTTCGGCTGGGCCAACCGGCAGCTACTGGTGGTGGCCAGCCGCTACATAGAACACGACCTCCGCATGGACCTCTTCCGCAAAGCCCTCACCCTGGACCATTACTTCTACGGCCAGAACCGCATCGGCGACCTGATGAACAAATTCACCACCGACCTGGGCGCGGTGCGGGAGATGCTGGGGGCAGGCATCAACATGGGCAGCCGGCTGCTGATGTTCGTTGTTTTCGCCATTGCATCCATGTACCTGGTCAACGTCCCCCTGGCCCTGGCGCTGTCCTTGGTTTTTCCCCTAATCTTCGGGGTCATGTACCACATCCTGCGGCTCATCGACGAGCGCTACCGCGAAAGCCAGGAGTCCTTCGACCGCATCTCCACCAAAGCCCAGGAGAACTTCTCCGGCATCCGGGTGGTCAAGGGCTTCGCCCTGGAGGAGCGGGAGCTGGCAGATTTTCAGGCCCTAAACCGGGACTACATCGCCAAAAGCCTGGCCCTTACCCGCCTAGAGGGTTCCGTACGGGCCCTAATGGGCCTCTTGATGGGGCTGGCCGCCCTTCTGGTTCTCTGGATCGGGGGAGGTATGGTCATCCGGGGGGAGCTGACCCCAGGCCAGTTTGTCCAGTTCAACGCCTATCTGATGATGCTGGGCTGGCCCATCATCGGCCTGGGGTACACCCTTACCATCTTCCAGCGCGGCTCCACCAGCTACCGGCGGCTGGAAGAGTTCTGGCGCCAACCCGCTCAAATCAGCGACCCCCTAACCCCCACACCAACCGGGGCTTTATCCGGGGAGGTCAAGTTTGAAAACGTCAGCCTGGAGCTCGGGGGGCGCCGGGTGCTGGACAAAATCACCCTCACCATCCCCGAAGGCACCACCCTGGGCATCACCGGCCGCACCGGTAGCGGTAAAACCCTCCTGGTAAGCTTGATTCCCCGCATCCTGGACCCCACGGAGGGCCGGGTGCTGGTAGGGGGTCAAGACGTGCGAGCGCTCCCCCTCGCCACCCTACGGGCGCACATCGGTATGGTCACCCAAGAACCTTTTCTGTTCTCCGATACCCTGGCCGAGAACATCTGCTTCGGCCTACCCCAGGTCGACCTGGCCCAGGCCGAGTGGGCCGCGCGGCTGGCCGGCGTGCATGAGGACATCCTGGGCTTCCCCCAGGGCTACCAGACCCTCCTGGGCGAGCGGGGCGTAACCCTCTCCGGGGGCCAGCGCCAGCGGGTGGCTCTGGCTCGAGCCCTGGCCCGTCGGCCCAAAATCTTGATTCTGGACGACGCCATGAGCGCGGTGGACACCGAGACCGAGGCTCGCATCCTCTCGGGCCTCCGTAGCGTGCTGGGCCAGCAGACCACTCTTCTCATCAGCCATCGCACCTCGACCCTCCAGCACGCCGACTGGATTGTGGTGCTGGAGCATGGGCGAATCGTGGAGGAGGGCACCCACGAGATGCTGCTGGCCCAGGGCGGGGTTTACGCAGAACTCGACCGCATCCAGCGTCTTCAGGCCGAGGTGGACTAGATGCACGAGGAGGAAGCTTTTAAGAAGAGTTTCGACGCCCGGCTGGCCCGGCGCATTCTCCGGTATGTGCGCCCCTACTGGAAGCAGGTAGGGCTGGCCCTTGTGGCCCTGGTGGTGAGCACCCTCACGGCGGCTTCCACCCCCCTGTTCCTCAAGTACGCCATCGACCACGCCATCGTGCCGCGCGAGGTGCTGCCGCTGGCCGAGCGCTACGAGACCCTGCTGCTCATCTCGGCTCTTTTCCTGGCGGTGCGGCTGGTGGACTTCATCGCCAACTACGCCCAGACCTACCTGATAGGCTGGGTAGGGCAGCACATCCTCTACGACCTGCGCTCGGAAATCTTCGCCAAATTGCAGCGCCTGCACCTGGGCTACTTCGACCGCAACCCCGTAGGCCGGCTCATGACCCGCGTCACCTCGGACGTAGACGCCATCAACCAGTTCATTACCGGCGGCCTCGTGGGGCTGATCGCCGACTTCGCCCTCGTATTGGGGTTGATGGGCTTTATGCTGGCGCTGGACTGGCGGCTGGCTTTGGTGGTCTTCGCCATCATGCCCATCTTCATAGGGGTCACAAGCTGGATCCGCGGCGGCATGCGCGAGGCCTACCGCACCATGCGCCTGCGCCTTTCCCGGCTCAACGCCTCGCTGCAGGAAAACCTGTCCGGCGTCCAGACCACCCAGCTATTTGGCCGCGAAAGCAAAAACGAGGCCCAGTTCGACCGGCTCTCTACCGAGCTTCGTAGGGCCTGGGTGGACATCATCAAGTGGTTCGCCCTCTTCTTCCCCCTAGTAGGCCTCATGGGCGAAGGCGCGGTGGCCCTGGTGGTCGGGTACGGGGGCAACCAGGTGATCCAGCAGACCATAACCCTGGGCCTTCTGGTGGCCTTCACCGACTATGTGCGCCAGCTTTTCCAGCCTTTGCAGGACCTGTCCGACAAGTTCAACATCTTCCAGGCCGCCATGGCCTCGGCCGAGCGCATCTTCAGCCTGCTGGACACCGAGGAGGAGGTCCAGGACAAACCCAACGCCAAGCGGGTGGAACGCTTTAGGGGAAGGGTGGAGTTCGAGGAGGTGTGGTTTGCCTACAACAAGCGGCAGGAAGGCGGGGAGGCTTGGGACTGGGTGCTGCGGGGGGTAAGCTTCCGGGTAGAACCGGGGGAAAAGATTGCCCTGGTGGGCGCCACCGGAGCAGGCAAGACCAGCGTGATCAGCCTGATCGCCCGCTTCTACGACGTGCAAAAAGGGGCGGTGAAGATAGACGGCGTCGATGTGCGGGACTACGCCCAACGGGACCTGCGCCGGGCCATTGGGATGGTGCAGCAAGACCCCTTTTTGTTCAGCGGTAGCATCGAGTCGAACCTTCGCCTGGGAGATGCGAGCATTCCCTTCGCGCGCATCCAGGAGGTGTGCGCCTTCGTGGGGGCGGATGAGTTCATCCAGAAGCTGCCCCAGGGGTACCAGACCGTGCTGCACGAGCGCGGCGGAGGGCTTTCCACCGGGCAGAAGCAGCTTCTAGCGCTAGCTCGAGCCCTGCTGCACAACCCCGACATCCTCCTCATCCTCGACGAGGCCACGGCCAATGTAGACGCCGAGACCGAGCAGAAGATCCAGGCCGCCCTGGAGCGGGTGATGGAGGGGCGGACCTCAATTGTGATTGCCCACCGGCTTTCCACCATCCGCCATGCCGACCGGATTCTAGTCTTCCGCAAAGGTCGGCTGGTGGAGGAGGGCCGCCACGAGGAGCTGCTGCGTAAAAACGGCTACTACGCCAAGCTCTATGAGCTGCAGTACGTGCACGGCAGCGGGGACTAGTAGACTGTAGGGCATGCAGCGCGACGCCCTGGTTCGCTGGCTGAACGAGTACCTACAGATTGGCGCCTTCAAAGACCCCTCCCTCAACGGGCTGCAGGTGGAGGGGAAGGCCGAGGTAAGGCGGCTGGGGGTGGCGGTGGACGCGGCCTTGGCCGTCTTTGAAAAGGCCAGGGCCGCCCAGGTGGACTTCCTCATCACCCACCACGGCCTGTTCTGGGGCCAGCCCCTGGCCGTGGTGGGCCCGCACAAAAAGCGCTTGGAAGCCCTTCTCAAAAGCGGCATCAACCTGTACACCGCGCATCTGCCGCTGGACGCCCACCCCGAGGTGGGCAACAACGCGGTGATTGCCCAAAAGCTGGGTCTCACCGCGCTAGCCCCCCTGCCCCACCCCCGCTACGGGAACATCGGCTGGGTGGGCCGCCTGCCGGCGGCCAGGAGCCTGGGCGAGCTGGAGCGCCTCCTGGAGGCCCTCACTGGAACGCCGCCCCTGGTGCACGCTGGGGGGCCCGAGCGGGTGGAGTGGGTGGGCATCGTCTCGGGCGGTGGAGCAGGGGAGATGGCCCAGGCCAGGGCCCTGGGCTGCGAGCTCTACATCACCGGCGAAGCGTCCCACGCCCACTACCACGACCCTTTTGAGCTGGGGCTCAACGTCTTTTACCTGGGCCACTACCAGAGCGAAACCTTCGGGGTAAAAGCCCTGGCGGAGCGGCTTTCGGCCGAGTTCGGCCTGCCCTGGGTCTTCCTAGAGCACCCCACGGGGCTATGAAAGGCCTTTTCATCACCCTCGAGGGGCCCGAGGGGGCCGGCAAGTCGACCCAGGCCCGCATGCTGGCCGAGTGGCTGCAGAAGCAAGGGCGCGAGGTGGTGCTGACCCGCGAGCCGGGGGGCACCGAGCTGGGCCAGGCGCTGCGCCGGCTCATCCTGACCCACCCCATGAGGCCCGAGACCGAGTTTTTGCTCTACAGCGCCGACCGGGCCGAGCACGCCGCGACCGTTATCCGGCCTGCGCTGAAGCGGGGGGCGGTGGTGGTCTCGGACCGCTGGCTGGACTCCAGCCTGGCCTACCAGGGGTATGGCCGGGGGCTGCCCATTGCGTGGCTTAGGGCAGTCTCGCAGGGCTTTCTGGGCGACCTCTGGCCCGACCTCACCTTTCTCCTCTACCTACCCCCCCGGCTGGGGCTGTGGCGGGCCCGGCACCGCCGGGGCACCCTCGAGCCCGACCGCTTCGAGGAGGAGGAGCTGGCCTTTCACGAGCGGGTGCTGGAGGGATTTTTTGAGCTGGCTCGAGGCGAGCCGGAAAGGTTTGTAAAGGTAAGCGTGGAGAAACCCCGCGCCGAGGAAGTGCACCGCCGGCTGGTGGAGGAGCTACGGGCCCGGGGATTGGTCTAGCGCACAATCCATGGCTCATCCTTTCGCGGTAAGGTGAAAAGGTGGCGCGGTACTCCTTTTTTTTCGTTTTTTTGGGCCTCTGTATGGCTCAGTCAGTGCCGGTATGGGGCTTTCGGGTGGTCCACACCTTTCCCCACGACCCCGCAGCTTTCACCCAGGGCCTTGTCTACCACCAGGGCTTCCTCTACGAGGGCACCGGGCTATACGGCCAGTCCAGCCTGCGCAAGGTGGAGCTCGAGACAGGAAGGGTGCTGAAAAGCCGCGCCCTGCAACCCGAGTACTTCGGCGAGGGCATCACCCTCTTCCAAAACCGGATTTACCAGCTCACCTGGCGCAACCGGGTGGGCTTCATCTACGACCTCGACTTCAACCTCCAGGGCCGATTCAGCTACGCCACCGAGGGCTGGGGCCTGACCCACAACGGCAGGCAGCTCATCATGTCCGATGGCTCGAGCCAGCTCTACTTCCTGAACCCGCGCACCCTGCGCCCCGAGCGCACCCTAAGCGTGCGGGCTGGGGGAATGCCGGTGGAGCGCCTCAACGAGCTGGAGTACATTGAGGGGCGTATCTGGGCCAATGTGTGGCTCACCACCCGCATCGCCATCATCAACCCCGAGAACGGCCAGGTGGAGGCCTGGCTCGAGCTCGCCCCTCTGGCCCTGCTGGCCCAGGCCCGGAACCCCAACCCCGACGCCGTTCTGAATGGCATCGCCTACGACGCCCAGAGGAGGCGCATCTTTGTGACCGGCAAGCTCTGGCCCCATCTATTCGAGATTGAAGTGCGCCGATGAACGCCAAAGGGCCCCTCTACGGATACAGCGCCTTGCTGGTGGGTCTGGCCGTGGCCCTGGCAACCGCCGGGTATTTCCTGGCCGGGCGAATCGCCGCACCCCCACGGCCCACCAGCCCCCTGCTCCAGCGCGTGGCCCTGATTGAGGCCCCCAGGGGCACGCTCGAGCTGCCGGTCTACACCCCCCTCAACACCGCCCAGGGCCTTCTGGCCCGCCGCCAGCTTGGGGAGGAGCAGGGCATCTGGTACAGCTTCCCTGGGCCCCGCGACGAGGGCTGGAGCAGCCTGGGCCTCTCCAGAGCAGTCTCGGTGGCCTTTTTAGACGAGAAAGGGCGGATTTTGGTTATCCTCGACCTTCCCCCCTGCCCCAACCAGCCGCGCTGCCCTGTTTCCTTTCCCAACCGGGTCTACCGCCAGGTGCTGGAGGTTCCCCAGGGCTGGTTCGCCCGCCATCGGATAGCCCCCGGCCAGGCGGCGCGGCTGAAGCCCCTTAAAAAAGAGGACCAGCCCCAAGGCTGGAGGGGCCAGAGGATTTTCGGCGGCTAGTCCGCCGCCTCGCTCTCGCTTTTTTCCTTCTTGCCGTTGGCCTTGGAGTCCTTGATGTACCAGCCCGACCCCTTGAAGACCACCGCCGGGGCGAAGATCACCCGCTTGATGGGCGCCCCTGTCTCGGGGTGGTGGGTATAGGCCGGCTCGTGGAAGCTCTGCTCAAACTCGTAGCGCTCACCGGTCTCGAGGTTCTCGTAGACGTAGATGGGCATGGCCGACTCCTTGTTGCAACGGGATCCGGGGTCGCCCCCTATGGGGATTTTGACAGAACGAGGGCTCGACTGTCAACCCGGCTGGACAGGCCCCGGGGAGCCTGGGATACTGGCGCCATGACCAAGGCCGAGCTCAGGCGCTGGGCCAAGCGGGTGCGCGCAGGCCTGCCCACGGCCGAGCTATCCCACCAGGTGGCCGGCCACCTGGCCCGCTTCCTGGCCGAACGAAGCGCCAAGCACATCCTGCTCTACAGCGCCTTCGGCTCCGAGCTGGACCCAGCCCCCCTCCAAACCCTCTACCCGGCCCACTACTACCTGCCCCGGGCCCGCACCCACGGCCTCGAGGTGCACCCCCTGCCCTGCCCGCTGGTGCGGCACCGCTACGGCTTTCTGGAGCCCGCCCCCCACGCCCCTAGGGTGGAGACCGGCGTCTTGGAGGCGGTGCTGGTGCCCGGCCTGGCCTTCGACCCCCAAGGCTGGCGGCTCGGCTACGGCCAGGGCTTCTACGACCGCTTCCTGGCTGCCCTGCCGCCCACCGTCCTCACCCTGGGCCTCACCGCCGAGGCCCTGCTGCTCCCCGCCCTGCCCCACGACCCCTGGGACGTCCCGGTGCGCTACCTGGCCACCGAGCAGGGCGTGCGCCCGGCCCTTAGGGAGGACGGGTGAACCAGGGCACCGGGTCGGTGGGCACCCCAAAGACGCGTATCTCGTAGTGCAGGTGGGGACCGCTAGAAAGCCCGGTGTTGCCCGAGTAGCCCAGAAGCGCCCCTGCCTCCACCCGCTGCCCGGGCCTCACCGCAAGGCGGGAGAGGTGCCAGTAACCGCTGCACACCCCCGCGCCGTGGTCCAGCACAACCGCCCCACCCCGCACGAAAAGCACCTCGGCCAGGGCCACCACCCCGGGGGCCGGGGCATAGACCGGCGTACCCTCGGGCACGCCGTAGTCCAGGCCCTCGTGGTAGCTGTAGGTACGCCCCCCGTCGTAGCTGCGGCGGGTTCCGAAGGGGTCGGTGATGCGCTCCGAGGCCACCGGCCTGCGGAAGGGCCCCCGCCACGCTTGGGGCCGCTCAGGGTCGCAGGCCGCCAAAACCCGGGCCCGCTCGGCCCGCAGCCGCTCGGGCACCAGCAAGCGCTGGCGCTCGGGGGGCAGCCAGAGCACCAGCCGGCCAAAGCGCCCCGCCACCACCCGGATCTCCAGGCGCACCCTGGCTTCCCCCAGCTCGAGGTAGGCCGGGTACACCCCCGGGGCCTGCAGGGCCGGAACCGGCAACAGCACGCGGTTGTTCTGCACCGGGTAGCGACCTCCCAAAAAACGCACGAAGCCCTCTACCCTCTTCGAGGCCTCCAGCCGCACCACTGCCAGACGGCCCTGAGGGGTGGCCTGGGGCCAGGTAAGGGCTTGAAGGGGGGCAGGGAGCTGGGTAAGCCGGTGCAGGGGCTCCTCCACCTGCAAAACCTGGCCCACCCGGAGCTGGCGCGGGTCGGCGATGCCGTTTAGGGCCTGCAGGGCCTCTACGGTGGTCCCGTACTGCTGGGCAATGCGGTATAGGGTCTCCCCAGGGCGTACTGTGTGGGTGGTCTGGGCCCAGGCCAAAAGCCCCAGGCCGAACAAAAGCCCAAAAAAGCGCACTCAAAACCTCCTCAACTAGCGCACCGAGCGAATCTGCCGTACCAGCAAAGTCCCCAGCACGAAGCAAAGCGCGGCCAGCAAAAAGAGCACCGTGTAACCCAGACCACCCGAATGGCGGTTAAAGGTGTCCACCACCACCCCCAGGCTCCCAGCCAGCACCTGGGGCAGCACAATGGAGGTCTGCCAGAGGCCCATATCGGTGGCGTGGGCCTCGGGGTCGGGCAGGACGTCGGCCACCAGGGCCCAGTCCACCGCCAGATAGGCCCCGTAAAAGAGCCCGAAGACCAACGCCAGCCCCAGCAGCACATCAAAGCGCGGCAGGAGCAGAAGGGGCAGCATCAGCAAGGCCAGGCCTGCCCCTGCCAGGTAGATGGCGGGTTTGCGGCCCCAGTGGTCGGAAAGGCGCCCTGCCGGAACCGCCGAGAGGGCCGCTCCTAAAGAGATGAGCAGGCCTAGCAAGGCCACCGCCTGGAAGGCCTCGGTGGCCACAACCCGGCCGAAAGCCTGGAAAACCCGCACCACATCGGCCAGGTAGAACTGAAGATAGGTCTGCACGCTGTACTGGGCCAGCATAACCAGAAAACGCGTGAACCAGACCCAGCGAAAATCGGCACTCCGCCAAGGCGCCAGCAGGCTCTCCAGGAACCCTCGAGCCTGCGGCCTGAGCCCTGGAACCTCCCCTACGAAGCGCAGGGTGAGCAGAGCAGCCAGCAGGTTGACCAGGGCGATGAGCAGGAACTGCCCTTGCAGGCTGGGCAGCAGAAAACCCACCCCACCTGCGGTCACCTGCCCCCCCACCTGCAAAACCCCCAGCCAGCCCGAGGCCACCCCCCGCTCCCGGCGGGCGGCCAGGTCGGGGATGAGGGCCGAGTAGGGGCCTGTGGCCATATCGTCGGCAACCTGCAACAGCAAATAGGCCAGCACGAGCTGTAAATAGCTGGGGGCGTAGGCCATCCAGACCAGCGCCCCCGCGGTCAAGAGCGCACCCAGGGCCAAAAAGGGCATCCGCCGCCCCACCCGGTCGGAAAAATAGCCCCAAAGGGGGGGGCCCACCAGGGCCATCACCGCTCCTAGGGCAAACAAAAAGCCGAGCCGTGTGGCCCGCTCTGCTTCTGGCACCAGCTCGGCCACCCTTGCAGGCAGCAAGACCAGCAGGATCAAGAACCACTTGAAGCTGCTGGCAAACCAGTAGGAGGAGAGCACCAAATACCAGGGCGTGGTGTGGGGGCGCATCGGGCTCCAGTATACGGGCCTCCCCCCACCGACCGGCCCACTCTGCAAAAAAACCAGGGCCCTCGGGACCCTGGTTGCTGGCGGGCGCGGCAGGATTCGAACCCACGACCTACTGATCCGTAGTCAGTCGCTCTATCCAACTGAGCTACGCGCCCAGACGCGCTCTATAGGGTAGCAAAGGCTGGGGGGGCTGTCAATCACCTGAGGCCCAACAAAAAGACCGCTTTTTCCGCCATTTTTGCAATGCAACGTTTTTTTGTTTTGTCATCCGCAAAGCGTTGACACTCGCCCCGGACCTCGGCTATACTTCGCCCCAACCAAACGCTTGTGAGCTCGCTGACCAAGCTTCGGCAACTTTCTGGCGGTGTATGAGCAGGAGGCATGGTGCAACTCAGGGTTGAGAAGGTCACACTCAGTTTCGGCGGGGTGCGGGCCCTGAGCGAGGTCTCGCTCGAGGTGGCCCCAGGCGAGCTGGTCTCGGTCATTGGCCCCAACGGGGCAGGCAAAACCAGCCTGCTCAACTGCATCTCGGGCTTCTACCACCCAGACTCGGGGCGCATCACCTTCGAGGGCCACGACCTGACCCACGCCTCGCCCCACCAGGTCACCAAATACGGCATCGCCCGGGCCTTCCAAAACATCGAGCTCTTCACCGGCATGACCGTGCTGGAAAACCTCCTGATGGCCCGGCACACCTTTGGCCGGTATAGCCTGTGGGACAACCTCTGGTTCTACGGCCGGGCCTTGCGGGTGAGCGTGGAGAACCGCCGATTTTGCGAGGAAATCATAGACTTCATGGAGCTCGAGCCCTACCGCAAGGCCCTGGTGGGTGACCTGCCGTATGGGGTGCGCAAGCGGGTGGAGGTGGCCCGAGCCCTGGCCCTCTCTCCCAAACTCCTTCTGCTGGACGAGCCCATGGCCGGGATGACGCTGGAGGAAAAGGAAGACATGGTGCGCTTCATCCTGGACATCCGGGCCGAACGGGGCACCACCATCGTCCTCATCGAGCACGACCTGGGGGTGGTGATGGACATCTCCGACCGCATCTATGTGCTCGACTTCGGCCAGGTCATCGCCGAGGGACTGCCCGAAGAGGTCAGCCGGAACCCGCGGGTGCAGGAGGCCTACGTGGGGGTGGACCATGCCGCCTGAGAAACCCCCGATGCCCCAGGGCTACGAGCTCAAGAAGTACACCCTACCCCAGGTACTGCGCCTTCGCGCCCTCCACACCCCAGGGAAGGTGGCCCTGCGGCACAAGGAGTTCGGCGTCTGGAACGAGATCACCTACGCCGACTACTACCGGCGCGTGACCCGCTTCGCTGCGGGGCTGCTGGCCTTGGGCTTCCAGAAGGGGGAGCGGCTGGCCATCATCGCCGACAACATCCCCGAGTGGCTCTACGCCGAGCTGGGCACCCAGGCCGCAGGGGGCATCTCGGTGGGGGTCTACCAGTCCTCTTTGCCCCCCGAAATCGCCTACGTGCTCTCCTACACCGGGGCGGCCTTTGTGCTGGCCGAGGACCAGGAGCAGGTGGACAAACTCCTGGAGATAAGAAGCGAGATTCCCACCGTCCGCAAGGTCATCTACGAGGACCCCAGGGGCATGCGGGCTTACAAGAACGACCCCTGGCTGCTGAGCTACGCCGAGCTCGAGCAGCTCGGGGAGGCCTACCTGCAGCAGCACCCCCAGGCGGTCGAGGAGCGCATCGCCCAGGGCAACGCCGAGGAGGTCTGCCACCTCTCCCTCACCTCCGGCACCACTGGCCGGCCCAAGGCCGCCATGCTCCGCCACCGCAACCTGTTGCACATGGGGGTGGCCTTGCAGGAGGTAGACCCCTTGGAGCCCACCGACGACTACCTCTCCTTCCTGCCCTTCGCCTGGATCGGAGAACAGATGATGTCGGTGGGCATGGCCCTGGCGGGAGGCTTCGCGGTCAACTTCCCCGAGTCCATCGAGACCGCCATGAACGACCTAAAGGAGATCGGCCCCCACGTGATGTTCAGCCCCCCCAGGGTCTGGGAGGGCACCCAGAGCCAGATCTGGGTGCGCATCTCCGAGACCTACGCCTTCAACCGCTGGGTCTACCACCAGATGCTCAAGATCGGCTACCGGGCCGCCGACTACCGCATGCGGGGCCGGCCGATGCCCCTGGGGCTGCGCCTGGCCTACTGGTTCGCTGACCTAATCATGTTCAGGCCCCTGCGCGACCAGCTTGGCTTCTTGCGCCTGCGCCGGGCCTATACCGGGGGGGCGGCTTTGGGGCCCGAGGTCTTCCGCTTCTACCACGCCATCGGGGTCAACCTCAAGCAGATCTACGGCCAGACCGAGATCATCGGCATCGCCTTCGTCCACCGCGACGGCGACGTGAGGGCCGACACGGTGGGGCTCCCCATCCCTGGAGGTGAGGTGCGAATCAGCGAGCGGGGCGAGATCCTCTGCCGCTCGGATGCGGTGGTGGCAGGCTACTGGCAGAACCCCGAGGCCACCGCCGAGACCTTCAAGGACGGCTGGCTACACACCGGGGATGCCGGCTACCTGACCCCAGAGGGCCACCTGGTGGTCATCGACCGGGTTTCGGACGTGATGCACACCAGCACGGGCCAGATGTTCAGCCCCCAGTTCATCGAGAACAAGCTCAAGTTCAGCCCCTACATCAAGGAGGCGGTGGTCTTCGGCGACCAACGGCCCTACATCACGGCCTTCATCAACGTGGACCCCCAGACCGTGGGCAAGTGGGCTGAGGACCGCAGAATTGCCTACACCACCTACCTCGACCTCTCGCAAAAGCCCCAGGTGGCCGAACTCATCCGCAAGGAGGTGCAGGCGGTGAACGAAAGCCTGCCTGAGGCCCTGCGCATCCGGCGCTTCGTGCTTCTCTACAAACTCCTGGACGCCGACGACGACGAGCTGACCCGCACCGGCAAGGTGCGCCGTAAGTTCATCCAGCAGCGCTACCAGACCCTGGTGGAAGCGCTGTACAGCGGGATAGAGCAAGTGCGGGTAGAGACCGAGTTCAAGTACCAGGACGGTTCGGTGCAGCGGGTCTCGACCGAGGTGCGCGTCCTCGAGGCCAGCACCGCCAAGGACCTGGTGGGCGCATAAGGAGGGGATGTGACCGACTTCCTGCAAAACCTCATCTCCGGGATTGCGGTGGGCTGCATTTATGCCCTGGCTGCCCTGGGATTTGTCCTCATCTACAAGTCGAGCCGGGTCATCAACTTCGCCAACGGCCAACTTATCGCCATCGGGGCTTTCACGGCCTACGCCCTGGCGGTCTGGATGGGGCTGCCGGTGCTTCTGGCCGCCCTGCTGGCCCTCCTCCTCACCGCCCTCCTTGGCTTTGTGGTGGAACGCGTCTTCCTGCGGCGGCTGGTGGGCCAGCCCATCATCTCAGTCATCATGGTCACCATCGGCCTGGCTAGCGTGCTGGACGGGCTGATGTACCTGACCCCCTTTGGCTCGGGCAACTTCACTTTTCCGCCCTTCCTGCCCCCGGGGGGCCTGAACCTGGGGGGGCTCAATATCTCCTACCCCCAGCTCCTAGCCATCGGCTTTACCGTGGTTTTCCTGCTGATGTTCGGCTGGTTCTTCCAGCGCTCGGTGCTGGGCATCGCCATGCGGGCCGTGGCCGACGACCAGATGGCCTCCATGAGCCTTGGGGTCTCTGTGGAAAAGGTCTTCGCCCTGGCCTGGGCCATCGCCGGGCTTACCGCCGCCGCAGCGGGCATCGTGGTGGGGATGGTCTCGGGGCTAAACCAAGACAGCCTCATCGCCATTGGACTGGCGGTCTTCCCGGCGGTGATCCTGGGCGGGCTGGACTCGGTGCCAGGGGCAGTGGTGGGAGGCATCATCATCGGTGTGCTGCAGTCCTTCTCCACCGCCTACCTAGACCCCCTGCTCACCCAGGTAGGCCTGGTGGGGGGCGGCTCACAGTACGCGATGCCCTTCGTGGTCCTCCTCATCATGCTCTGGTTCAAGCCACACGGGCTTTTCGGCACCGAGGAGATCGAACGGGTATGAGGGAGCCACAAGGAGGTGCCCATGCGTAACCCCTGGGCCCAGACCGGCAACTACCGCACTTCCTACGCGCAGGACACCACCATCTTCGCCAACTACCGCGAGATTGTCTCGGTAGGGCTGCTTCTGGTGGCGCTCTGCCTGCTGCCGCTTTTCCTCGAGCGCTCCCAGGTGCTGGTTCTGAACTTCATCCTGATATACGCCATCGCTGTGCTGGGGCTCAACATCACCACCGGCTACGCCGGGCTCATCAGCATAGGTCAGGCTGCCTTCATGGGGGTAGGGGCCTACACCGTGGCCCTTACCGCACCCAGCCTTCCCTTCTGGCTGACCCTTCCCTTAGGCGGCCTGGCCGCGGCCGTGGCCGGCTTTCTGGTCGGCATCCCCTCGCTGCGCGTCAAACACCTCTACCTGGCCCTGGCCACGCTGGCCTTTCAGGAGATTTTCGTCTGGGTGGTGGGGCGGAGCCCGGCGCTGGCCCAGGGAGCCGCCATCCCGGTAGAGATGCGGAATTTTCTGGGCCTGGAAATCACCTTTCGCAACCACAACTACTTCTGGTACTACGTAATCCTGTTCGTGCTGGTGCTCATGGTCATAGCCTGGCGCAACCTCCTGCGGGGTAAGTATGGCCGGGCCCTCATCGCGGTGCGGGACAACGACCGTGCCGCCGACGCCATGGGCATGGACCCCGGCCGCACCAAGCTCTTCGCCTTTGCCCTGGGGGCCTTCTATGGGGGGGTAGCCGGGGGGCTGCTGGCTTACCTGCAGCGGGCCGTGGTGGTGGAGGAGTTCACCCTGGCCCGCTCGGTGGCCCTGCTGGCCATGGCCATCGTGGGGGGTCTGGGCACGGTGGTGGGCAGCCTGCTGGGCCCGGCCTTCATCGAGTTTTTGCGGCTTGGGGTGGAGCGCCTCTCCGAGTGGATGAAGGCCAACCCTTTCATTCAGAGCATCACCCCGGCCGGGGTGGACGTGGCCTCGGCCCTGCTGCCGCTCTCGTTTGGCCTGGTGATCGTGCTTTTCCTAATCTTCGAGCCCCGGGGGCTTTACAACTGGTGGCGCCTGGTGCGAAGTTATTTCCGTACCTGGCCGTTCAAGTACTGAGGGCAACACCGCGGCAAGCGCGTTGCAACGAGGAGGCAACATGAAGCGAGCGATGGTTTTGGGCATCTTCCTGGTTCTGGGTCTGGTTCTGGCCCAAGGGCGCACGGTTACCCTGCTCTGGTCAGGGGCCATCACCGGCCCCACCTCGGACGTGGGGGGGCCCTACGCAGCAGGAATTGAGGACTACTGCCGCTACGCCAACGAACAGCGGCTCATCCCTGGCGTGACCCTGAACTGCATCGTGCGGGACGACCAGTACCAAAACCCCAACACCCAGCGCATCCTGGAGGAGGCCCTGGACCGGTCCAGGCCGGCCATCTACCTGGGCTACTCCACCGGGGCCATGCTCCAGCTCAAACCCCTCATCAACGAGGTCAGGCTGCCCACCATCCCGGCCTCGGCCCACATCGGCCTGATCGACCCCCCCAACCACCAGTACTTCTTCCTGCCCGTAAGCAGCTACTCCGAGCAAGTGGTGGCGCTGATGGAGTACATCAACCGCACCGAAAGAAACGCCCGCATCGCCCTGGTGGTAAACCCCAGCCCCTTTGGCCGCGCGGTGGTGGACCACGCCCGGCGGGCGGCCCAGCGGCTCGGGCAGACCATCGTGGACGTGCGCGAGGTGGGGGGCGGGAATCTGGACAACACCGCGCTTCTGCGGGCGCTGGATGCGGCGGGGGTGCAGTACATCATCCACCAAAACGTGGCGGGGCCGGTGGCCAACATCCTCAAGGACGCCAAACGGCTGGGCCTCGACCGCAAGATCAAGCAGATGGGCGCGGTGTACACCGGCGGGTCCGACCTGCTCCGGCTGGCGGGCGACGCGGCCGAGGGGTACCTCTGGGCCAGCAGCTACTACACCCTGGACGAAAACACCCCCGGCATCAACCTGCAGAAGCAGCTCGCTGCTCGGTACAACCGCAGCGCCGACATCCTGAACTCCACCAACTACACCGCAGGGATGCTGGCCGCGGCCATCGCAGTGGAGGCCATGCGGCGGGCAGCCCAGCGCTTCAACGGGCGGATCGACAACGAGACCGTCTACCAGAGCATCATCGGGATGAACGGCCCCAACGCCTTCCGGCCAGGTTTTGCGGTCTCCACCAAGGCCGGCATTGAGATCGACTTCACCCGGAGCGAGCAGACCGGGGCCGAGGGGCTGCGGGTGCTGGAGGTACGGGGAGGCAAGTTCGTACCCATAACCGAACCCTTTACTTCGGCCCTCTTCCGCCAGGTGAGGAACCCCTGAGGCTGTTATGCGCCCCGAGGAACTGGGTCCGATTTTGCTCGAGGTCAACAACATCGAGGTGGTCTACAAGGACATCATCCAGGTGCTGCGGGGGGTGTCCTTGAAGGTGCCCGAGGGGCAGATCACCGCGCTTCTAGGCCCCAACGGGGCGGGCAAGACCACCACCCTGCGGGCCATCTCGGGGCTCCTTTTGCCCGAGGACGGGCGGGTGGTCGCGGGCTCCATCCTCTACCGCGGAGCCAACATCGCCAACCGCCCGCCCGAGGACATCGTGCGCATGGGCATCGTGCAGGTGCCCGAGGGACGGCGGGTCTTCAAGCACCTCACCGTGGAGGAAAACCTGCGGGTGGGCTCCATATCCCGGCGGGATGGGGCCCAGGTGAAGGAAGACCTGGAGCGCATCTACCACTACTTTCCCCGCCTGGCCGCCCTCCGGACTCGGTTAGCCGGCTACTGTTCGGGAGGGGAGCAGCAGATGCTCTCCATCGGGCGAGCCCTCCTGGCGAAGCCCAGGCTGCTGCTTTTGGACGAGCCCAGCCTGGGCCTGGCCCCTCTTTTGGTACGGGAAATCTTCGATATTGTGGCCCAGATCAACGCAGAGGAAGGGGTCACGGTGCTGGTGGTGGAGCAAAACGCCCGGGTGGCCCTGTCGGTGGCCCACTACGGCTACATCATGGAATCTGGGCGCATTGCCCTGGAAGGCCCTCGAGCGGACCTGGAGACCAACCCCGACGTAAAGGAGTTTTACCTGGGGGTCGCCAAGTCGGGGGGGCGCAAGAGCTTCAAGGAGGTCAAGAGCTACCGCCGGCGCAAGCGCTTCATGTAGGCTTTGCAACCCAGGGCAGCCTGCGAGGGTGTTCGCCGGGGTAGGATGAAGGCATGAGCGAGGCAACGCTGCCCACCAAGGAACAGGTACTGGAAGCCCTCAAAGTGGTGCGCGACCCGGAGATTCCCGTCAACGTGGTGGACCTGGGCCTGGTCTACGACGCCGAGGTGAAGGAGGGGGGCATCGTGGATATCACCATGACCCTCACGGCCATCGGCTGCCCGGCCCAGGACATCGTCAAAGCCGATGCCGAGCTCGCAGTTATGCGGCTACCAGGGGTGAACGCGGTGAATGTGGAGTTCGTCTGGACCCCTCCCTGGACACCGGCTCGCATGACCGAGGAGGGCAAGCGCCAGATGCGGATGTTTGGCTTCAACGTTTGAGCCCCGCGCCGCGAAGGTTGGCAAATAGAGCAGGGTCGGCAGGGTTGGCGGTGGCCAGGAGGGTTTTCAGCAGTTCATCCTCGTCCAGCTTAAAGAGAGCAGCATAGCGCGAGGGCGGGATGATGGCCTCGCGGAACTCGCTTACGCCCCGCTCGAGGAGCCAGCGGGTAAGGGCCTCCAAGGCTGCCTCCCCCTCCGCCCCGAACCGGGGACCAAAGGCATCCAGCCCGAGCACCCGGTGCCGACCCTCCCGCACAAAGACCGCGTAGCGGGCCTGGGAGCGCTGGTCCTGCCAATCGGTGATGTAGGTCACCACCGCCTGGGAAAAGTCCACCCCCCTAAGCGCCTCTTTGAGCGCGTCGAGGGTCTCCTGCGGCGCGCCGCGAACACCCACGATTTCCATAGTTGGATTCTATCCGGCCCCGCCGTCCAAGAAGCGCTCCTTTAGCTCAGGGGTGGGCCGCCAGCAGGCCTCCTGGCGGCCAAAAATGCGGTAGCGGTGACGGGCCACCAGGCGGTAGAGGCCATCCCGCAGCGGCCTGGGCAGATGCCGCAGGGCGTAGAGCCAGGCGTAGCCCGGCAGGCGGCGCAGGATGGCCAGGGCCGCATCGGACTCGAGGTAGACCCGGTTCCCCTCGATTACCACCACGCTATCCGCCAGGGGGGTGCCCCCCAGGCCGTAGCGCCGGAGCAAGGCCTGGCCCACCTCGGACTGCTGCGCGGCAAAGCGGAAACGCCCCTCGGGGTCGTGGCGCAGGATGAAGCGCACCACCCCGTTGCAAAGGTTGCACACCCCATCGAAAAGCACGACGGTGTGGCTCTCCATAGCCCTAGCCTAGCGCAGACAGGCGGCGATAGTGTTGACCGCGGCGCTTTTGGGCAGGTCCCGATAGTATAGTCTCTAAAACATGGGAAACCTGAGTGCGCGCGCCTTGTGGACCGGCATTTTCCTGATCATCGTCTCCACCGTGGCGGTGATGGGCTCCAAGCTTACCCCCACCGCCCTGCTTCCAGGCCTGCTGGGACTGGCCATCGCCCTGATGGGCCTCTGGGCCGACAGGAGCCCAGCCCAGGCCCCGCTCGCCCTGAAAATCGCCCTGGGCCTGGCAGTGCTGGGCCTCCTGGGCTCCTTGCGGGGGGTGCCTGAGTTCATCACCCTGCTCTCGGGCGGCACGGTCGAGCGGCCCATGGCCGCCACCGCCCAGTTTGCCACCGTCTTTATATGCCTAGCCTTCGTGGTGCGCTACCTGGTGGAAAGCCGGCGCAAGGCTTAGGAAGCGGGCTCTTCCTTTAGGGCCTCCACCCGGCCCTGGAGGGTGTAGCCCGCCACCGCTTCCACCCGCGCCCACACCGTCTGGCCCACCCGGGCGGGGCCTGTAAGCTCGGCCTGGTAGTAGTCCGGGGTGTGGCCGTAGGCCCTATCCCCCCGGAAACTCTCCACCAGTACCTCTACCCGGCTTCCCAGCAGGGGCCGCATCCGCTCCTCGGCCAAGCGCTGGGCGAGCAAAGTGAGCTCGCGGTTGCGGCGCTTGCGCACCTCGAGGGGCACCTGCGGCAACGAGGCGGCGCGGGTTTTGGGGCGGGGGGTGTAGGTGAAGACGTGCACCCGGCTGGGCCGGAGTTCTTCCAAAAAGGCCAGGGTCTCCTGGTGCTCGGCCTCGGTCTCGGTGGGCAGGCCGGCGATTACATCGGTGGTAAGGGCGAAACCGGGGATGAGGTCGTAGGCCCGCTCCACCAGGGCACGATAGTAAGCCTTGCTGTAGCGGCGGCCCATCAGGGCCAAAAGCCGGTCGGAACCGGTCTGCAGGCTCAGGTGGAGGTGGGGACGCACCTGGGGGGCGAAACGGCGCATAACCTGCAAAAGCTCCTCCCCGGTGTCCTCGGGCTCGATGGAGGAGAGCCGCACCTTGGCCCCCATCCCAGCCAGCTCCTCCACCAACCCCGCAATCCCCCCCGGGTGTCCTCGATAAGAACCCAGCCGCACCCCGGTGAGCACAATCTCCTGCACCCCAGCTCGCAGAAGGGCCCTGGCCTCCTCCAGAGCATCGCGGTACTCGCGGTGGCGCTCACGGCCGCGCAAGCGGGGAATGATGCAGTAAGCACACCCTGCGTTGCAGCCGTCCTGCACCTTGATAAAGGCCCGCACGTAGTTGTTCAGCAACCCCCGCTCGCCCGCCCCCCAAAACTCGTTGGGGGGGGTGGTGAGGGGGTCGGCGGGCAGGCCAAAGCGCTGCAGGATTATCCCCGGCAGCTCGGCCTTGCGGCGGTTGGGCACCACCGCGTCGGCCCCCAGCTCGGCAAGCAGCTCGGGGGCCAGCTCGGCATAGCAACCGGTGACCACGACAAAGGCCTCTGGATTGGCCCGCCGCGCCCTGCGCACCTCCTTGCGGGCATCCGACTCAGCGCTGGTGGTCACCGCGCAGGTGTTGATGACCACCAAATCGGCCCCGGCTTCCAGGGGCACCACCACCGGGTCCAGGGCCTTTAGAAGACCCACCAGCGCGTCCGACTCCACCTGGTTGACCTTGCAACCAAGCGTCCGGACCGAAAGCCGCAACCCTCCCACCAGGGGGCATTCTGGGGTAAGAAAAGGCGCCGGTCAAGGTTCGACGATAACCAAAGTCCCCACGTCCTCTTCCCCATCGTTGCCCGCCGCCCAGGCCTGCCGCACCCCTTGCAGCTCCTCCACATGGCCTGGGAGCTGGGCCACGGGCAGGAAACGCCTTTCAATCCGCTGCAAAAGCTCCGGCGTGGCCGTTTGCACCGCGGTAGGGAGGTGCAAAAGCTCGGGCACCTGCACCGCGTAGATTTCCGCCAGGTGGTGCAGGGCCTCCAGCACCTCGGTGGCCGAGACCAGGCCCCGCCCCACCACCCGACGGGGCGACCCCTCCCCCTCCGGAATGCTGACCGCGTACAGGTCAAACCCCTCCCCATGCCGCCACACCCAGAGTTTGAGCAGGCCGCTCAGAAGGGGAAGCCGGGCCGCCAGCATCTGGCCCACCTCGAGCTCGTAAATAGCCTCGGCAAGAGGGCGCATGGGGCCAGCGTAGCCCACGGGCGGAGGGCGGGGCGGGTTTTCCTTCCGTTAATCGGCAGGTCGGCGTTACACCAGGTCTTAGCATGGAAGCGTGCTGAACCTGGAAGACATAGAGGCCGCTGCCCGGCGCATAGCCCCCCACATCCACCGTACCCCGGTGCTCAAAAGCCAAAGCCTGAACGAAAAACTGGGCAAAGAAATTTACTTCAAGGCCGAGCACCTGCAAAAAACCGGCAGCTTCAAGGTGCGGGGGGCGCTCAACGCGGCCCTCCAGCTTCAGGGGCCCAAAGGCCTAATCGCGGTATCCTCCGGCAATCACGCCCAGGGGGTAGCCTACGCCGCGCGCACCCTGGGGCTTCCCGCCCTGGTGGTCATGCCCCAGGACGCCTCCCCCACCAAGAAGGCCGCCACCCGCGCCTACGGAGCCCGGGTCTTCGACCAGGGGGTGACGGTGGAGAACCGGGAGGCCATAGCCCAGGGGCTGGCCAGGGAAACGGGCTATGCCCTCATCCACCCTTTCGACGACCCTAGGGTCATGGCCGGCCAGGGCACCCTAGCGCTGGAGCTTCTAGCCCAGGTGGAGGCCTTTGATGCGGTGCTGGTGGCCGTAGGGGGTGGGGGGCTTATCGCGGGGGTGGCCACGGCCCTCAAGGCCCTGCGCCCCGAGATTGAGGTGATCGGAGTGGAGCCTGAAGGGGCCCACGACGCCCAGCAGAGCCTGGCAGCCGGCCGCCGGGTGGCCCTGTCCCAGGCCCCCAGAACCGTGGCCGACGCGGTCCGCACCTTAGTGGTGGGGGAACAGACCTTCCCCGTGATGCAGCGCCTCGTCGGCCGCATCCTGGTGGTCCCTGATGCGGTCACGCTGCAGGCCCAGCGCCTCATACTTGAACGGCTCAAGCAGGTGGTGGAGCCCACCGCGGCCTTGGCCCTGGCGCCGGCGCTGATGGACTACCCCCTGCCGCAGCGGCTGGCGGTGGTGCTCTGCGGTGGGAACTGGCTGCCCTAGCGCAGCAGGCGCTCCAGGATGCCCCGCACCACCTGGGCTGTCTGGGCCATAAGGGCCGGGTCGGCGTAGGTGTCGGTGGGGCGGTGGTAGTTGGGGTCCAGGCCGCGGAAGAAGAAAAGCACCGGTACCCCGGCCTGGGCAAAGGGCACGTGGTCGCTGCCCCCGCCGGGGGCGCCACCACAGAGGACCGCAACCGCCTCGCAGTCGGCCAGAGCCCGGAGCTCCGGGCTACCGCCGATGCCCAAGCGGCCGTTCACGTCCACCCCCACCATGTCCAGGTTGAGCATGGCGCGCAGCCCTTGCACCAACCCGGGGTACTCCTCCACGAAGCGCCGGGAGCCCCAGAGCCCATCCTCCTCCCCGTCGAAGAAAACGAACCAGGTGCGCTCTGCTATGGGATGGCTGGCGAGCACCCGGGCCAGCTCGAGGACCGTCACCGTGCCCGAGGCGTTGTCGTTGGCCCCCGGACTCCCCGGCACCGAGTCGTAGTGGGCGCCCACCAAAACCAGCGGAGGGGCATCCCCCCGCCGGGCAATCACGTTGCGCCCCTGCACCTCCTCGCTAAGAAAGCGCACCTCCAGCACGGCTCGAGCCCCTGCCTCCAAAAGCCGCGCCCCCTCCGCCTGCCCCAGGGTGACGCCTGGAATGGGGCTGCTGCCGCCGAAGGTAAACCGGGTTCCTGAGGGCTCCTCGGTGAGCAAAACCAGCCCCACCGCGCCCCGCTCGGCTGCCAGCCGAGCCTTTTCCAACCCCG
Organism: Meiothermus sp. QL-1; assembly: GCF_003351145.1. Lineage (NCBI taxonomy): Bacteria > Thermotogati > Deinococcota > Deinococci > Thermales > Thermaceae > Meiothermus > Meiothermus sp. QL-1. The sequence goes on along the minus strand of NZ_QQSV01000001.1, from coordinate 16,376 downwards.
GTATGCCGCCCCGGCGCACCACCGCCACCGCTCCCCGCAGGTCCAGCCCGGCGAAGTCGGCTGCCAGCCCGGCCCCCGGCACCACCACCAGCGGCCCCTCTACCCGCCCGGCAGGGCTTCCCGCCACGCCCATCACCGGAAAAGTGGCCCCCCCTACCCGCAAAGAAGAGCCCTGGTCGCGCGTGCGGCTGTAGGTAAAGGGGTGGAGCTCCACGGTGTAGCCCGCCCGGCGCAGCTCCTGGACCAGGTAGGCTCGAGCCGCCGCGGCCGCCTCGCTGCCCGCTACCCGGGGCCCCTGGGCCAGCAGGGCCTCCAGGTCGGCTCGCATCCGCTCGGTCGAGAGGGCCTGGGCCAGGGCCAGCAGAAGGGGCCCCAGAACCAGTGCCCACACCCAAACTTTCCGCATGGCCCCAGGATGCCAGACAGGGGGATGAGTTAGAGTAAAAGCCAGGCTAGACGTCGAGCTGGGCGAAACGGGCGTTCTCCTCGATGAACTCCCGCCGGGGCTGCACCTCAGTGCCCATCAGCTCGTCAAAGATCTGGGCGGCGTAGGCCGCATCCTTCATGTCCACCTTCTTGAGCACCCGCCGGGCCGGGTCCATGGTGGTCTCCCAGAGCTGCTCGGCGTTCATCTCGCCCAGCCCTTTGAAGCGCTGAATCTCGTAGGACCGGCCCTGGAGCTCGGCCAGGGCCTGCTTGAGCGCCTCGTCGTCGTAAAGATAGCGCACCTCCTTGCCCACCCGCAGGGCGTAGAGGGGCGGCTGGGCGATGTAGAGGTAGCCGTGCTCGATGATGGGGCGCATGTAGCGATAGAAGAAGGTGAGCAGAAGGGTACGGATATGCGAGCCGTCCACGTCGGCGTCGGTCATGATGATGATCTTGTGGTAGCGCAGGTTCTCCAGGTTGAAGTGGGCCTCCTCACCATTCTGGCCGCCAATTCCCACCCCAATCGCCGCCACCATGGCCCGTACTTCGGCATTCTTGAGGGCCTTGTTGAGGCCGGCCTTCTCCACGTTTAGGATCTTGCCCCGCAAGGGCAGGATGGCTTGGAAGCGCCGGTCGCGCCCGCTCTTGGCGCTGCCCCCGGCCGAATCGCCCTCCACGATGAAAAGCTCGCTCTCGGCAGGGTCCTCCGACTGGCAGTCGGCCAGCTTGCCCGGCAGGTCGTCGGATTCCAGGGGGTTGGCCCGGCGCACCAGCTCGCGGGCCTTGCGGGCTGCCTCCCGGGCCTGGGCTGCACGCTGGGCCTTCTCATAGATGAGCCGGGCGATGCGGGGGTTTTCCTCCAGGAACTCGGTGAGCTGCTCGTAAACCACCCTGCTCACCGCGGTGCCGGCCTCAGGGTTCAACAGCTTGCCCTTGGTCTGGCCCTCGAACTGGGGCTGGGGTATCTTGACCGAGACCACGCAGGAAAGTCCCTCGAGCAAGTCCTCCCCGCTCGGCTCGAGGTCCTTATCCCGCACCAGGCCAGCCTTCCTGGCATAAGCGTTGAAAGCCCGGGTGTAGGCGGTCTTGAAGCCGGAGACGTGGGTGCCCCCGTCCACGGTCGGGATCATGTTGGCAAAGCTGGACAGTATGGGGGTGTAGCCCTTGGTGTGCACCAGACCCACCTCCACGCCCACCGCTTCCACCTGGCCCTGAAGCAGAATCGGCTTCTCGTACAAAAGCTCCTCGCCGTCGACCTGGTAGCGGGCGAAGGAGCCCACCCCCCCCTTGTCGAAGAAGACCTCCTCCTTGTGGTGGAGCCCATCCCTGAAAACAAGCCGCAGGCCCGCCACCAAAAAGGAGACCTGCCGCAGACGCGCCCTGATACGGCTGGCCTCGAAGCGCTGCTCGAGCCCGAAGATCTCGGGGTCGGGCCGGAAGGTGACCCGGGTGCCCCGCTTGCCCTTGGGGGCGGGGCCCATCACCCGCAGAGGCTGGGTCACCTGGCCCCGGCTGAAGTCGATGCGGTAGTGCTGGCCATCGCGAAAAACCTCCACGGTGGTGAACTCGGAGAGGGCGTTGACCACGCTGGCGCCCACCCCGTGGAGCCCCCCCGAAACCTTGTAAGCCCCTTCCTCGAACTTACCCCCAGCGTGCAGGACAGTGTAAATCACCTCCACCGCCGGTTTCTGCTCCTCGGGCATCAGATCGACGGGTATGCCCCGCCCGTTGTCCTCTACGGTAAGGGAGCCATCTGGGTGAAGGGTGGTGACAATCTCGCTGGCAAAGCCGGCCAGGGCCTCGTCCACCGCGTTGTCCAGGATTTCCTTGAAAAGGTGGTGGTAGCCGTCGGCCTGGGTGCCCCCGATGTACATGGCCGGCCGGTGGCGCACCCCCTCGAGCCCCTTCAGAACCTTGATGGCGGATGCATCGTAGTTGGTGGCAACGTCAGTGCTCACCTATTCATTATACCATGTTTTGTTATTTACATAACGAGGTGCCGGTGCAGGTCCAGGGCAATCCGCTGGGCGGCCCCGGGCTCGCCCATGGCGGCCCTCCCGGCCGCCCGGGCCCGCGCCTGCAGCTCGGCGGAGGCCAAAAACCGCCGCACCCCCGCGGCAATGGCCCCAGGGTCGGGGTCCACCAGCATCAGGGCGTCGGCCAGCAACCGCTTCTGCCGCTCGGCGAAAGCGCGGGTGTACTGTGGCCCCGACGTAGGAAAGCCCACCAGCGGCACCCCATACCCGGCGGCCTGCTCGGCGGCGGTGCCGCTGGTGGATAGAGCCACCCGCGAGCCCAGCAAGAGGGCTTTGGAAAGCCCCCGGACCAGGTGAACGGTGGTGCCATCGGGGTGGCAGAAGCGCTGTGGCTCCACCTGCCACTCGCCCATAGAAGTCCCCTCGAGCGGCAAGCCGGCCCAGGCCACCACCGGGGTGAGGCCCGTGTCGCCCAAGCGCCGGGCGGCCTCGAGCATCCTGGGAAGGCTTTCGTAGGCGTCCTGGCGCGAGCCAGGCAGCAGGAGCAAATAGGGAGGAGGAAGCGCCGGGGCGTCGTCTTCCAGCGCGTCCAGCATAGGGTTGCCCAGGTAGACCACGTTGCCGAGCCCGCAGGCCCTGAGCCAGGTCTCCCCTTCGGCCTCCCGGGGATAAACCCGCGCCGCCCGCCGCATCATAAGCCGCTCAGTGACGCTGTAAGGGCGGCCCGGCCCCGCCCGAACCGAGGAGCGGCACTGCATCAGGAAAAGCGGGCGCCTGCCGAAAAGGCTCCCCACCCCAAGCGCATACACATCGCCCACCACCAACGTAGCGCAGGCCCCCCGTGCTGCTTCCCGCACGGCCTTGTAATGGGCCAGGCTCATCGTGAACCAGCCGGCCCGCAGGTCGGCCCAAAGGGCCCGGAGGCTTTCCAGGGCAAAACCCCCAGAGGGCATCTCCTGCCGGGGTCCCCGCACCGCAAAGCCGGCCTCCTCGTAGGCCCGGCCCCGCCCCACCAGGGGCACCGCCTCCACCCCGTAGCCCAGGGCCCCCAGGGCCCTGGCCAGCGCAACCCCGATAGTATCCTCACCGTGCCCGTTGGAGACGACGAGAATGCGCCTCATGCCTGGGTAAAGCGTACCAGCCGCTCCAGCAGCTCGAGCCCCACGCCCGCCTCCAGCAGCTCCTGGGCCCGCCTGACCCCTTCGGCGACGCTTTCAACCTGGCCCGCCAGATAGAAGGCCGCCCCGGCGTTGAGGGCCACCGCATCGCGCTTGGGGCCCTTCTGCTGGCCGCCCAGAATGGCCCGGGCCTCCACCGCGTTCTCGGCGGCCGTACCCCCTCCCAGAGCCTCGTAGGGGGCCGGGCTGAGGCCCACCTCCTCGGGGTGCAGGCGGTAGGTTCGGATTTGCCCGTCCCGAAGCTCGGCCACCTGGTTCTCGCCCAGCACCAGCTCGTCCACCGCCTCCAGGCGGCCTGCCCGTTCCATGCGGCCGTGGACCACCAGGGCCCGGCTCGAGCCCAAATCGCGCAGCACCCGGGCAAAGGTCTCCAGCAGCGCCGGGCTGCTCACCCCCACCAGGTTCAGGGTGGCAAAGGCCGGGTTGGTCAGAGGGCCCAGCAGGTTGAAGACGGTGCGCACCCCCAGCTCGGCCCGCACCGGGGCCACGTGGCGCATGGCGGGGTGGTGGTTGCGGGCGAAGAGAAAACCCAGCCCCAGGGTGTCGATGCTCTCGGCCACCTTCTCCACCGGCAGATCAATCCGAATGCCCAGGGCCTCGAGCAGGTCAAACGAGCCCGACTTAGAGGAAGCCGCCCGGTTGCCGTGCTTGGCCACCGCCACCCCCCCGGCAGCCACCACGAAGCAGGTGGTGGTGGAGATGTTGAAGGCCTCCGGGGCCACCCCCCCGGTGCCCACGATGTCCAGCAGAGGCTTGCGCTGGGTATTGACCCGCACCGCCGCCTCGCGCATCCCCTCGGCAAACCCAGCGATTTCCTCGGGGGTCTCGCCCCGGGTACGCAGGGCCATGAGTACACCAGCGGTCTGCACCGGGGTCAGGTCGCCGGCCATAATCCGCTGCATCAGGGCATAGGCCTCCGAACGGGACAGAGGCTCCGCCAAAAGGGCTTTCTTCAGTGCGTCCACGCTGCCTCCTGAGTGCATAGTCTAAGGAAGAGGACGGCCTCACCAAAGCAACCTCAACTTGTGGCGCAGGCCGCGCGCCCTACCGAAGGCTTACCAGCCCCTCAAGGAGCCCCCGGGCGTAGGCGGCCTCGAGCAGGAAGCGGTACCCCCGGAAGGCCCCCTCGCCCTGCTCCCAGCTCCTGTCCTCCAAGAGCCGCTCAGCCCTGGCCCAGGGATAGGTCCAACGCTTATAGGCCCTGAAAAGGGGGTGCACCCCGGTCCAGAGGGCCACCAAGGGGTGGGGGTGCAGGCGGTAGAACTGCCAGGCCATCCGCCCCATGCTGCGCCGCTTGGCCAGCGCGGCCTCCAGCGAGACCCGGTCCTCGTGCGCAACTCGGGCGTGAAGGGCCAGGCGGGGCCGGACCCCCTTCTGCCAAAGCCGCCAGCCCAGCTCGTGCTCCTCCCAGCCGTACTCCTGGAAACAGGCAAAGGGCTCGGGAGGGAGCAAAACCCTTGGTAAGGAAAGGCTGGCAAACCAGAAGCCCCCCCAGCCAAGGAGGGCTCCGTCCCCCTTACCCCGCACCCCCGCCTCGGTCTGCGCCCGCCAGAACCGGGTGAAGGGCGCCTGGCCCAGCGACTCGGGGATGTAGCTGCGGCTCACCACAGCCGCGCTGGGGTATCGCCGGTGCAGCTCCAGGTGGGCTTGAAGAAAGCCAGGCTCGGGCACCATGTCGTCGTCGCTGAAGAGCACGAAATCCCCAGCCGCCCGAGCCGCCCCGGCGTTGCGGGCCAGGGCCAGGCCCCGGTTGGGCTGGCGCACCACCCGCAGCCTGGGGTCGCGGAAACTCTCCAGCAGCGCCGCCGTAGCATCCACAGAGCCGTCGTCCACCACAATCAGTTCAAACGTGGGGCCTTCCTGGCGCAAAAAAGCCTCCAGGGTGCGCCGCAGCAACGGCGCGCGGTTGTGGGTAGGGATAACCACGCTGAACAGAGGGCTCATCGCGGCGCCTGGTACTCCTCCCATGCCCCCCAGGCGTAGGCCAGCTCGAAATCGCCCCTGGGCCCCAGCAACGGCTTGGCCCAGGGCAGAACGGCCATCTTCAGCGCCAGCAACACCGGGTGAACCCCAAGGGCCCAGGCAATGGCCGAATCCCCATACTTGCGGTAGACCCGCATATGGGCCGCCCCGGCCCGGCGGGCCCGGCGCATCGCCTCGCCCTGATGGGCCCAGGCCTCGTGCAAAGCCTCGGCTTCGGGGAGAAACACAAAGCGAGCCCCTGCCCTCATAAGGCGGTAGCCCAGGTCGGGGTCCTCTCCCCCGTAGCCGGCAAACCCCTCGGCGTCATAGCCCCCTACCGCACTGAGCAGGGCCTTGGGCAGGCTGCTGTTGTTGCCGGTGAAGTTCCACCAAAAAGCCCTGGGCCCCAGCATCTCGGCGGCCCCACTGCCCTTGAGTTCCTTCGGCAGGCGCAATTTCCCCACAAAAACGGTGGGCCTCGAGGCCCGGGCGTGGGCCTGCTGGTGGGCGGCAACGCACCCCGGCATCAGCATCACATCGTCGTCGGAAAAGAGAATCACCTCCCCCTCAGCCGCCTCCACCCCCCGGTTGCGGGCCCCCGCCGCGCCCAGCCCCGGGGTCTCCAGCACCCGCAGGGGATAGGGAGGCTGGTAGCCGCGCAAAAACGTCAGGGTATCGTCGGTGCAGCCGTCGGCCACCACCACCACCTCAAAATGCCCGGCCTGCTCCTCCAGGCCGCGCAGCTTTTTCTCCAGAAGCGCCCGGCGGTTGTGGGTGGGCACGATGAGGGAGAGCATCCCTTCCCGAACCGATGCTTCGCGTCCCGTTACGGCCATCGCCCCCATTATTCAGCACAGCGCCAGGAAGTTGGCCAGCATGGCCCGCCCCTCCTCGGTCAGGACCGACTCGGGGTGAAACTGCACCCCGTGGGTGGGGTAGCGCCGATGGCGCAGGCCCATCACCGTCTGCCCCCCGGCCTCATCCGTCCATGCGTTAGCCAAAAGCTCGTCCGGCAGGTCCTCCACCACCAGCGAGTGGTAGCGGGTGGCGCGCAGAGGGTTCTTGAGGCCGGCGAAGACGCCGGTGCCGTCGTGGCGGATGGGGCTGGTCTTGCCGTGCACAATCAGGCGGTGCCGCACCACCCGGGCGCCAAAGGCCGCCCCGATGCTCTGATGGCCCAGGCAGACCCCCAAGATGGGGTAGCGGGGGGCGTAGCGCTTTATGAGGGGCACCGAGAGCCCGGCCTCCTTGGGGGTGCAGGGCCCCGGGCTCACCACGATGCCCTGGGGGTCCAGGTCGGCCACGTCCTCCAGGCGGAACTGGTCGTTGCGCCAGACCGTCACCCGGGCCCCCAGCTCGCCCAGGTACTGCACCAGGTTGTAGGTGAAAGAGTCGTAGTTGTCGATCATCAGGATCCGCTTCACAATCCCTCCTCGGCCATCCGAACCGCCTTCAGCATGGCCTGGGCCTTGTTCAAGCACTCCTGGTACTCGGCCTCGGGCCGGGAGTCGTAGACCACCCCGGCCCCAGCCTGGATGTGTACCCCCTCGTTCGCAACCACGATGGTACGCAGGGTGAGGGCCATATCCATGTGGCCGTCGTAGGCCAGGTAACCAAAAGCCCCTCCGTAGGCCCCCCGGCGGGCGGGCTCGAGCTCCTCGATGATCTCCATGGCCCGGATCTTGGGGGCGCCCGACACCGTCCCCATGGGCAGGACCGCAGCCAGGGCGTCCAGAGGGGTTTTCTCCGGGGCAAGCTCGCCCTCCACCGTGGAGACAATATGCATCACGTGGGAGTAGTACTCCACCACCATAAGCTCCCTGGGGCGCACGCTGCCATAGCGGCAGACCCGGCCAAGGTCATTGCGGGCAAGGTCTACCAGCATCACGTGCTCGGCCCGCTCCTTCTCATCGGCCAGCAGCTCCTCGGCCAAAGCCCGGTCCTCCTGGGCGTCCTTGCCCCGTCGGCGCGTCCCCGCGATGGGCCGGGTGGTGACCCTTCGCCCATCCGAGCGCAGGAGGCTTTCGGGACTGGAGGAGACCAGGGTAACCTCACCCAGGTCCAGAAAACCCATGTAGGGGCTGGGGTTCACCGAACGCAAGGCGCGGTAGATGGCAAAGGGGTGGACCCCGAGAGGAGCCGAAAAGCGCAGCGAGGGCACCACCTGAAAGATGTCCCCCGCGCGGATGTACTCCAAGGCCCGTTCGACCCGGGCCTCGAACTCCGCCTGGGAGAGGCTGGGCACGAACTCCACCCGCCGCCCCGCCCGTTCCCCCGGCACCCCCGGCAAGGGCCCCTTGAGCTTCTTCTCGGCCCAGGCGATACGCTCCAGGGCCCGGGCCCGCTCCTCCTCTAGCGCCGGGGCCACGATGTGGAGCTGCTGCTTGAACTGGTCGAAGACCAGCACCACCTCCGGCTCCACGAAGAGAAGGTCGGGGATTCCGAGCAGGTCGGGCTTCTGGGCCGGGAGGCGCTCGTAGGCCCGGACCAGGTCGTACGCAGCGTAGCCCACCGCCCCACCCCAAAAAAGGGGCAGGTCGGGGTCGGGGGCGATGGGCCGCGCCACCGCTTCGTAGAGGGTGCGGAGGGGGTCTTCGGTGGGCACCTCCCTTCCATTCAGGGTGAACACCCCATCCTTGTAGCGCCAAGTGTTTCTGGCCCCCACCCCCACGAAGCTCCAGCGAGCCCAGGCCTTGCCCCCTTCCACCGACTCCAGCAGGAAGCTGGGGGAGGTTTTTTCGGAGAGCTTCAGGTAGGCCGTAACCGGGGTCTCGAGGTCGGCCAGCAGGGTCTTCTTGACGGGAAGGGTTCTTGACATGAGGGCTCCTCGAAAACAAAAAGCCCCTGGGGCTGCCCCAGGGGTAGACGACCGCTGCCCTGGGGGCTATCCAGGCCACCACCCACTCAAGGCTGCGGAAACCTTCACCCCCACCAGTCTGCCCAAAACCATCCCAGAATGCAAGCCTAGCCAAAACGCTCCCACCAGGCGTTGAGGCCGGGTTCCGGCGGGGCCGGCCCTTCTACGGTGCAGGTGATGGCCGCCAGGTGGCAGGCCGAGGCCAGGATAACCGGAAGAGAAGTGCCCTCCCAGAGCACAAGCCCCAGCCTGGAGCTAAGCTCGTGCTTCAGAAAGCCGTAGATCAGACCGGCGCTGAAGGCCTCCCCTGCACCCTGGGTGTCCATCACCGTCACCTTCACCCCTGGCACCCGCAGCATGCGGGTGCGAAAGGCGGCCATGGCGCCCGCCGCCCCCAGGGTGAGGACAGTGACAGGAGCCCCCAGCTCCACCAGGTGTTCCAGGAGCACCTGGGGGTCATCGGGGGCCAGGGGGAAGAGCCGCCGAGCATCGTTCAGGCTGGCTTTGAGCACCGAGACGAAGGGCATGTAACGCTGGATCTGGGCCCAGGCCTCCTCTCCTGGGGAGACTTCCAGGCTGGGATCGAAGCTAACCGGGATATCGTGCTCGAGGGCAATCTCCAGGAGGTGCAGAAGGCCCTCAGCGTTGCGGGCCTCGAGGGCCCAGCTCGAGCCAAAGTGAAACCACCGGGCCCGGGCCATGGCCGCGCTGTCGGGCTCAAAGCGGGTCTCGCCGTAAACCCGATACAGGCTCGAATGCCCCTTCTCCCCCAGCTCGACCAAACGCAAGTGGGTGCCAAGCTCCGGACGCGCCCGAACAAAGCGGGTCTCGATTCGGTTCCCGGAGATTTGGGCCAGGGCCCAGCGGCCCAGGAAATCCTCCCCCACCTCCCCCACGAAGCGGGTAGGAAGGCCCACCCGCGCCAGAATGGCGGCAGTGTGAAGGACCGCTCCCCCCAGGCCACCTGCATAGGCAAGGCCGGGATGGGCTACAGCATTGGTGCCCCTCAGCTCCACCAAAACCTCCCCTGCCAGGACAACCATAGCCGCCCCCCACTCTAACAGACGGCCGTGCTTCCCACCCCCAGGGGTAGAACGTATGATGGGCTCCGTGAGCCGCGCGTTCGTGATAGGTGTGGCCGGCGGAAGCGGCAGCGGCAAGACCACCGTGGCCGAAGCAGTGATGGAGGCGGTGGGCCCGGGGCACGTGGTGCTTCTCCCTATGGACAACTACTACAAACCCCAAGACCACATGGCCCCCCAAGCCCGGGCCCGGCTCAGCTACGACCATCCCAGCGCTTTCGACCTCGATCTGTACCTGGCGCACATCCAAGAACTCATAAAAGGCCGTCCAGTAGAAATGCCCCTCTACTCTTTCAAGGACTACACCCGCCTGAAGGAAACCGTCCTGGTGCGGCCAGCCCCGGTGTTGGTGCTCGAGGGCATCCTGCTTCTGGCCGATGAGCGGCTCCGAGCCCTTATGAACCTGAAAGTCTTCGTAGACGCCGACCCCGACGTGCGCTTTATACGACGCCTGCAGCGCGATATCGCCGAGCGGGGGCGCACGGTGGAGATGGTCATCCAGCAGTACCTGGAGCAGGTGCGGCCCATGCACCTGTCCTTCGTGGAGCCCTCCAAACGCTACGCCGACGTAATCATCCCCCATGGGGGCCACAACCGCGAGGCCCTGGCCATGCTTACTGCGCGGGTCAGAAGCCTGGTGTCCACGCTGAGTTTAGGGGGTTAGGGTGGACGCGAAAAGCTTGTTGCGCCTTCTGGTGGGCCTATCGGCCCTGCTCTCGCTGCCGGCCCTCTGGCCCCGGATGCAGGCCGAGCGGCCCGGCCCGGTGATGCTGGTGATGGACGGTGAGGAGGTCATCGAGCAGGCCCGGGCCCAGGGGAAAAGCGTGCTGGAGCAGATGGCCTTCTACCGCTCGCTTGGGGTGGAGGGGTTTGCTATCTACGAACAACCGGTGCGCAGTTGGGTGAACCGGGGCAGGCTCACCTACCAACCCGCCCAGACCCTGGCGCTGCTCTACCCCGAAGCCCCCATCCGTCCAGGCTGGTTCTACCTAAGTGGCCCCCCCGACTGGCTGGACCGCCTGGCCGCCCTCTGGACCATTCCCAGCGAGAGGATCCAGTTCGGGGGGCGAAGCTGGCTGGCCACCCCGGTCAACGTGGAGTTCTTCCCTGCCGGCTACGACCTGGAGCTGGCCCAGGCCCTGAAGGCCCAGGGCTACTACCTAGCGGCCCGACCTCTCGACCACCCCTACCGCCGCTACGACGGTATGCTGGTGCCTCCCGAGGCCAGCGTGGTGATCTTCACCGGGCTCGATGTGCTTGGATACAAGGCCCACCTGGAGGGGGTGGCCGAGCGGCTCGAAAGGCCCATCGCCTGGATCGAAGGCTCCCCGCAGCGGGGCTTCACCGAGCTGGCCCAAAGCCTCCCGGTGCGCCGGCTGTTTAGCATCCGGCCTGAGTGGCAGGACAAGCTCGCCCCAGCCGAAACGGCCGATAAGTTCGTCCTGGCCGCACGTGAGCGGGGCCACCAGCTTCTCTACCTACGCCCCTACCGCAACCCCACTGAAACCGAGGAATTCCTCAAAGCCCTGCGGCACGACCTCGAGCGCTCCCGCATCCCCATAGGCGAACCCACAGGGCGGAGCTTCACCCCCTCCCCGCTGCGCCATGCAGCCTGGGTGGGGGTGCTGGCCGGGCTCGGCCTTCTGGCCCTGGGCCTACCCCAGCCCTTCGGTATCCCGGTGGCGGGGCTTTTGGGACTGCTCGCCTTGGGTGTGGCGGGGGCACAGGCCGGGCCCCTCCTCGCCGCCATGGTCTTCCCGGCCCTGGGCTTCTTGGAGCGGTACACGGGGCTTCGGCTCTGGCTGGCCGCGGTCGTCTACGCCCTGCTCGGGGTGGTCTTCCTGGCCGCCCTGGGCAGCCGGCCCGAGAGCGTATTGGGACTGGAACCCTTCCGCGGGGTCTCGCTTACTCTGCTGGTCCCGCCCCTGCTGGTGGCCCTCTCCTTCCTGCCCCGGGCCTACAGGCCGGCCCTCACCGCGCTGTACAACCACCCCCTGCGCCTGGGGGAGGTGGGGCTGGCCCTGGTGGGGCTGGCCCTGGTGGGGCTGGCGGTGCTGCGGCGGGGCAACGATGCGGCCCCCAGCCTGGTGCCCGAGTGGGAGCTACAGCTTCGGGCCTTTTTGCAGGACGTGATGGTGCGGCCCCGCTTCAAGGAGATCTTCGCCCACGCCCTGGCTCCCATCGCCCTGCTTCTGCCCTGGCCCACCTGGCTCAAAAACGCTCTGCTGGTGCTGGTGGCAGTGGGCATGGGCTCCATCCTCAACACCTTTGCCCACTACCACACCCCCCTCTCCATCTCCTTCTTCCGGGTACTCAACGGACTCCTGCTGGGCCTTCTCCTGGGGCTGGTGGGGGTCTGGGCGATGCAGCGGCTCCGGCAATGGTGGCTCAGGTAGGTGCCCCTAGCCGACCGGTGTGGCAGGATGTAGCGTAGAACCGGGGGATGTGTATGCGCGTGGGGGTCAGCGGGTACTACGGTTTCAAAAACGCCGGCGATGAGGCAATCCTCGAGGCCATGGTGCAAGAGATTAAAGCCCGCGGGCACCAGGCCGTGGTATTCTCCAGCAATCCCAGCGAGACCGCCGAACGCTACGGGGTCGAAGCGGTGCAGCGGACCCACCCACTCAGGGTCTGGCAGGCCCTGGGCCGGGTTGATCTGCTCCTCTCGGGCGGTGGCGGGCTGTTGCAGGACAAGACCTCCCGCCTGAGCCTTTGGTACTACCTCTCCATCATCGCCCTGGCCCGGCGGCGGGGCAAGCCGGTCTACGTCTTCAACCAGTCCCTTGGACCCTTGAGCCCCTGGGGGGAGCAGCGGGTGCGGCGGGCTCTGCGCGGGGTGCCTTGCTTCCTCCGCGACGAGACCTCGCTCAGCTATGCCCGCCGGCTGGGGCTGGAGGCCCACCTGGGGGCCGACCCGGCCCTGCTCCTGACCCCGCCCCCTGTCGAGCGAGAGCCGAACATGGTGCTCCTGGTGCCCAAGTACGGCACTGAAGCGGCCAACGCCAGTCTGCACCGGCTGGCCGAGCGGCTGCGGGTGGAAGGGTACGAGGTGGCGGTGCTGGCGCTGCAGCCGGGCTTCGACGAACCGGTGCTGGAGAAGTTCAAGAGCTTCACCCGCGAGCTGGCCTGGGACCCTCGGCGGGTGAGCTACCTGCTGGCTCAGGCCGGCTATGTGGTCTCGGTCAGGCTGCACGGGGCCATACTGGCGGCTGCCTTTGGCACTCCCTTTGCGGGGATAGCCTACGACCCCAAGGTGGCCGGCTTCTGCCGCGATGCAGGGGCCCCTTGCGTGGATTTACCCGGGGACCCCGAGCTCTTGGCCGCTGCGGTGCTGGGCCGACGCCAGCCCAACTGGAAAGCCATCGAGACCATGAAGGAGCGGGCCCGAGCCAGCTTCGACCTGGTGCTTTCCAAGCGCCAGCTGGGCCGGGTGAAAAGCTCGGGATAGGGAGGCGATGGAGGCACTGGAGGACCTGATTCGGGCGGGGCGTTACGACGAGGCCCGCAAGCGCCTGCTGTCGGGCGAGGCGGGCGATGCAGAGGGGTTGGCTGTCCTTATCGAGCTGCGCGACTGGCTCCGGCTCAAGGCCTACGAAAAGGCCCGTCGGGTTTTGCAGCAAGACGGCGAACTGGTGGCGGGTTACCTCGACCTGGCGGGGTTTCACAAGGCCCTCGAGGCCCTCGAGGCCGGGGATGAGGCCCAGCTCCGCCTCCTTCTGGAGGACCCCCACCTGGGAGCCGAGGCCTGGACGGCCCTGGGGCTCCTGCGCATTCGGGCCGGGCAGCGCGAAGAAGCCCGGGCCGCCTTCGAGGAGGCCCTCCGCCGCGACCCCGGCCACTTCCGGGCCAAGACCAACCTGGCCAACCTGGCCCTCGAGGCCGGCCAGATCGACCAGGCCATTGCCCTGTACCAGGAGGTGCTCAAGCAACACCCCGACTACCCCCTGGCCCACCACAACCTGGGCGCGGCTTACCGCAGGAAGGGGCAGTTCGACAAGGCGGTTTACCACCTGAAGCGGGGTCAACGCCTGGAGATGCAGCCCCCTGCCCGCCCACCGACCCTTACCCCTCTCCCCCGACCGCCCACGCTGGGGTGGGCCCGGCGCTGGTGGCTTTGGCTGGCCATCCTCGTCCTCCTGCTTTGGTGGGCAGGGCGCCACTCCTAAGAAAGAAGGCGCCGAGCCAGGGCCAAAAAGGCCTCCTCCACCCCCTCGCCGCTTTTGGCGCTGGTGTAGTGCACTGCCCAACCCAAAGCCCGCAGCCCCTCTACCCGGGCCCCCTCCAGCCTCCAGGGCAGGTCGTGCTTGTTGAGCAGTAGAACAAAAGGCACCGGCCCCAGCTCGGCGCTGGCCCGCTCTTGCATCTCCTGCGCAACCTCTAAAGTCTCTGGCCGGGTGCCGTCGGCCACCAGCAAGTAGCCCGCACTTCCACGCAGGTAAAAGGGCTCCACCCGCAGGAAGCGGTCCTCGCCGTACAGGTCCCAAACTACCAGCCCCACCCGCTTTCCCTCCACCTCCAAGAGCTTTTTGTCAATCTTGACCCCGATGGTGGTGTGGTATTTCTCGGAGAAGAAGCCGTGCACAAAACGGGCCACCAGGCTGGTCTTGCCCACAGCGAAAGCCCCCAGCATGCACACCTTCTTCTGGATCACCCGGACCTCCTACTGGGGAAGAACCCGAAGCCCGCTCGTGTCCAGCCGCTCCACCCCTAGCAACGGGGCCAGGTTGCGCAGGCGGCCAATCCAGGCCTCCGTGCTCTGGCCCGAGACCACCAGCACCCCCTCGCGCCAGGCCAGGTGCACCGTAGGTGGGGTATCCAGGCGTTCCCGGATGCGTTTTTGCACCATCTCGGGCTCGAGCGACTGGTAAGGCTGCCAGTGTGCCCTGATTCGCTCTGCCTTGAGGGGGAGGCCGGCCAGCAGGCTCTTGGGATCGGGGGCCAGGGGATCGCGCAGGCCCCGCAGCTCGTAGCGGCGGGGGGCCTCCACCACCATAATGCCGGGGGTGCTCTCCAGACGTTGCAGGTAGGCGCGCCAAGCCCGCTCATCCCGGTAGTGACCGAGCCCCAGGAGCAAAAGGAGGGCCACCCCTAGCCCTCCTACCAACCAAGCCGCGTACGGGCGGGTGGAAGGGCGGGGCTTGAACTGGGTCTCCAGCAAACCCTCCAGCGCGCCATGGGCCTGCTGAAAGGGCCGGTTGTCGCCGTCGTAGTGGCGAAGCTCCTGAACAAAACGGGTGTGCACCTCGGCCAACACCTCTCCCAGCCGCTCAGCCAGCCCGGGCGGGGGGGTGCCCCGCACCACCGCCGCCAGGAGGGCTCGAGGCCCCTGCTCCACCACCAGCACCCGCTCGCCGAAGTTCACCGTGTTGAGCCCAGCGCTGGGGTCGAAGGAGTCCCGCACAAAGTCACTTATGGCCGTGAGCATCCCCGAGACCAAAACCCCATCCTGAACCTGTACCCCCTCTCCCACCACATGGGCCAGCAGAAGGCCGCTTTCGCGGTGGATGAGCAAGACCTGCTCCACCTGGTACAAAAGGGTGTGGGAGAGCACCACCTCCGCAAAGGAGCGCCCTGTAGAAAGGGCCTCGAGCCGCCAGCGCAGCCCCTGCGGGCTCAAGACCTGCTCTAGGGTTTGGTTGAGGCTTTGGGTCAGGGCAGCAAACAAGCTGGCTACTGCCCGTCGAATGGCCGGCAGCAGCACCGGAAAGAGAATCTCCACTAGAAGCCCCGGGTTGCGCCGTACCAACTGGGCAAAAGTTTCTTCCAGCAGCGGCGCCAGCGCATACTGCAAAGCCCGGTCTTGCTTGAGGCGGCGCACCAGCGCCCCTGGCAAAACTTGGGCCACCTGCTCCTCCCAGCGCTCAGGGTCCCTGAGCTCCTTCAAAGCCTCCAGTTCCGGCCTCAGCAGTAGGCGCCGCAAGGACTCAAACGCACCCGGCGGGGTAGCCTCCACAACCTACTCCTTTCGCAAGTGGGCCCCAAACAGGGGGGTCTGCTCGAGGGAAGCCTCCTCCAAAGCCCGTCTGCTCATAGCCCTACCCCCAAAGGCATCTTGCTTTGCAGCTCCACCATCCGGAGTATTCTACTCAAGGGGCCCGCACAACTGGGTTGAATATTGAAAGCACAGCCCGGCCCGAGGGCCAGGCACAAGGCGCTGAGATGGGGTGACGACTCCCCGTTCTGAAGAACGGGGAGTCGCGGTTCTCACGGGACGGCCCTTGCCGTATCCATCCCCGCAGGCTCCGTCCGAGCCCTGGCCAGGATGTTCAGCGCTGCGGCCACGTCCCGGTGGAAGAGCGTCCCACACCCAGGGCAGGTGTACGCCCGTATCCAGAGGGGGCGCTTCTGCCTGTGGCCGCACGCTGGGCAGTCCTGGCTGGTGTATTTTGGGTCTACCTTGACTACCCGCCTACCAGCCTCTGCCGCTTTGTAGGCGAGGATTGCAAGAAACTGCCCCCAGCCCGCGTCCAGCACCCCCTTGGCGGTGCGGGAGCGGGCCAGGCCGAGGACGTTCAGGTCTTCGTGGACAATCGTGCCATATTTGTTGACAAGCCTCCTTGCTATTTTGTGGTGGAAGTCCCTGCGCTGGTTGGCGATTTTCCGGTGGAGCTTTGCCAGCTCCCTCTTCACCCGGTTCCAACGATAGCCCCCCCTCTTCTTCCTGGATAGCTCCCTCTGCTTGCGGGCAAGCCGCTCCTGAGCCTTTTGGTAGTGCCGAGGGGCTTCGACCATCTCCCCCTCCGAGGTCACCAGGAAGTGGGGGTTGGTGCCCAGGTCTATCCCGATGGCCTGGTCATTGGGGGGAAGAAGCCGGGGCTCCACCTCGCAGACGAAGACGATGTACCAGTGCTCCCCTTCCCGCTTGAGGGTGGCGGTCTTCAGTCTCCCCTCCAGG